>NZ_JBMDJX010000092.1:0-300 GCF_057809415.1 Chromobacterium sp. FG22 | reverse complement strand
AATCCTCCTGCTGGCTGCGCGTGGTCATGCCCAGCGCCGGCGCCGGCTGGGGCCATCAATTCATCCCGCGCATCGGCCAGGAAGTGCTGGTCGACTTCATCGAAGGCGACATCGACCGCCCGGTGATCACCGGCGTGCTCTACAACGGCAGCCACGCCACCCCGGACTTCAGCGGCGCGGGCGCCTTGCCGGCCAACAAAACCCTGTCCGGCATCAAATCCAAAGAACACCAGGGCGGCCAATATAACGAACTGCTGTTCGACGACACCCCCGGCGAAGTCAGAGCCAAACTCAGCTCCG
>NZ_JBMDJX010000091.1:0-305 GCF_057809415.1 Chromobacterium sp. FG22 | reverse complement strand
CGCCCAGCGATTGGCCGTTGGCGTCGAGGCGCTCGAGCTCATACTCCCAGGTCTGGCCGGCGGCCAGGCCGTAGTTGGACGGCAGGAACTGGAACCAGCCCTTGAAGCCGGTGGCGGCCAGCACCTGGCTGGCGCCCCACTCGCCACCTGGGGTACGGAAGCGCAACCGTGACGACACCGCGGCCTCGCCGAGATTGGTCAGATTGACCCAGCCGGTGTTGTACATGAAGGCGCTGTCGACGGCGGCCTCGCTCTGAGAGATGGTGGGCGCGCTGTCGTTGAGGTTCATCGTGCCCTGGCGGGTG
>NZ_JBMDJX010000090.1:0-364 GCF_057809415.1 Chromobacterium sp. FG22 | reverse complement strand
GCTTTTTCGCTTGTTTTCGCCTTGTCTCGCCCTTGCTCGCGAGACTTTGAACAGGCTCTGAAGCTGTTCACGATCTGTTGCGCCTTGTGGAGCCTTACTCGGTGAGTGCGCCTTAGCCCGCGAGGCTTGGGTTCCCAGGCGCAAGCGGAGGAGGGGTTATGGGTTTGCGTGAGAATGGTCTTGCGCGAATCAATACAAACCAGATGGCTATTGCGGACGGCTTACGCGGCAAGCCGTTTGTCTTTGTGGTGTGGTTTGCGCGGACGACAAAAAACCCGTCATGTCGCCATGACGGGCTTTTGCTAATGCTGGCGTCCCCACGGGGAATCGAACCCCGGCTACCGCCGTGAAAGGGCGGTGTTCT
>NZ_JBMDJX010000009.1:0-183361 GCF_057809415.1 Chromobacterium sp. FG22 | reverse complement strand
GGCGACGAGCGCGGCCGCGTCCATCCCGGGCTGCGCCGGCGCGCCGGCCTGCGGCGTCGGAGCCAGCGGCTGCGGCATGGCCGGCGTCGCCGGCAACGGCGGCGCGGCCAGGGCGAGCGGCTGCGCCGCCGGCGTCCCGGCCTTGGCCTCGTCGCCCGCAGGGGCCTCAGCGTCTGCGTCTGCGTCCGCCGCCGGCGCGGCGTTCTGCCCGTCCATCAGGCTGGCCAGCAAGGCGCTGGCGAAGTCGCCGCCGGACGCCGGCGCCGCTGCGTTCGGGTCCAGCAGGGGATCGGCCGGCGCGGCGTCGGCGGGCGTTGACGCGCCGCCGGCGAGAAGATTGGGGGGCAAGGATACGTTCATGCTTGATTCCAGTCGCTGACTTCGGCGTAGGCGATTTGCGCGTCGCGCTGATGGCTCAGCGCGGCGATTTTGTCTTGTAGTTCCGCGGAGTCGGCACGGCAGACTTCCAGCGCGTCGCGGTAGGCGGCGCGCAGAGCGGCGCGCGCGGCGGCGTCCAGCGCCTGAGGCTGGGTGCGCAGCAGCTCGGCCAAGAGTTGGTCCAGCGCGGCCAGGCGCTCCCAGTCGCGCTCGGCGCAGGCGCGGCGGATGGCGGCTTCCAGCGCGGCCGGCTCAGGCGGCTTCATGCTGGTCCCGCACGCCTATCCAGCCGCCCTTGAGCTTGATCAGCAGCTGTTCCGCCTCGTCCAGCGCCGCCACGTCCAGATTGACGCTGGCGTGGTAGAGCCGGTAGGCGCAGTAGTCGTAAAGCCGCGCCAGATTGGTGACCACCTCGCCGCCGGAATCGAAGTCCAGCGCGCTGGACAGGCCGTTGAGGATGTTGATGCACTTGCTGATGCTCTCGCCCTTTTGCTCGTAGCGCTGGTTTTCCAGATGGCCGCGCGCGCGCGCCATTTCTTCCAGCAGGCCGTCGAACAGCACCAGCACCAATTGCACCGGCGAGGCGGCGTGGGTCTGCGCTTCCAGATTGACCGCGTGATAGCTGCGGTAGGCGTCGTATTCCACGTTGTCGTGCTCCTGTTCTAATTCAATAGGCGGGAGGGGGTCCCTCCCGCCGAATTCTGTGCGGCCAAGCAAACCCGGGCTGGATTCAGAAGGACAGCATGCCCAGAGTCTTCTGCATGTCTTCCTGCATCTTCTGCAGCTGGGTGAACTGCGTCAGGTAACGCTTGTAGCTCTGGTCGTACTGAGTCTTCAGCCGCAGCTGGCGGCTATCCAGATCTTTCTGGATGCGGGATTCGGAATCCTTGCGCAGCTTGAGCAGGCCGCTGCTGCCGTTCAGCCATTTGTCCAGGTAGTCGCTGCTTTGCTTGACCACGCCGTTCTTGTTGTCGCCGTTGACGAAACGGTCCAGCGCGTCCGGCTTGTCCTTCAGGGTGTCGTTCAGCTTCTTGCTGTCCAGGCTCAGGGTGCCGTCGCGGTTGGCCTTGATGCCCAGCTGGTTCAAGGTGATGCCGTCGTATTCCTGACGCAGCAGGCCGTTGATGCCGTCTTTCAGGCTGCGGATGCCGGAGTCGCTGGCGAAGGGGCCGCCGGTCTTGCCTTCCTTGCCCGGAGCGGACAGATCGGAGATGGCGCTGGCCAGCTTGTTGTAGCTGTCGACAAAGCCTTGCACATTGCCGACGGTGTCGGCCTCGTTGCGCGACACCGACAATTGCAGCGGGGTGTCGCCGGTTTTCATCGCCTTGCTGATGGTCAGGTTGACCCCGTCAATGCTGTCGAAGGTGTTGGACGCCTGCTTCATCTGCACGCCGGTGTCTTTATTGCCCAGCCAGACGATGGCGTCCTGCCCCTTGGTCAGCTCCTTGGGGCTGGCGAGGCCGCTCTTCAGGCCGGCGTCGCTGACCTGGCTCAGGTCCAGCGTGACGACGCCGCTTTCGCCGGTCTTGCCGGAGGACATCACCAGCTGGCTGGCGCCGCCGTTGTTCAACACCATGGCGTTGACCTTGCCGCTGTTGCCGCTGGCGCGGTTGATGGCCAAAGCCAGCTCCGACGGAGACAAATTGCCGTCGCCGTCGCGGTCCGCGCTGCTGAGGTCCACTTCAAAGCTGTCGCTGCCCTGGCGGATGGTGATCTTGTCGCCGGCCTGGGCCTTGGCGCCGGACAGGCTGCCGAAGGACAGCTGATGGGCGGTGGCCACTTGTTCGATGAACAGCGAGTAGTTGCCGGGCTGGGCGTTGCCCTTGGCGCTGACGCTGCCGAAGCCTTCCTGACTGATGCTGGCGCTCATCGCCACCAGGCTCTTCTTGGTGGTGATGCCGCTCAGCGCGCTGCGGTAGTCTTGCAAGGCCTTTTGCAGCTTGTTCAGCGCGTCGCCGCGCGCCTGCGCCGCCTTGCTCTGATTGTCCAGCTGGTTCTGGGCGTCTTGCAGATACAGGCTGGCGGCGTTCTGGGCCAGCGCCGAGGGCGGGGTCTTGCTGAAATCGATAGCCATTTAGAATCCTTTCGCTGTACGCGGGCCGGAGCGCGGTCGGCGCGCCGAGATGAGATCGCCGGTATTGAGATCGACGCTAATGACTATCCCTTGCGACCGCCGGCCGGCTTTTCTTGAGCTGCCGTGAATAATCACGCTCCGCGCAGCCAGGCTTGCCCGGCTAGTTCGTCGGTTTGCTTCTGTTCTTTCTTCAGCCGCAGGCGCAGCAGGCTTTCCGCCGCCTGGTCGCGCACCTGGACCATCACTTCGCGGCGCAGGCTGGCTTGCAGCAGCGCGCGCTGGCTGACCGCGGCGTCCGCCTCGGCCAGTTGCAGGTCCTGCTGCTGCGAGGCCATCAGGTCCAGCAACGCGCCCTTGTAGTCCGCGCAGTTGCGCGCCAAAGCCGGATGGCCGGCGTCGGCGCTGGCGCCGCTCTGGCCGCAGAGCTCGCCCATGCGCAGGATGTTGCGGCGGTAGCGTTCCTGCAGCTGGCGCTTGCCTTCCACCTCGCTTTGCAAGCGGTCCACGTCCTGCTGCCGCAGTTGGACCATCAGGCCCAGGCGGCGCACGTCTTCGGGCTGGCTCATGTCGCGATCATCTCCATCAAACCGTTGCGGCTGTCTTCATAGCTCGCGGCCTCGGCCGCGCCCTGGCGCAAAAAGGCTTCCAGCCTGGGCATCAGCCGCACCGCGCGGTCGGTGTCCGCGTCGGCGCCGGCGACATAGCCGCCCAAGGGGATCAGGCTGCGCACTTCCTGGTAACGGGACCAGGCGCCGCGCGCGCCGCGCGCCGCCTCCGCGTGTTCCGCCGCGGTCAGCTGGCTCATGCAGCGGCTGACCGAGCGGCCGATGTCGATGGCCGGATAATGGCCGCGCTCGGCCAGTTCCCGCGACAGCACGATGTGGCCGTCCAGGATGGCGCGCGCGGTGTCCACCACCGGGTCTTGCTGATCGTCGCCTTCGGCCAGCACGGTGTAGATGGCGCTCATGCTGCCGGCGCCGCCCTCGCCGTTGCCCGCGCTCTCCGCCAGCGAGGGCAGGAGGCCGAACACCGACGGCGGATAACCGCGGGTGGCCGGCGGTTCGCCCAGTGCCAGCGCCACTTCGCGCTGAGCCATCGCGTAACGGGTCAGCGAATCCACCAGCAGCAGCACATTGCGGCCCTGGTCGCGGAAATGGGCGGCGATGGTGTGGGTCAGTTCGGTGGCCTTCAGCCGCATCAGCGGCGATTCGTCGGCCGGCGCCACCACCAGCACCGCCTTGGCCAGGCCGGCTTCGCCCAGCGAGTGCTCGACGAACTCCCGCACTTCGCGGCCGCGCTCGCCGATCAGCCCCACCACCACCACGTCGGCTTCGGTATGCCGGGTGATCATGCCCAGCAACACGCTTTTGCCGACGCCGGAACCGGCGAACAGGCCAACGCGCTGGCCGCGGCCTATGGTGAGCAGGCTGTTGATCGCGCGCACGCCCACGTCCAGCGGCGCGGACACCGGCTGTTTTTTCAAGGGATTGACTTGCGGCGGGTGGGCGGCCAGCGGCTGTTCGCCGCCAAGGCGGCCCAGGCCGTCCAGCGGCTCGCCCAGGCCGTTGACGATACGGCCCAGCCAGGACGGGCCTATCATCAGGCCGCCGCCGTCGGCGGCGGGCAGCACCCGCGCGCCGGTGCTCAGGCCCACCGGCTTCTTGAACGGCATCAGGTAGGAGACTTCGCGCTTGAAGCCCACCACCTGGGCTTGCAGCCAGCCGCCGCCGGTGGTTTCGATCACGCAGCGCTGACCGGTTTCCAGCGGACAACCCACGCTTTCCAGCAGCAGGCCGGACGCGCCCACCAGGCGGCCGCTGACGGTGGCCACCGGCACCTCGGGCAGTTCCAGCCGTCCCAACGCCTGGCGCAGCATGGCTTAAGCCTCCGCCTCGGCCGCCGCCGGCTCGTCGGCGTCGTGTTGCAGTTGTTCGCGCACGGTGGCGATGCAGGCCTCCAGCCGCTGCTGGCAGCCGGCGTCGGCCTCGGACTCCGGCGTGCGGATCCGGCATTCGCCGTGCGGCAGCTGCGCATCGGCCACCAGCCGCCAGCGCGCAGCGCGCTCCGGCGCCAGTTCGCGGATGCGCTGGCATTCCTCGGCGTTGAGCAGGATTTCCACCTCGTCCTGCTGGTATTGGCCCGGCGGCAAGGCGGCCAGGGTTTCGTCCACCAGGTCCAGGATCTGCACCGGCTTGAGCGCCAATTCACAGCGGATGACCTGGCGCGCCACCTTGGCCACCAGTTCCACCACCTCGTCGCGCATCGCCGCCTGGTATTCCTCGCTGACGCGGCGCAGTTCGGCCAGCGCGGCCTCCAGCGGCCGGCCCAGGTCGGCCAGCTCGGCCAGGGCTTCACGGCGCGCCGCCGCCTGCCCTTCCTGGCGGCCCTGCTCCAGGCCCGCGACGTAGCCGGCCTCGCGGCCGGCGGCTTCCCCGCTGGCCAGGCCTTCGTTGTAACCGGCGTCCATGCCCTGACGGAAGCCGTCGGCGGCGGAGGCCTGGATCTGGGCGGAGTCCTGCGCGTTCAGCGGCAGGTCCAGCGCGCTGTGGATCAGCGGCGGGAAGCGGAAGGGGCGCCAGGCCTTCACTCGACCACTTCCTCTGGGAACAGCTGCAGGTCGATTTCGCCGGCCTGGGCCAGCTGTTTGACCTGAGCCATGATGTCGGCGCGCACTTCTTCCACGCGGCTCAGCGGCACCGGGCCGGAGCGGCGCATCATGGCGTCGAAGTTTTGCGCCTGACGGCGCGGCATGGTCTGGACGATGGCCTCGCGCACCGCCGGCTCCGCGCCCTTGAGCGCGATCGCCCATTGCTCCAGCGGAATGTCTTCGCTGATGCGCATCAGCACGGCCTCGGTCTGACGCGACAGGATGAAGAAGTCGTACATGCGGGTTTCGATTTCCTCGACGATGTCCGGATCGTGGGCGCGCAGCAGTTCCATCATGCGCTGGCGGTCGCCCGGCAGGCGGTTGAGGATGTCGGCGGTCTGCTGCATGCCTTCCACCGCGGTGCTCTGGGTGTGCAGGCTTTCCAGACAGCGGTTGACCAGTTCTTCCAGCTCTTCCAGGAGTTCGCGGTCCACGTCCTTGAGCCGGGCCACGTTGACCAGCACGCTGTCGCGGCTGTCCGCCGGCAGCGCGTCCACCACCTGGCCGGCCAGCGCCGGCGGCAGGAAGGCGAGGAACACCGCCTGCATGCGCACGTGTTCGCCGGCGATGCGGTCCGCCAGCCATTGCGGCGACACCCATTGCAGCCGCGCCATCTTGGGACGGATGGCGTCGCCGTAAATGGTGTCCAGCACGCTGTTGGCGATGTCGCTGCCCAGCGCCAGATCCAGCGAGCGCTTGAGGAAGGCGCGGCTGGCGCCGTGCACCCCGCTCTGCTCGCGGTATTCGTCGAAGAATTTCTGAATCGTGGTCTTGACCGCGTCCACCTTGATGCCGCTCATGCCGGACATCGCCTGGGTCACTTGCAGCAGTTCTTCGCGGCTCAGGCAGCGCAGCACGGCGGCGGCGGGCTCCTCGCCCATGCACAGCAAGAGCACGGCGGCCTGCTCGATGGTGTTCATCGCTTCGGCGGCGGGCGCGGCGGCGGCCGGCGGCAGGGCCGGCGCTACGGCGTTATTGGTTTCGTCCATTTTTCTGCACCCATTGTTTGACGACTTCGGCGACGCGTTCCGGCTCTTTGGCGGCCAGGCCCTTCAGGTGGTCGACCAAGACGTCGACGCTGGAGCCGGCCGGCGGCAGATCGTAATTTTCCAGCAGCGGCACCACCGGGCTGGCGCCGGCGCCGGCCGCGGCCAAGGCCGCCGGCTGCGGCGCGGAGGACAGCTGCGCCTGGCGCGCGGCGCGCAGGTCGGCGCCGTCCATCAGCGGATCGGGTTTCAGTTCCAGCGCTTCCGGCTGCTGGTATTCGCGCAGCTGGCGGTCGGTCAGCTGACGCAGCATCTTCAGCAGCGGACGCGCCAGCAGCAGGTAGGCCAGCAGCAGGCCGAAGGCGTAAACGGCCCAGCGCGCGGCTTCGAACCAGGTGTCCTGCTGCATCCAGATCGGCTCCGGCTCGGACAGCGCGGAGAAGTTGAGCGTGGACACCGCCAGGGTGTCGCCGCGCTCGGCGTGTATGCCCAGGCCGTTGCGCAGCACCTTGTCGACATTGGCCAGTTCGGCCGGCTTCCAGCCGCCCTTGGCCGGCGCGGCGGCCTGGTTCAGCACCACGGCCACGCTGAGGCGGCGCAGCGTGCCGCGCGCCTTCTTGATCTGGGTGACGCTGCGGTCGTAGGCGTATTGGCGGGTGACGGCGTTCTTGCTGTTGCCGGCTTTTTCCGAAGCCGGGCCGGAGGCGTCGGTGTTGACCGGGCGGTTGCTCAGCGAGCCGGGCACGCCCAGCGCCATTTTCTCGGTGGAGGTTTCCTCGCGCGAGGCCTCATTGGTGACCTTGGGCGCCTCGCCGTATTTCTCGCGGGTTTCCTCGACGCGGTCGTTGTCCACGTCGGCGGTGACGCTGACCTTGAAATTGTCCTTGCCCAGCACCGGGGTCAGCAGATCGCGGACGTTTTGCAGCGCTTCCTCGCGGAAGCGGCGCGCGGCGTCGCTCTCATTGCCGCCCAACACCCCGTCGTCGCTCAGATCCACGCGCGAGGACAGCAGATTGCCGGCCTGGTCCACCAGGGTGACCTGGGACGGCGACAGCGTGGACACGCTGCCGGCCACCAGCTTGATCACCGCGGCCACTTGCTCGTTGCTCAGTTGCTGGCCGGGCTTGAGGGTGACCACCACCGAGGCGGAGCCCTTGTCGTTGACGGCGCCGACAAAAGACGTGGCGCGCGGCAGCGACAGATGCACGCGCGCGGCGGACACCGGCTCCAGCGCCAGAATGCTTTGCACCAGCTCGCCCTCCAGGCCGCGGCGGAAGCGCACGTCCTGGACGAATTGGCTGACGCCCAGCGGGTCGTTCTTGTCCAGCAGCTCCAGGCCGGACGGCAGCTGCGCCACCACGCCCTTGGCCGCCAGCTGCATGCGCACGCGGCCCAGCTGGCTGTCCGGCACCAGCACCTGGCCGGTTTGCGGATGGATGCGATAAGGGATTTTCTCGGCGTCCAGCACCGCCATCATGTCGGCGGCCACCACTTTTTCCTGGGCGCCGAACACCGGCTTGTAGCTGGCGTCGTCGCGCCACAGCCACAGGCTGATCATCACGGTGAGGCCGATGGCCAGCGCGACGATGGGCAGCGCCAGGCGCAGGGAGGGTCCGGAAACGGGCCAACGGCCGCCCAGACGGGTTTGCACGGCCGCGACGCCGCTGCGGAAACGATTCAACACGGGCATGGTCCTCGCGGCTTACAGCTGCATCTTGATCAAGTCGTCCACGGCGCCCACCACCTTATTGCGCACTTGCATCAGCATGGAGAACGACAGGCTGGCTTCCTGGCTCATCAGCATGGCGCCGACCAGGTCGTCGCTCTTGCCGCTGTCCACATCGGCCATTTTTTCGGAGGCGGCGCGGTTCTGCGCGTCCACATCGCGGACGGCGGCGCCCATGGCGTCGGAGAAGCTGGCGGCGGAGGCCGGCTCTTCGCTGTGTTGCGACGGCGCAATCGGCGCGCCGCGCGCCATCCCGGCCATTTCGCCGAGCATTTGCTTGCGGTCGGCATGAATCATCAAACCCAGGTTGGTCGCCATCGGAAATCCTTGTCGGGCGGTGCCCGTTATTATTGAGTGGCCAATCAAGGCCGGTTTCACGTCTGCGGCCCGCCGCGCGGCGGCGAGCGTATCGAAGCGGCAGCCCCGAGATGAGGACTTGTAACCATGCCATCATCCTGACGCCAGGATACGAGCGGCGATTTTAAACTTTATGCTTAAACCAACAGCCGTGAATTTTCACAAACTCTGACGTGAATTTTCCCCCTTTACCCAACGGCGGCAGCCAGTAAGATGCACACTCCATAAGGTTTAGCCTGCCGTTTGCCTCCGTCCGCGAGCCGCGAATTTAGTACCTTCTAGTACAGTTCGCATCCAGCGCCGCAGAGGGCGGGCCGGCCTTGATGAACACCAGGACGCCGCGGTTTAAGCGCCGCGCCCCTGCCGTCGCCCGCGCGCGCCGGCCGGGCGCGCCGGCGGCGCCAAGCCCACGCCTTCACCGAGAATCGAGATGCCAAGAGCCAGAATCATTTCGCAGCATGACGGCGCCCAATTGCCGGCTCTCGACCTGCGCACGCTGGGACGGCCGTTCCATCTGCTGCCCGTCTTCGGCAAAGCCCTGCAAGAAGAGCTGGCGGATTTCCTGCAGCAAGAATTGAACCGCCGCTACCACGCGCGTTTCCACATCCGCGCGCTGGAACAGGCGCAACCGGCCGCCGACGAGCGCCGCTGGCTGTGGCACGCGCTGGACGGCTGCCAGCTGGGCAGCCATATCGAACGGCCGCTGCTGCTGCGCTTGCTGGACTACCGCTTCGGCGCGCCGACGGCGCAGCCGGACGCCGACGCCGCCGCGCCGGCGGAGACCGAAACCGAACGCCGGCTGGCGCGCAGCCTGGCGGAACGGCTGCTGCCGCGGCTGCTGCAATGCGTTTTGCGCCTGGACCGCCAGGCCGGCGGCCTGCCGCCCGGCCCGGCCGACTGCGCGCTGCTGCCCTTCGTGCCGCCCGGCACCGGGGTCTGGGAGATCCGCCTGGACATCGGCGACGGCGAGCACGCCGTCGGCGCGCTGCGCCTGCAACTGGACGCCGCCTGCTTCGAACGGCTGCTGAAAAACCTGTCCGGCCGCCGCGACAGCGCCGACGCCCAGGCCGCGCCGGCGGACACCTTCCGCGACCGGCTGCGGGTGCGGCTGCAAGCGCGGCTGCTGGATCGCGAAATGGCGCTGGGCGACATCATGGACCTGCGCCCCGGCAGCGTGCTGCCGGTGACGCTGCAGGCCAGGAGCGAAGTGCTGGTCGGCGCTTCGCGGCTGTTCGACGCCGAAGTGGCCGAGCAGCACGGCAAGCTGTGCCTGACCGGCTTTGTCGCCAGCGAATGACTCTACACACACAGAACAAGCAAGGATTAGCATGGACTTGAACGACGATTTCGACCTGGGCGGCGTGCTGGACGGCCTGGACGGTCAGAACGACGCGGACGCCAAGCCGGCGGACGACGCCGCGGCGCGCCGGCCGCAACGCGACATGACCCAGTTCCTGCGCAAGATCCCGGTCCGGCTGACGCTGGAAGTGGGCGGCGCCGACATCTCGCTGGCCGATCTGGTCAATATCGAAAACGGCTCGGTGGTGGAGCTGGACAAGCTGGCCGGCGAACCGCTGGACATCAAGGTCAACGGCACGGTGATCGGCCGCGGCGAGGTGGTGGTGGCCGGCGAGAACTACGGCCTGCGGGTGGTGGAGCTGAACGATCTGGAACTGGACAGCCTGGCCTGATGGGACTCTTGAAGAAGCTGCGCCCCCTGCTGCGACCCGGCCTCATCGCTGCGGGGCTTTGGGCGCTGGCCGCCGCCTGTCAGGCCGAGCCGCTGAAGCTGCTGTCGGCCAACGCCGGCGGCACGCCGGTGGATTTCACCATCAAGACTCAGATCCTGATCCTGATGACCTTGCTCGGGCTCTTGCCCGTGCTGGTGCTGATGATGACCAGCTTCACCCGCTTCATCATCGTGCTGTCCCTGCTGCGCCAGGCGCTGGGCCTGCAGCAGGGCCTGCCCAACCGCATCGTCACCGGCGTGTCCTTGATCCTGACCCTGCTGGTGATGCGGCCGGTGGGCCTGGAGGTGTGGAACCACGCGCTGCAGCCCTTCGATCAGGACAAGATCACCATGCAGCAGGCGCTGGAGATCGCGCAGAAGCCGATCAGCCGCTTCATGCTGGCGCAAACCAGCAAGACCGCGCTGGCGCAGATCGCCAGGCTGTCCGGCGAGGAAAAGATCAGCAATCCGCAGGACCACGCCTTCGCGGTCAAGCTGGCCGCCTTCGTGCTGTCGGAGTTGAAGACCGCGTTCCAGATCGGCTGCATGCTGTTCATCCCCTTTCTGGTGATAGACCTGGTGGTGTCCAGCGTGCTGATGGCGATGGGCATGATGATGCTGTCGCCGCTGGTGATTTCGCTGCCGCTCAAGCTGCTGCTGTTCGTGCTGGTGGACGGCTGGTCGCTGACGGTGAACACCCTGGTCACCTCGATACAGGCGTATTGAATTGAGCACAAATTTTTTGCCACGGAAACACACGAAAGACACGGACAAATTCAGAAAAACACAAAATCCTTTGTCATGGATATCCGCCGTGGCATACGGAAATAGCGCTTTTCGAAGCGCCGAACATAAGGCGTACACAACACAGGCATGGAGTCATTGATTTTGAATTTCCCGTGTTTTTCCGTGTGCTTCCGTGGCTAAAAAAGTTTTTACGCTTCCGCGGCTCATTGATCATCTTGACTAACTAACAGGCGTTTATGCTCACTCCCGACATTGCCGTCGACATCGTCAACGACAGCCTGCGCGTCGTCGTCACCCTGGTGGTGTTGCTGATCCTGCCCAGCCTGATCGTCGGCGTCATCGTCAGCCTGATCCAGGCCGCCACCCAGATCAACGAGCAGACGCTGTCCTTCCTGCCGCGGTTGCTGGTGACCTTGCTCACCATCGCCATCGCCGGCCACTGGATCACCGGCTTCCTGATGGATTTCTGCGTGGCGATGTTCCAGCGCGCCGCCGGTCTGGTCGGATAGCCGTGACCGGCCTCTACGCCCAGCTGCTGGACCTGATCCCGGCCTTCTGGTGGCCGTTCTGCCGGCTGATGGCCGCCTTCAGCGTGGCGCCCTTCATCGGCGAGGGCATGGTGCCGGTGCGGGTGCGCATCGGCCTGGCGCTGGCCTTGTCCGCCGCCACGCTGCCGGCCACCCTGCCGCTGCCCAAGCTGGACCTGTTCTCGCTGGCCGGCGTCGCCGCCAGCATCGAGCAGGCGGTGATCGGCCTCGTCTTCGGCCTCGCCTTTCAGCTGGTGCTGGCGGTGCTGGCCGTGCTCGGCTTCCTGGTGTCCTCGCAGATGGCGCTGTCCATGGCGGTGATGAACGACCCCGGCAACGGCAATTCTTCCGATGTGGTGTCCAGCCTGCTCTACCTGCTGGGCGCCATGATCTTCTTCTCGCTGGACGGCCATTTGCTGCTGATCCAGGTGGTTTACGCCAGCTTCCAGGCCTGGCCGGTGGGCGGCGGCGTGCCGGCCGCCTCGCTGTCCATGCTGGCCGGCGGCGTGGCCTGGGTCTTGTCCGCCGCCATGCTGCTGGCGCTGCCGGCGGTGTTCGCCACCTTCGTGGTGCAGGCCGGCGTGGGCATGATCAACCGGGTGGCGCCGTCGCTGAACCTGTTCTCGCTGGGCTTCCCGCTGATTACTCTGTTCGGCCTGGGCACGCTGGGCCTGGTGGCGCGCTTCATCCCCCAGCAATACCTGAACCTGAACGAACAGATGCTGCGCCTGCTGGACGGCATGTTGAGGGCCGGCCATGGCTGAGGGGCGCGGCGGCGACAAAACCGAAAAGGCCACGCCGCACAAGCTGCGGCAGGCGCGCAAGCAAGGCCAGGTGCCGCGCTCGCGCGATCTGGCCGCCGCGCTGGGCCTGTTGTTGGCGCTGAAACTGGCTTTCTGGCTGATGCCGCAGTGGCTGGACGAATTCCGGGAATTGTTCGCGCTGGCCTTCGCCCCGCTCTCCGGCAGCGGCGCGCTGGACAACAGCTGGTCCAAGCTGTTCGCCGGCACCTTGCTGCTGCTGGTCAAGATGGTGCTGCCGCTGGCGGTGATTCCGCTGTGCATGATCGTGGTTTCGCTCTATCCCGGCGGCTGGGTGTTCAGCCTCAACCATCTGCAGCCCAAGCTGGAGCGCTTCAATCCGCTGGCCCACTTCGGCCGCATCGCCTCGGCGCGGCACGCCAGCGAGATCGGCAAATCCATCGCCAAGGCGCTGTTGCTGGGCTGGGTGCTGTACCGGCTGAGCCAGAGCGCGCTGGAAGACTTCTTCGCCTTGCAAGGCGCGCCCTTCGCCACCGCTCTCGCCGGCAGCGCCGAGCTGCTGATCAACGCGCTGCTGACCCTGACCGCGGTGTTCATGCTGTTCGCGCTGATCGACCTGCCGCTGCAAATCCTGCTGTTCATGAAGCAGCAGAAGATGAGCAAGCAGGAAATCAAGGAAGAGTACAAGAGCACCGAGGGCCGGCCGGAGATCAAGCAGCGCATCCGCCAGATCCAGATGCAGATGGCCCAGCGCGGCGTGCGCAAGGCGGTGCCCACCGCCGACGTGGTCATCGTCAACCCGGAGCACTACGCGGTGGCGCTGAAATACGATGAGGAGCGCGCCGAGGCGCCCTTCATCATCGCCAAGGGCCTGGACGAGATGGCGCTCTACATCCGCCAGGTGGCTCAAGAGCATCAGGTGGACATCGTGCCGCTGCCGCCGCTGGCGCGCGCCGTCTACCACACCACCCAGGTCAACCAACAGATTCCCGCGCCGCTGTACCGAGCGGTGGCGCAAGTCCTGACCTATGTCATGCAACTCAAGGCCTTCCGCAACGGATCGCGCCGCAGCCAGCCGCGGCTGCCGGACGATTTGCCGATCCCGCGCGACATGGCCGATCCCAGAACCGCATCATGAACGCTTTCACTCGACTGCTGGCCGACATCGGCCGCCACAAGATCGCCGCCCCGCTGTTTTTGCTGGCCATACTGGCCATGGTGATGCTGCCCTTGCCGCCGATGGCGCTGGACATGCTGTTCACCTTCAACATCGTGCTGGCCATCATCGTCATCCTGGTCAGCGTCTCCGCCAAGCGGCCGCTGGACTTCTCCGCCTTCCCCACCATCATCCTGGCCACCACCCTGCTCAGGCTGTCGCTGAACGTGGCGTCCACCCGGGTGGTGCTGCTGCACGGCCATGAGGGCACCCACGCCGCCGGCCGGGTGATCGAGGCCTTCGGCCAGGTGGTGATAGGCGGCAACTTCGTCGTCGGCATGGTGGTCTTCGTCATCCTGATGATCATCAACTTCATGGTGGTGACCAAGGGCGCGGAACGGATCTCGGAAGTGTCCGCCCGCTTCACCCTGGACGCGCTGCCCGGCAAGCAGATGGCCATCGACGCCGACCTCAACGCCGGCCTGATCAATCAGGAGCAGGCGCAGCAGCGCCGCCGCGACATCGCCACCGAGGCCGATTTCTACGGCGCGATGGACGGCGCGTCCAAGTTCGTGCGCGGCGACGCCATCGCCGGCATCCTGATCCTGATCATCAATCTCTTCGGCGGCGTGGCCATCGGCGCGCTGATGCACGGCCTGTCCGCCGGCGACGCCTTCCGCCAGTACGCGCTGATGACCATAGGCGACGGCCTGGTGGCCCAGATCCCGGCCCTGCTGCTGTCCTCGGCCGCCGCCATCATCGTCACCCGCATCAGCGACGACGGCGACATGCAGGAGCAGGTGGGCAAGCAGATGCTGGCCTCCCCCACCGTGCTGATGAGCGCCGCCGGCATGATGCTGGTGCTGGCCGCCATCCCCGGCATGCCCTGGCCCACCTTCCTGGGCTTCGCGCTGCTGCTGGGCTTCGTCGCCTGGCGGATGCACCGCCGCCAGCAAGTGCTGCCGAACCAGCCGGACCCGGCGCTGGCGAAAAGCGCGCTGGCCGGCGACGCCGACATCGAACTGGAATGGGGCGCCCTGCCCTATGTGGACACGCTGGGCGTCAATCTGGGCTACAAGCTGGTGTCGCTGCTGGACAAGAGCCAGGGCGCGCCGCTGGCCAAGCGCGTGCGCGGCGTGCGCCAGAGCCTGAGCGAGGGCATGGGCGTGCTGATGCCGCCTGTGAACCTGCGCGACGATCTGCGCCTCAAGCCCTCTCAATACGCCATCCTGCTCAGCGGCAACACCGTGGCCGAGGGCGAGGTCTACGCCGACCGGCTGATGGCCATCCCCTCGCCGGAGCTGTACGGCGAAGTGGACGGCATGCCCGGCGTGGACCCGGCCTACGCGATGCCGGTGACCTGGATCCTGCCCGACGACAAGAGCAAGGCCTTGGGCCTGGGCTACCAGGTGGTGGACTGCGCCAGCGTGGTGGCCACCCATCTGAACAAGGTGATGCGCGAGCATCTGGCCGAGCTGTTCCGCCACGACGACGTGGCCGCCATCAACGAGCGGCTGTCGGCGCTGGCGCCCAAGCTCGCTTCCGCGCTGAACCAGGCGCTGCCGGCGCCCTTGCAGCTCAAGGCCTACCGCCAGCTGCTGACCGACAATGTGTCGCTGAAGGACATCGGCCCCATCGCCAACGCCCTGCTGGACGCCAGCGAAAGCAGCAAGGACCCCATCATGCTGGCGGCCGAGGTGCGCTGCGCGCTGAAACGCCAGATCGTGCAATCCATCCTGGGGCCGCGCGGCGAGATGAAGGCCTTCAATCTGTCCGCCGATCTGGAAAACCTGCTGCTGGGCGCGCTGAGCCAGGCGCAGCAAACCGGCAAGCCGCAGCTGGACAGCTTCCCCATCGACCCCAACGTGCTGCAACAGCTGCAGGCCAATATGCCGGTGGTGCGCGACCAGATGAAACAGCTGGGCCACGCGCCCATCCTGCTGGTGATGCCGCAGATCCGCCCGCTGCTGGCGCGCTACGCGCGCTTGTTCGCGCCGGGCCTGCACGTGCTGTCCTACAACGAAGTGCCGGAAACCCGCGAAGTCAGCCTGACCGGCACCCTGGGCTGAGCGCCCGCCCACGATCAACCCCGCCGCGGGCGCGCGTCGCCGCGCCCGCACGCTCTTCGCATGATATGCGAAATTACAACACCCTCTTCCCCAAGCCGTCCGCCTCCGCCCAAGCCGCCATCCACCCAATAAAATCAGACACCTAGCCGCCCTTCACCGGCCAAGTCTTACTAGGCCACAGGCATAACACAGCTCGAATCTGTACCAAGGAACAGGTTTCAATCTGTATGCCCAATTTTAAAATGAAAACCTTTTTTGCATTTTCAGCGAAAATTTTTCGCAAATTTTGCAAAAGCTGACTAATATCGGCTAAGTAGAAACCCCAGCGTCGACGTGCCCGCCCCTGCCCGGAAGGCCATCCGCCCTCCGCTCGCCGCCGCCGATAATGAAGAAAGACAGCAGCCCTCCGCCCGCGCCGGCGGCAAGCTGCGGACCAGAACGACCCGATAGTCGCCCTACTCCAAAGACATGCAAATGACACAGAACAAGCCAACCACTGAAATCATCAACGCCAATATCCGCACGCATCTGGAACAGCGCGGCCTGGCGGAGTCGCAACAGGTCAGCCTGATCGAGGAAGTGCTGGGCCTGAGCGCGTCGCAAACCTACCGCAAGCTCAACGGCAGCAGCCAGTGGCAGTTGGGTCAATTGGAGAAGCTGGCGCAATACCTGGGCCTGCCCACCTCCGAGCTGCTGGTGTCGCAAGACAACCGCCGGCCGGTGCGGGTGCCGGACGCCGACCTGATCCCGGCCATCCTCCACCTGACCGACCACACCGAGGAAGCCCATTGCTGGATACAGCTGGGCGACGTGGTCCAGGACGACTCCATCTCCCCGCTCTTGCTGGCGCGCCGCCAGGGCGACAGCTGGCATGTGTATCCGGGCAGCCACGACCGCTGCATCAACGGCCACGAAGTCACCTATCTGGCGGTGCAGCCGCCCAAGCGCGCCAACAACAAGCGGCTGCTGGTGGCGGTGCTGGACGATATGGACGCCGACATCCTGGCGGCGGTGCTGGTGCGCCAGGGCCTGTTCGCCCTGCCCTACGAGTCCCCGTCCGAGCTGCTGGCCGCGCTGCCGCACGAGGAGTTCGACGCCTTCGTGCTGGACTGGGTGCTGGGCGACGACGATTGCATGAAAGTGATAGAAACCATACGCCAGCGCTCGGCCACCGTGCCCATCATCGTGCTGACCGGCCACGCCGAGGAATACGAATCCGCCTTGCAGCAGGCGCTGCGCATCCAGGGCGTTTACTACATCGGCAAGCCCACGCCGGGCTCCATCCTGGCGCTGCAGATCACCAATGTGGTGACCGCGGCCCATGATCTGGAAGTCTGAGCAGACCCGCTCCAGCCGCCGAGCGACATGAAAAAGCCCTGGATCTCCAGGGCTTTTTTCTGTCCGGCCATGCGCCGCCGCGTTCAGCCGCGTCTGGCCACCACGTCCAGCATCTGCCGCAGCTGGCCGGCGTCGAAGGGTTTGGCCAGGATGCCGGCGAAACGCTGGGCGCGCGGATCCTGAAACGCCTCCGGGTAAGCGCTCATGCCGACGACGGCGGTCTGTTCGGCGCGCCGGCCGCTCCAGGCCCGCTCCGCCACCTGATAGCCGCTGTCCGCGCCCAGATGCATGTCCAGCAGCACGGTGTCGAAATCGGCCCGCTCCAGCGCCTGCTCGGCCAGCGCCGCCGTCTCCGCGGTGGCCACCTGGTAGCCGTCGCGCTGCAGCAACTCGGCCAGGGTGTCGCGGATATCGGCGTCGTCGTCCACGATCAGCACCGACTGCGGACCGGCCGACTCCAGCGCCTGCACCGGCAGCCGCACGGTGAAGCAGGCGCCCTTGCCCTCGGCGCTGTCCAGCTCGATGCAGCCGCCGAACAGATTGACCAATTCCTTGACGATGGACAGGCCCAGGCCGCAGCTGCCGGCGCGGCGGTGCTTGCCCTGGATGAAGGGCTGGAAAATGCGCTGCTGATACTCCAGCGGAATGCCCACGCCGGTGTCGCGCACCTGCAGCACCAGTTCATGGTGGCCGGTGGCGCGCAGGCAGGACACGCTGACCGTCACCGCGCCGCTGTCGGTGTAGCGGATGGCGTTGGACACCAGATTGCCCACCACCTGGCGCAGCCTGACCTCGTCCAGCACCACCTTGGCCGGCAAGGGCCCGGCCTGGTAGTTCAGCGCCAGGCCCTTGGCGTCGGCCAGCGGCCGCATCACGTCCATGGTGGCTTGCAGCACCTCGGCCAAGGGCATGGGCTGCGGATTCATCCGCAGCTTCATATTGCGGATGGCGCTGATGTCCATGATGTCGTGCACCTGGGCCGACAAATGCGACACGCTGGTTTTCAAACGCTGCAAGGCGGTGCGCGCGGTCTTCTGGCCGTCCGCCACCGGCTCCAGCAGCTCGATGCACACCTGCATGGACTGCAAGGGCGAGCGGATCTCGTGGCTCAGCGTGGCCAGGAAGGTGGTGCGGTCCAGCTCCATCGCCACCGTGGCCTGATGCGCGGACTGCTCCTTCTCCAGCAAGGCCTGTTTGGCGCTGGCCAAACGCTTGACCGAGCTGTAGCGCGACAACAGCAGGATGACCGCGCAGATCACGCCCCACAGCACCGATTGCAGATACAGCACATTGCTGCGCTGGCGGTCCAGGTCCTCCAGCCGCTCGGTGCGGCTCTTGACCTCGGCCACCCTCGCCTCCACGGCGAAGGCCATCAGTTGCGGCCGCAGCAGATCGATGCGCTCCAGCAGCGCCGGCGCCGAGTCCAGCGCCGGGTGGCTGAAGGCGGGGTCGTTGAACAATTGCTGGTAATCCGCCACCAGGGTGTCGAAGCCCTTCACCTGGCGCAGCAACATCTGCACCCGCACCGGCGCCGGTTCGGCAAACACGTGGAAACGGCTATTGGCCACTTCCAGCCGCCGCAACAACTCGTCTTGCTTGATGCGCCCGGCCTGGAAACCCACCAGCGCGGACTTGGCGCGCTCCATTTCCAGCTGGAACTGCGCCACCGACCAATACAAATCCTCGCTGCTATTGGCCACGGAATTGACCTTGCCCAGCTGGCTGATGCTGTAATACATGCCGCCGGCGGCGGTGATCAGCACCAGCAAGCCCACCCACAGCATGCGCCGGCCCTCCGGCCAGCCGCCCCAGCCGGAAATCAGCCGCCGCAGGCGGCTGAGCCAGCCCGGCGCGGCGGCGGACGACGCTTGATTGTCCTGGTCCATCAGTTCACCACCAAACCGTCTATCTGCCAGATCAGCTTGGCGTCCAGCGCCGGCCCCTTGGCCGAATCCGGCATCTGCTCCAGCGGATACATCAACCACAAGGGCCCGTAGCGGGCCACGTTCATCGGCTGCTGATTGAAGCGGCGCGCCAGGATGGCGCGATACTTGACCAGCTCGCTGACCGGAATGGAATAGGTATAGTCGTTGAGCGCCACGAACTGGGCCTGGTGGCCGTAGGCGCCCACTTTATTCAGAATGTCCCGCACCAGCGGCCCGCTGAAGGTAGCCTTGGGCGTCCAGCTGGTGGCGGTGACCAGCGAAGTTTGCGGCAAGGCCATCAGCGCGCTCTCGCGGAACTCGTACACGCCGCGCGCCGAATCGGTGAAATGGCTGATCTTGCCCGACACCACCAGCAAAACCGGATCGTCGCCGGCCCGGCACGCTTGCGCCAGCAGGGCGAAAACCAGCAAGCAAAAGACTCTCTTCATCTTGGCCAACGCTTCACTTGATTGAAAAACCGTACCGCCGCGCGCTGCTGGGCAACAGCCGGCGGCAGTTGAGAACCCGTTCGCGATCCGCGGGCCGCTTCGGCCGCGGCGCCCGTTTCGCGGGCTTGCCCCGCGGGATGGCGAACAACTTCTAAAAAAAATCGGCACGCGGGACCGGTGCCGCTTCGCCGCCGCAAACGGCGCCGCCCGCGGGCGGCCCGTTCTGGCGGCCGGCTTACTCTTCCAGCAGACGCTTCACCACGTCCACGTATTCCTGCTTGGCCTCGTCGCTGCCCTTGCCTTTCAGCTTTTCCCAGGCGTCGAATTTGGCGCGGTTGATGAAGTCCATCATGCCCGGGCGCTCGCCGGCGGCGTCGCCTTCGGTCGCCTGCTTGAACAGCGCGTACAGCTGCAACAGGGTCTGGTTGTCCGGACGCTCGGACAGGGTCTTGACATCGGCCTGAGCCTGGGTGAACAGAGTCTGCAGATCAGACATGGGAATTCCTTTGTTGAAGACCGGGACGTTCGTACGCCCCTGATTGGAGATGTTAGCCTCCGGCAAGCAGCGCCGGAGAGCGGAATTTACCACGAACCCGCGCCCTTGGTCAGCCGCCGGCCCGGCGTCCGGCCTCAATTTTGTTCCACCGGCCCGCTCCAAGGCCGCCCTGGCCCGGGAGAGCCTTGAACAGGCTTAAGAACGTGTTCGCGATCTCGCGAGCTAAGGCGAGACAAGGCGAAAACGTCTGAGAAAGCGGAGTGCGCGCGCGGCGCATGAGCCTTTCGAAGGGGCGCTCACCGTGCAACGCCCCACGACGCGCGGCGGATCGTAAACACGTTCTAAGGCCGGCCCGGCGCCGCCGTTTCCGTCAACGGCGCCGTCTCCAGCAGAATTCGTTTATAGCTCTTCACCGCAATGCCGTCTTTGCGCGCAGGCAAGAAGCGCGCGCGCCGGAACGGCTCCAGCTGCGCGTCGCCGTCCGCCGGCGCCGCGCCCGCCCATTGCGCCGCGTCCACCCCGCCCTGCTCATTGATATAGACGCGCAGCTCGAACACCGGCGGATCCCCAGGCATATCGGCCAGTATCGGCGGCACGATGGGCTCCAGCGGCTCCGCCAGGCGCTCCAGCTGTCCGGCCGGATAATAAAGGTCCAGGCCCAGCCGCTGCGGCAGCCCCTCATCGGCGGCGGCGGCTTGCTCGCCGTTTGCCGCCGGCGCGGAGGCTTCCGGCGCGGGGGCGGACGTGGCCGCCGGCAGCGTCTCCTGCCGCGGCGCCGACGCCTCCGCCAAGACTTGCGACGCCCCGGGCCAGGTCATAGCCGGCGGCAGAGCGGCCGGCTCCGCGGCAAGGCCGGAAGCCGCGGGCCGGACCGCGTCCCGCGCCGCGCTGGCAGCGGGCGGCGCGGCGGACAGACGCACGCTCAGACCGGAAACCGCGCCCTGCGCGCCGCCGGCCGGCCACGGCGCGAACAAGGCCAACCCGTGCAAGGCCAGCGACAGCGACAGGCCCAGCAACAGGCGGTCGCCGTCGGACAAGCGCCGGCCCGGCCGCGCCGTCATCGCCGCCCGCCAGGCGCGACAACGGCCTGCCCCGGCGTCGCGCGGACGCAGGGGCAGGCCGTGGAATTCCGCTTAGCGGCGCCTGCCTTCATGCGCTCACTTGGCGTTGAGCAGCTTCTCGATATCGTCGCCATCGATCGCGCCCGGCACCAGCTGGCCGTTGGCGAAGATCAGGCCCGGCGTGCCGGTGATGCCCAGCTTCTCGCCCAGCTGCTGAATCTTCTCCAGCGGAGTGTCGCAATTGTCCGGACCGGTCAGCGGCTTGCCGTCGCGCATGAAGCCGGACCAGGCCGCCACTTTGTCGGGCGAGCACCAGATCTGCTTGGACTTGCGCATCGCGTCCGGGTGCAACTGGGACAGCGGGTAGAGGAAGGTGTAGATGGTCACGTTGTCCAGGTTCTTCAGGCCTTCGCGCTCCAGCTTCTTGCAGAACGGGCAGTCCGGATCGGAGAACACCGCCAGCTTGCGCTCGCCCTTGCCGCGCACTTCCTTCAGCGCGTATTCAAACGGCAGCGACTTGAAGTCCACCTTGTTCAGCTCGGCCATTTTCTTCTCGGTCAGGCTTTCCTTCTTCACCGCGTCGATCAGATCGCCGACAAACAGATAGCTGGCGTCGGCGTTGGTGTACACCACCTGCTTATTGTCCACCACCACCTCGAAAATCCCTTTCACCGGGGTGGCGCTCACCGCCTTGACCGGCTTGCCGGGGAAACGGCCTTCAAACGCCTTCTTCACGTCGCCGGCGTTGCCGCTGCCGGCGGCTTGCGAGCAAGCGGCCAGCGCCATCATCAGGGAGGCGCCCAGCGCCAGGGACTTCAGGTTCTTCTTCATCAATCTTTATCCTTGAAAGGAGGTTCAGTAACCAATCGCCTGCCGAGCGAATTGCCGCTTCAAAGGCTTCAGGCAATTGGTCAGGTTCAAGCCGGTGTTGCGCAGCCAGGACAGGCCCGGCCCTTGGGCGTGAAACAGCTGGAACAAGCCGTCGCAGCCCAATTGCATGGTTTTCACCGCTTCGCGCCGCCGGCGCTCGTAACGGCGCAGCAGCATCCAGTCTCCGGCGTCGCGTTCGCCGGCCAACAGCGCGGCCAATTGCGCCGCGTCCTGGAAGCCCAGGTTCACCCCCTGGCCGGCCAGGGGATGCACGGTGTGGGCCGCGTCGCCCACCAGGACCACGCGTTCCGCCGCCACCCGCTCCGGCTGGATCAAGCGCAGCGGAAACGCCGCCGCGGGGGTGAGACAGGTCAACTCGCCCAGCTCCCGTCCTCCGGCCGCCGCCACCGTCGCCGCCAGTTGCTCCGGCGGCAGCTCCAGCAAGCGCGAGGGATCAGAAGTTGACCACACCATGGAAATTCGGTTCCCGGCCATGGGCAGCCAGGCCAGGATGCTGTCGCCGGTGAACCATTGCCGCGCCACGCCGCCGTGCGGGCGTTCGCAGTCGAAATTGGCCACCACCCCGCTCTGGCCGTAGGGTTTGACGCTGGCGTTCAAGCCGGCCTGCTCGCGCACCCAGGAGTTGGCACCGTCGGCGCCGGCCAGCAGTGCGGCGCTCAGCCGGCGGCCGTCTTCCAGCGTCAGCTCCGCGCCCAGCGCGTCGGCGCGCAGCGCCTGCGGCTTGATGCCCGCCAGGCAATCCACGCCGGACGCCGCCAGCCGCCGCCACAAGGCGGCCAGCAGCCAGCGGTTCTCTGCGATCCAGGCCAGCGCCGGCTCGCCGGCGTCGCTGGCGGCGAACTCGATGCGGCCGCCGGCGTCGCCGCGCACGTCCATAGCCTCGATCGCGCCCAGGCGCTCGGCGCCGGGCCAGGCGTCCAGGCTCTCCAGAAAACGGCGATTGGCCGGGCTCACCGCGTAGATGCGCGCGTCCCAGCCCTGGTCCAGGTCCTGAAGCTCGGGCGGCCGTCCTTCGAGCAAGGCCACCCGCTTGCCCGCGCGGTCCAGCGCCAGCGCCAGGCTGGCGCCCACCAGGCCGCCGCCGACCACGATCACGTCGTACTGCAATGCTTTCACATCCGCTCCCATCAGACGCCGAACACCAAATGGCTGGCGAACTTGCGCCGCAGCGGCGGCAGCGCGTCCAGCGCGCTGAGGCCGACGCTGCGCATCGCGCTGACCACCGGATGGTGGCCGTCGAACAATTTGATCAAACCGTGGGTGAAGCCCACCACCGCGTGGCTGTCCACCCGCCGCGACGCCGCGTAGGCCGCCAGCGCGGCGGCGTCGCCGGGATCGGCCGCGCCGGCCAACGCCGCGCTGAGACCGGCGGCGTCGCGCAGGCCCAGGTTCAAGCCCTGCGCCGCCACCGGATGCATGGTTTGCGCGGCGTTACCTATCATCGCCACCCGGCCGCTGACCACGCGGTTGAGCTGCTTCAACGCCAGCGGAAACGCCGCGCGCGGCCCCACGCTCAGAATGCGGCCTTGCCGCTCGCCGAAGGCCTGCTGCAAGGCGGCGGCCACCTCGGCGTCGTCGGCCGCCTGCAAGCGGGCGGCGTCCTCCGCGCTGCGGGTCCACACCAACATATAAGCGTCGCCGTGCGGCAACAGGGCCAGCGGCCCGTCATGGGCGAAGCGCTCATAGGCCACGCCCTTGGGCGGCAATTCGGTGCGCACCTCGGCCAGCACCGCGCACTGACGGTAATCGTGGCTCAGACGCTTGACGCCGGGCAGGCTTTCCGCCAACGCGCCGCCCTCGGCCATCACCGCCAGCCGGCAGGTCAACACGCTCTCGCCGGCGTCCGACTCCACCGTCGCCACCGCGTAATGGCTGAGGCTTTTGACCGCCCGCACCCGGTGCCGCCACAACACGCGCACGCCGGCGCGCTCCAGCGCGCCGCCCAGCGCCGCCACCAGCGCCGGATAATCCACCACCGCGCCCAGGTGCGGCAGGCCCACGTCCTCGCCCTGCAACAGGGTGCGGCCGCAAGCGCCTTGCTGCGACACGTGCACGCTGTCGATCACGGACGCCGGCAAATCCTCCGGCCAGGCGCCGGCTTCGCGCAGCAGTTCGCGGCTGTGCCAGGACAGCGCCAGCGCCCGCGCGTCGCGCACCGCCTCGTCGCGGCCGCGGGCTTCCACCAAGGTCACCTCGCGGCCGGCGCGCGCCAGCCGCAAGGCGGCCAGCGCCCCCACCGGGCCGCCGCCTATGATCACCACATCCGCATGTTCATTTATCTGTTGCTGCATTCTGTTTCCTCCTGTTTCCTCGGGACACAGGCTCCGGAATTCAATCCTGATTCATCAGCGCCTCGATCTCGTCGATGCGCTTGGGCACGCCGCCGGTATAGACCTCGCAGCCCTGCTCGGTGATCAACACATCGTCCTCGATGCGCACGCCGATATGGTGCAGCGCGGCCGGCACCCCGTCCGCCGGGCGGATGTACAAGCCCGGCTCCACCGTCACGCACATGCCGGGCTGGTAAGCGCGCCACAGGCCGTTGCGCTTGCGCGCGCCCACGTCGTGCACGTCCAGGCCGATCAAATGGCCGATGCCGTGCATGTAAAACTGGCGGTAGGCGCCGGATTCGATCACCCCGTCCACGCTGCCTTGCAGCAGCCCCAGGTCCAGCATGCCCTGGACCAGCACCGCCAGCGCGGCGTCGCCGGACGCGTTCCAGGGCACATTCGGCCCCAAGGCGGCGATGGCCGCCGCCTGCGCCGCCAGCACCACTTCGTAGACATCGCGCTGCGGGCCGCTGAAACGGCCGTTGATCGGGAAGCTGCGGGTGATGTCGCCGGCGTAGCCTTCCAGCTCGCAGCCGGCGTCGATCAACAGCATCTCGCCGTCGCGCAGCAGGCCGTTGTTGGCGCAGTAATGCAGGGTGCAGGCATGGGCGCCGCCGGCGACGATGCTTTCGTAGGAAGGCTGGCGCGCGCCGCGGCTGACGAAGGCGTGCAGGATTTCCGCCTCGATCTGGTATTCATGCAGGCCGGGCCGGGTGGCGCGCATCGCCTGCACATGGCCGGCGGCGGAAATCTCGCCGGCGCGGCGCAGCAGCGCGATCTCGCTGTCGTCCTTGATCAGGCGCATCTCGTCCAGCAGCGCGTGCACGTCGCCGTAGCAGCTGGGCGCCGGCGCGCCGTGGTAGGCGCGCTGGCGCAAGCTATCCAGCCAGCCATTGACGCGCACGTCGAATTTGGCGTCGCGTCCCAGGCTCCAGCACAGCCGGCCGCAACCGGACAGCAGCTCCAGCATCCGCGCGTCCAGCTCGGCGACGGGATAAGCCTCGTCGAAACCGAAAGCCTCGGCCGCCGCCTGCGGCCCGTGGCGGAAGCCTTCCCAGATTTCCATGTCCGGATTCTTGTCGCGGCAGAACAGGATGGACTTGCCGCTGCGCCCGTCCAGCACCAACACCGCTTCCGGCTCGGCGAAACCGGTCAGGTACAGGAAATGGCTGTCCGGGCGATAGGGATAGAAATTATCGGCGTTGCGCACCGCTTCCGGCGCGGTGGGCAGCACCGCGACGGCGTCGCCCAGGGCGGACAGCAGGCGGGCGCGGCGTGCGGCATGAGGCGTGGGCATGGCGGAATCCAGGCAAGGGACCGACGCGGTCGTAAAAGCGGCAGTTTACACCGCCGCCCGCGCCAACCCAAGCCCCGCCGCCGCGCCTCAGGTCGCGGCGGACAGCATCCACTCATGCGCCGGGTCGTTGTGGAAGCGCCATTCGCGGCGCGGCCCGGCCATCACGTTGAGGTAGTAGGATTCATAACCGTGCGGCACGCACACCGGATGATAGCCGCGCGGCACCAGCATCACGTCGCCGTCCTCCACCGCGTGGGATTGGTCCAGATCGCGCTCGTCGGTGTAGACGCGCTGGAACACGAAGCCCTGCGCCGGGCTCACCCGGTGGTAATAGGTTTCCTCCAGCTGGCTTTCCGCCGGCAGCGCGTCGCGGTCGTGCTTGTGCGGCGGATAGCTGGACGAATGACCGGACGGGGTGCGTACTTCCACCACCAGCAGGCCGTCCGCCTCCGCCTGCTGCGGCAGGATGTCGGTGACGTAGCGGGTGTTGCTCCCCTGCCCGCGCACGCTCTGCGCCATGTCCTGCGGCCGGATCAGCCGCGGCGGCCGGATCAGCGACCGGCCCGGCGCCGAGCACAAAGCCACTTCCGCCGCGCCGCGGGCGACGATGCGCAACGCACAGCCGGCGGGAATATAAGCCGCCCACGGCGCTTGCCCGTCGAACACATCGGCGCGGCCGCCCACGCCCGGCCAGCGCTGTTCGCCGGCGATGAGGTCGACGACGCCGGCCAGCACCACCACACAGCATTCCCGTTCCGCTTGCAGCCAGTCCTCGGCCTCGCCGTCGGCCAGGCGCAAGGCGCGGAAACCGACATGGCGCCAGCCGGCGGAGGCCGGGGTGATGTCGGCGGCGACGCGGCCGGCCGTCGCCTTGACGCGCAAATCAGGCTGATTCATGCGCAGCTCCTTTCCGGCGCGCCGGCGCGGATGGCGGCCACCAGCCCGGCCAGGGTGCGGAAGCCCAGATCGGCGTAGCGGTAGCTGGGCGCCACCACCGGGTCCTGCTCCGCCTCCACCACCAGCCAGCCGCGATAGCCGTGCTCGGCCAGCATGCGCAGCAGGGCTTCGAAATCGATGACGCCGTCGCCGGGCACGGTGAATACGCCGTTGAGCACCGCTTCCAGGAAGCTCCAGCCGCGGTTGCGCGCCAGCCGCGCCACCTGCGGGCGGATGTCCTTGCAATGGACGTGGACCACGC
The DNA here is from genome assembly GCF_057809415.1 of Chromobacterium sp. FG22. Taxonomy (NCBI): domain Bacteria; kingdom Pseudomonadati; phylum Pseudomonadota; class Betaproteobacteria; order Neisseriales; family Chromobacteriaceae; genus Chromobacterium; species Chromobacterium sp. FG22. The sequence goes on along the minus strand of NZ_JBMDJX010000009.1, from coordinate 157,219 downwards.
GGCCGATATGGCGGCGCAGCACCGCTAACGGTTCGCCGCCGGCGAAAGCGATGTGGCCGCTGTCGAACAGCAGGCCCACTTCCGGGCCTGTGACCGCCATCAGCGCGTCCACATCGTCCGGGGTTTCGACGTAAGCGCCCATATGGTGGTGGTAGGCCAGCGTCAGGCCGTGGCTTTGCAGATGACGGCCGAAGGCGTTCAGCCGCTCGCCGTAGTCGCGCCATTGCCGCTCCGAGCCAAAGCGCGGGCGCTGGCTCAAGGGCCGCGGCTGGCCCTGTATCGCCTGGGCCACTTCGCCGTAGACCATCACCCGGCAGCCGCTGGCGGCCAACAGCCGCAGATGCGGTTCCACGGCGGCGATTTCCTCATCCACGCCGCGCTCGGCCAGACGGCCGGAATGCCAGCCGGACACGCATTGCAGGCCGTGCGGCGCCAGCGCCGCCGCCAGCGCTTCCGGCTGGCGCGGGAATTTATTGCCCAGCTCAAAACCGCGGTAGCCGATGGCCGCGCCTTCGGCCAGCGCCTGTTCCAGCGAGATTTCGCCGCCCAGCGACGGCAGGTCGTCATTGCTCCAGGAAATCGGATTGATGCCGATTTTCACGTCGAATGCATGCATTGCGCTGTTCCCCGCTATTCGTATTGACGCCGGCGCAGCCGGTCTTCGTACGCCTGGCGCGCGGCGCGCACCTCGGCCCGTTCCGATACCTCCGGCACCGCCACTTCCCACCAGCAGCCGCCGGCCTCGGTGGTGCGCGCCGGGTCGGTGTCGATCACGATCAGATAACTGCGTTCCGCGGCGCGGGCGCGGACCAGCGCCGCCTCCAGGCCGGCGATGTCGGCCACGTGCTCGGCCTCGGCGCCCAGCGCGCGGGCATGGGCGGCGAAATCCACCCGCGGCGCGCCGTGGCGGCCCTGGCGGCAGTCGTCCAGCAGATTGTTGAACGGCGCGCCGCCGCAGGCCTGCTGCAAGCGGTTGATGCAGCCGTAGCCACGGTTGTCCAACAGCACCACGATCAGTTTCTGGTCCAGCATCACCGAGGTGGCCAACTCGCTGTTCATCATCAGATAGCTGCCGTCGCCCACCATCACGATGACTTCGCGCTCCGGCCGCGCCATCTTCACGCCCAGGCCGCCGGCGATTTCATAGCCCATGCAGGAATAGCCGTATTCCAGGTGGTAGCCGCCCGGCGTCGCCGCGCGCCACAGCTTGTGCAGCTCGGCCGGCAGGGTGCCGGCGGCGCAGACCACGATGTCGTCGCGCTCGGAGCCGGGGTGGCGCTGCACCGCGCCGATCACCTCCCCATCGTAAGGCAGGCCGTGCGGCTGGCGCTGGCCGGTGACGCGCGCCGTCTCCGCGCGCCAGTCCTCGGCCAGCGCGCGCGCCTCTGCGCTCCAGCCGGCGTCGGCGCTCCAGCCGTCCAGCCGCGCCGACAGCGCGTCCAGGCATAGCGCGGCGTCGCCGCTCAGGGCCACGGCGTCGGCCTTGATCCCGTCCAGCGCGTTGACGTTGACGCTGAGCAGCCGCGCCTGGTGGAACAGCTGCCCGGAGCCGGTGCTGAAGTCCTGCAAACGGCTGCCCAGCGCCAGCACCAGGTCGGCCCGTTCCGCCAGCCGGTTGGCGGCCGGCGAGCCGGTGACGCCGATCGCGCCCAATTGCAGCGGGTGGTCCCAGGACAAGGCGCTCTTGCCGGCCTGGGTCTCGGCCACCGGCGCGCCGTGGCGCTCGGCGAAGGCGCGCAAGGCCGCCGCGCCGCCGGCGCTGTAGAGCACGCCGCCGCCGGCCACGATCAGTGGCCGCCGCGCGGCGGCCAGCGCCCGCGCCGCCCGCTCCAGCGCGTCCGGTTCCGGCGGCGGCGCGGCGATGCGCCATAGCCGCGGCCGGAACCAGTCGGCCGGATAGTCCCAGGCCATGGTCTGCACGTCCTGCGGCAACGCCAGCGTGGCCGGCCCGCATTGCGCCGGATCAGTCAGCACCGCCAGCGCGCGTGGCAAGGCGCTGAGCAGCTGCGCCGGGTGGACGATGCGGTCGAAATAGCGCGACACCGGCCGCAGGCAGTCGTTGACCGACAGCGTGCCGTCCTGCGGCGCTTCCAGTTGCTGCAGCACCGGGTCCGGCGCGCGCGACACGAACACGTCGCCGGGCAAGAGCAGCAAGGGCAGCCGGTTGACGTGGGCCAGCGCCGCGGCGGTGACCAGATTGGTGGCGCCGGGGCCGATGGAGCTGCTCACCGCCATCATCCGGCGGCGGAAATGGGCTTTGGCGTAGGCGATGGCGGCGTGGGCCATGCCCTGCTCATTGTGGGCGCGCCAAGTGGGTAGGCTGTCGCCGGCCTGCTGCAGCGCCTCCCCCAGACCGGCGACATTGCCGTGGCCGAAGATGGCCCACACACCGGCGAACAGCGGCAGCTCCTCGCCGTCCAGTTCCACCCGCTGCGCGGCCAGATAGCGCACCAGCGCCTGGGCCATGGTCAAACGCATCGTGCTCATCGCGCACCCTCCTGGCTGAGCGCGCGGCCGGCTTCGCCGCGCTCCTCGCGCCACACCGCCACCAGCTCGGCGAAACGCGCGCCGGCCTCGGCCACCAGGCCGGCATCGTCGATCTCGCCGGCCAGCCAGCGTTCGGCCGGCCGCTGAAACAAGCTGCGCCCCACCATGAAGCCGCGGCAGCTGCGGCTGGCGCGCGCGGCGGCGAAGCCCTGGCGCAGCGCGTCCAAGGGCGCGTTCAGCCCCAGCAGCACCACGCCGCGGCAATAGGGATCGCGCTCGGCGATCAGTGCGTCCAGCACCGGCCATTGCGCGGCGGCGGGCGGCTCCAGTTTCCACCAGTCTGGATAAACGCCCAGGTTGTACAGGCGCTTGAGCGCGCGGTAGACGGTGTCGTCGGCGCGCGGCAAATCCTTGGACGGGATGATTTCCAGCAGCAATTCGTGGCCGCTGGCCTGGGCGGCGTCGTAGAGCGCGCGGACCTGCGCCTCCTGCTCCAGCCGGTTGTCCAGCTCATCGTCCGGGTGGTACTGGACCAGGCATTTGATCACCTGCTCGCGCGGCCAGGCGTTCAAGGCGCCGGCCATCGCGCGGCCTTGCTCGAACACCAGCGGATTGGAGCCGGGCAGCTCCACCGGCCGGCCCACCCACCAGCCGCGGCCGGTGGCGGCGGACAGCGCGTCGGCGCCGTAGCGCTCGTCGATCAACACCCCCACCCGCCCGTGCAGATTCAGCCGCTGCTCGACGTCGGCCACCGCTTGCACCAGCAGTTGCTTCAAACGCGGCAGCCGCGCCTCGTCCGCGCCCGCCGCGCGCGCCAGTTCGAAGAACTGGCTGCGGTGGTCGAAGGCGAACACGCACAATTCGTCCCAGCGCGGCCGCGCCGCGCTGACCCGATGCAGCCGGCTCAAGGCCGCGTCCTCGCCCGGCCGCCGCATCGGCGCGGCGAGAAAGCGCTCCAGCTCGGCCGGGGTCGGCATCGCCGGCGCGCAGCCGTGGCGCGACACCACCAGCGCGCCGCAGGCGTTGGCGCGGCGGCAGCATTCGGCGTAGTCGCCGCCGCGCAGCCAGGCGGACAGGAAGCCGGCCAGGAAGGCGTCGCCGGCGCCCAGCACATTCATCACCTCCACTGGCGCGCCGGCCACGCTGAAGGCGTCCTCGATGCGCGCCGGCACCGCGTCGGGAATCACCGCGCAGCCCAAGGGCCCCAGCTTGACCACCAGCACCGCCCGGCTCAGCGCGCGCACCCGGGCCAAGGCCGGCATCAGCTCGGCCACGCCGCCGGCGATCAGGAACTCCTCCTCGGTGCCGACGATGAGGTCGAACTCGGGGAGTAGCTTCTGCAAATGAGCGCTGACCTCCTCGCTGGCGATGTAGCGGGTTTCGCCGTCGCCGCGGCCGGCCAGGCCCCACAGCACCGGCCGGTAATCGATGTCCAGTACCGTGCGCGCGTCGTGGCGGCGCGCGTATTGCAGCGCGCGGCGGCTGGCCGCCTCCACCCCGGGCCGCGACAGATGGGTGCCGGTGATCAGCAAGGCCTGGCTGCCGGCGATGAAGTCCTCGTCGATGTCCTCGACGCCGAGCGCCATGTCGGCGCAGTTTTCGCGGTAGAACAGCAGAGGAAAGGTGTCGCGGTCCTTGATGCCCAGCAGGGTCAGGGCGGTCAGCCGCTCCGGGTCCACCCTCACCTGGCTGACGTCGCAGCCTTCGGCGCTCAGGGTCTTGAGCAGGAAGCGCCCCATCTGCTCGTCGCCGACGCGGGACAACATTGCCGATTTCAAACCCAGCCGGGCCGCGCCGAAGGCGATGTTGGCGGAGGAGCCGCCCAGGTATTTGGCGAAGCTGGCCGCGTCTTCCAGCGGCGCGCCCAGCTGCTGCGCGTACAGGTCCACCGCCAGCCGGCCCAGGCAGACCAGGTCGCGGTCGCGGCCGCTGGCGAAACGGGTGGTGTTTTGCATTCATCCTCCTTCGAAAGCTTGATTGGCCACGGAATACATAAAGAGACATCAGCAGGCATTTTTAGCCACGGAAACACACGGAAATACACTGACAAACCCAACAAAACCTTGGGGGTTCTTTAACTTGGGGGTCGTAGTTGGCGCTATTCGTTTTCCGCTTTTTTCCGTGTGCTTCCGTGTATTTCCGTGGCTCAAAATCCAAAACGCCAACCACGAAACCCACGAGACAGCACGCAAGCCACGTTTGTATCCACGCTGTCTTTTTCCGTGTCCTTCCGTGTGTTTCCGTGGCTAAAAATGGTTTCGTGGATTTCGTGGCGATACCGTTGTTAGATATGGACGCCGTCCAGCTCGGCCATCAGTTTCTGCATTTCCGCGCCGCCGGCCATCATGTCCAGCACCTCCTCCTTGCTGACCGCGTCCTTGGCGTAAGTGCCGAGCGAGCGGCCGCGGTTGAGCAGGGTGAAGCGGTCGCCTATCGGGTAAGCGTGGTTGACGTTGTGGGTGATGAAGATCACCGAGATGCCCTTGTCTCGCGCCTTGGAAATCAGCTTGAGCACATTGACGCTCTGCTTGACGCCCAGCGCGGCGGTGGGCTCGTCCAGGATCAGCACCCGCGCGCCGAAGTAAATGGCGCGGGCGATGGCCAGACATTGCTTTTCGCCGCCGGACAGGGTGCCTATCGCCTGATGCGGGTCGCGGATATGGATGCCCATTTCCGCCAGCTTGTCGCGCGCCACCTCGCCGGCCAGTTCCAGATCCAGCACCGGCAGCAGACCCAGCCATTTCTTCATCGGCTCGCGGCCCAGGAAGAAATTGCGCGCCACCGACATCAGCGGCACCAGGGCCAGGTCCTGGTAAACGGTGGCGATGCCCTGGTCCAGCGCCTGGCGCGGCGAGTCGAAGCGCACCGGCTGTCCGTCCACCCGGTATTCGCCGCCGCTGGGCCGGTGCACCCCGGCCAGGGTCTTGATCAGCGTGGACTTGCCGGCGCCGTTGTCGCCCAACAGGCAATGCACCTCGCCGCGGCGCAGCTGCAGATCCACCTGCTGCAAGGCGATCACCGAACCGAAGGTCTTGCTGACCTGGTCCAGCTCCAGGATGTAGTCGTCACACGGTTTCATCTTCGACTCCTTGCGGCCCGCGGCCAGGATTGTTCGGCGCAGCGGCTGCGGCAAGGCGCGCCGACGCGGGCAGTGCATTGAGTACGGCAAGGAAGCGCAAGGCCGCCACATCGTTTTGCCGGCTCGACCTCGGTCCGTCACGATCGGAAAAATTCAGCGCAGCGGCTGCGGCAAGGCGCGCCGACGCGGACAGTACATTGAGTACGGCAAGGAGGCGCAACGCGGCCGCAGGGATTTTGCCGGTCGTGACCATCATTTGGCCTCCGTCACGCGGCGTCGGACATAGTGATTGAACAACACCGCCATCAGCAGCATCAGGCCGAGGAAAACGCGGAACCAGTCGGAATTGATATTGGTGTAGGTGATGCCGATCTGCACCACGCCGAAGATCAGCGCGCCGAAGCAGGCGCCCACCACCGAGCCGTAGCCGCCGGTGAGCAGACAGCCGCCTATCACCGCGGCGATGATGGCCTCGAACTCCTTTTGCAGGCCGCGGTCCGCGGCGGCGGAACCGACGTCGCACACTTGCAGCACCGCGAACAGGCAGGCGCAGAAGGCGGTGAACATGAACAGGCCTATCTTCACCTGCTTGACCGGCACCCCCACGTTCTTGGCGGCGTTGGCGTCGCCGCCGGCGGCGAAGATCCAGTTGCCGATCCGGGTGCGCGCCAGCACGAAGGCCGCGATCGCCGCCAGCGCCAGCCACCACAGCAGCACCTTGGGCACACCGGCCGCCGCCGCGCCGCCGTCCGGCAAGGAAGCGATGGCGCCGATGCCGGCCAGCCAGTGGAACAGGCCGGCGCCGACATGGCCGACGAACAGCCATTGCGCCAGCGGGTCCGCCGCCGCCAGGTCGCCGACGCCGCTGACGATGGTGCGGTTGGCGAACAGAATGGACAGCGCCAGCGTCAGGCCGCGCAGGATGAACAGAAAAGCCAGGGTGACGATGAAGGACGGCAGCCGGGTCTTGAGCACCAGATAGCCGTTGAGCCAGCCCACCGCCAGCGAACCGGCGAAGGCGAACAGGACGGCCAGCCAGAACGGCCAGCCGAAGTACAGCGGCGGGATCGCCACCATCATGCCGGCGAAGCCTATCATCGAGCCCAGGCTCAGATCGAACTCGCCGGCTATCATCAGCAGGCAGGCGCCGATGGCGATGATGCCGAGATAGGCCGCCACCTGCGACCAGTTGACGATGCCGTCCACGGCGAACATGCCGGAACCGCCGGCGCCGACGCCGAACACCGCGAACACCAGCACCGCGCCGGCGACGGCGGCGAATTCCGGCCGCCCCATCAGCCGGTCGAACAGCGACAGCCGCCGCACTCTTTCATCATCGCCGGGCGGCGCCATGCGGATGCCCGCGGCCTTGCCCGGGCTGGCCTTGCTCATGCTCATAGCTATGCTCCTCGCCCCGCAGCCGTCGCGGCGCCGGGCGTCAGATCCATCGGGAAACGGCGGTCAGCGGAACTGCCCGGCGTACTTCTCCACCTTGGCGATATTGTCCTTGGTGACGAAGCCGGGGCCGGAGTTGATGTGGCGGCCCTTGTAGAGGGGGGCCAGCCCGTACTCCCTCAGCCGGGCCTGGAATTTGGGACTGGCCTTGAGCGCCGCTTCCACCTTGACCGGGTCCGCGGTCTTGTCGCGTTTCATGATGGCCAGCGCCGCCACCGGGATATAGCCCTGCAGATAGGGTTGCTGGTCGATGGCGAACTTGACGGTGCCGTCCTTGATCGCCTTGGAAATGTCCTCGGACAGGTCGAAGGTGGCGAAGTAGAGCTTGCCGGCCAGGCCCATCTTCTTCACCGCCTTGATCGCCGGGCTGGCCGAGGTCGGCCCCAGCGTCAGCAGCGCCTGGGTGCCGGGATTGTTGCGCAGATAGGCGCTGACCTTGCTTTCGATGCCGGTGGGGTCGTCGCCGGCGTCCAGCGTGGATTTGCGCACATCGGCGCCGATGGCGTCGGCGAAGCCCTTGCAGCGCTCGAAGGAGGCCGGATTGGTGGCGTAGTGGTTGACGCAGAGAAAGCTCTTGATCCCGGCGGCCTTGGCCTGCTTGCCGGAATCGAAGCCGGCGTCGTATTCCGGCTGGCCCACGTGCAGCAAGGCGCCCAGGTTTTCGCTTTGCTTGACGGTGCCGGAATTGATGGTGACCAGCGGAATCTTCTTGGCCACCACCTGGCCCAGCGGCCGCTTCAGCACATCGTAATCGGCGATGCTGGCGATCACGCCGTCGTAATTGCGCGCCGCCGCCTGTTCGATCAAGCGCGCCATGTCGGCCAGGTCGCCGTTGGGCGGATTGCGGTAATCCACCTGCACGTTGAAATCCTCGCCGGCCTGCTTGATCGCGTTCTTGATGGTGTTCCACCAGGCGTCGGAATCCGGCGCGTGGCTGACCAGCACGAAACGGGCGTCGGCCGCCAAGGCCGGCTGAGCCAGCGCGCAGAGCGCCAGCGCCGCCGCGGGCAGTGCCCGCCTCCACTTACACTTCCAGGATCGCTGCTGCATCTCTCTCCTCCTTCTTCTCCGCCGGCCCATCGTGGGGCCCGCTATGGTGTCGGCCGCGGCCGCTGTCTGGCGTCGGGCGTGAAATCACCTTAAGAGCTTTCGCTCTATTCTGCAAATAATTTTCCAAATATGTTTTTCAATAGAAAATTATTTTCGAACACAAGGACAAAACGTATACTGGTCAAAACCTTAGGAAAACCCGCCCATGGCCAACACCGTCCCCGCCGAGGAATTGATGCAGCGCATCGCCGCCGAATACGACACGCTGAGCAAGCAGCTGAAAGTGATTGCCGGCTACGTGGAGCAGCACCGGGGCACGCTGATGCTGCAACGCATTACCGACATCGCCCAGGCTTGCGAGGTGCAGCCTTCGGCCATCGTCCGCTTCGCCCAGCGCTTCGGCTTTGCCGGCTTTTCCGATATGCAGGCCGTGTTCCGTGACGCATTTACGCCACAGGGCGCGCCGCAGCCCAATTACCGCCAGCGCATCCAGAGCCTGATCGCCAGCCGCGACGAGCAGCGCTCCGCCGCCGGCATGACCCGGGACTTCATCGCCGCCTGCCAGCAAGGACTGCAGGAACTGGACGCCGCGCTGGACGAGGCGCAGCTGGAGGCGGCGGTGGAACTGCTGCTGAACGCCGACAACATCTACGTGACCGGGGTGCGGCGCATGTTTCCCATCGCCTCCTACATCGCCTACGCCTTGCAGCACACCGCCAAGAAAGTGCATCTGCTGTCCGGCCTGGGCGGCATGTTTCCGCAGCAAATCCGCAGCATTGGCGAACAAGACGTGCTGATCGCCATCAGCTTCCAGCCCTACGGCAAGGAAAGCCGCTATTGCGCGCGGGTGGCGGCGCAGCACAAGGCCCGGCAATTGGTGATCACCGACAGCCAGCTCAGCCCGCTGGCGCGCGGGGCCGACGCGGTATTGACGGTCAGGGAAGGCTCGGCCTTCTCCTTCCGTTCGCTGACCAGCACCATCTGCCTGTGCCAGGCGCTGTTCATCGCGCTGGCCTGCCGGCTGGAGCTGAACATAGAAGAAACCAAGGAGACTGGAGGATATGATGATTGACGCAGCGCTGTTCGGAGCCGGCCGCATCGGCAAGATCCACGCCGCCAACCTTGCCCGCCTGCCGGGCATGCGGCTCAAATACGTGGTGGACAGCCACGCGCCGGCGGCGCGGGAGCTGGCCGCCGCCCACGGCGCCGAGGCCTGCGCCGCGGAACAAGCGTTGGACGATCCCGCGGTGCGCGCCGTCATCATCGCCGCCAGCACCGACACCCACGCCGAGCTGATCCTGGCCGCCGCCGCACGCGGCAAAGCCATCTTCTGCGAAAAACCGGTGGACCTGGAGCTGGAGCGCGCGCGCCAGTGCGCCCAGGCGGTGGCCGCGGCCGGCGTGCCCTGCCTGATCGGCTTCCAGCGCCGCTACGACCCCACCTTCGCCGCGCTCAAGGCCAGGCTGGCCGCCGGCGAGATCGGCTCGCCGGAAATGCTGATCGTCACCAGCCGCGACCCCGGCGCGCCGCCGCTGGACTATATCCGCCGCTCCGGCGGCATCTTCAAGGACATGTTGATCCACGACTTCGACATCTGCCGCTGGATTCTGGACGACGAAGTCCTCAGCGTGCACGCCAACGCCAGCGCGCTGAGCGACCCGGCCATCGCCGCCGCCGGCGACGCCGACAGCGCGGCGGTGACGCTGCGCACCCGCCAGGGCCGGCTGTGCCAGATCAACACCAGCCGCCGCGCCGCCTACGGCTACGATCAGCGCTTCGAAGTGCTGGGCAGCCGCGGCATGCTGCAGGCCGGCAACCACCGGCCCACCGAGGTGATCGCCTACGGCGAGCGCGCCGTGGCCGCCGACCTGCCGGAGCCCTTCTTCCTGGAGCGCTACCGCCAGGCCTACGCCGCCGAGATGGCGCACTTTCTGGAGGTGATCCGCGACGGCGCCGCGCCGCGCACCACGGTGGAGGACGGCGTGCGCGCGCTGGAACTGGCCGACGCCGCCACCCGCTCCTGGCGCTCGGGTCAGGTCGTCGAATTGGATCAGGTCTAAGAGCCTGTTCACAATCTCGCGAGCAAGAGCGAGACAAGGCGTTGCGGCTGAGAAAGCGGAATGTACAAATGGTACATGAGCATTTCGAAGCGGTTTTCAACGCGGTATCGCCGCAGCGCAGCAGATCGTGAACAGGTTCCAACTCAACAGGGAGGCTTGTCATGTCTACATTAAACCTCGGCGTCGCCGGCCTGGGCCGGCTGGGCCGCCGCCACGCGCTCAATCTGCGCGAGCGCATCGTCGGCGCGCGCGTGATCGCCGTCTGCTCGCCGCTGCCGGAAGAACTGGACTGGGCGAGCCGGGAACTGCCCGACGCCGCCGGCCACGCCGCGCTGGAGGGCCTGCTGGCCGAACCGGGGCTGGACGCGGTCTTGCTGGCCACCCCCACCGCGCTGCACGCCGAGCAGATCATCGCCTGCCTGGACGCGGGCAAACACGTGTTCTGCGAAAAGCCGCTGGCGCTGAATCTGGAGGACTGCCTGCGAGTGGAGCGCGCCGCCGCCCGCCGCCCGGAACTCAAGGCCATGGTGGGTTTCGTGCGCCGCTTCGACCCCAGCTACCAGGACGCCGCCGCCAAGCTGGCGCAGGGCCTGGTGGGCCGGCCCTATCTGGTGCGCTCGCAAACCTGCGATCTCAACGACGACAGCGGCTTCTTCGTGCAATTCGCCCCCGCCAGCGGCGGCATCTTCATGGATTGCAGCATCCACGACATCGACCTGGCGCGCTGGCTGCTGGGCGCGCCGCGTCCGTTGCGGGTATGGGCCAGCGGCGTCAACGCGGTGCACGGCGCGCTGGCGCAATACGGCGACGTGGACAACGGCGTGGCGATGTGCGAGTTCGAGGACGGCAAGCTGGCCTGCTTCTACGCCTCGCGCACTCAGGCCCACGGCCATGAAACGCTGACCGAGATCTTCGCCACCCAGGGCCGGCTGAGCGTGGGCGCCAACCCGCGCGCCAACCGCGTGGAGATCAGCGACCGCCACGGCGTGCGCAATGAATGCGTGACGGATTTCTATCAGCGCTTCGCCGAAGCCTTCACGCTGGAACTGCAGCACTTCGTCGACGCCGCGCGCCTGGACCTGCCGCTGGCCTTGAGCCTGGCCGATGCCCGCGAAGCCACCCGCATCGGCCTGGCCATCGCAGAGGCCTTGAGGACCCGGCAGGCGGTGGAGTTGTAGAACCTGTTTACGCTCTGCCGCGCGCCGGCGGGAGCAAGGAAGAAAGACGTGAAAACGGCTTGCCTCGCGGTCGCCGCAAAGGCGTAAGCACCTTCAAAACTACCGCGCCGGGGGGCTTGCCGCCGGCGCGGCGATACCCTATCGTCCTACTCCTTTCAGCCAAAACAAAACCATGACGATGCCGATGGACTGGCCGGGTTTCATCACGCCGACATCCGCGCATCCGATCATGGCGTCGCGCCAACGCCCATTGCGAACCACCCTATATAAGGAGAAGCCATGTCATTCGCTTGCAAACCCCTGCTCGCCGCCGTCGCGCTGGCCATCGGTCTGGCCGCGTCCGCCCAGGCCGCGGACAAAATCGTCATCGCCCACCGCGGCGCCAGCGGCTACCTGCCGGAACACACGCTGCCGTCCAAGGCGCTGGCCTACGCCCAGGGCGCCGACTATCTGGAGCAGGACCTGGTGATGACCAAGGACGACAGGCTGGTCGTGCTGCATGACCATTACCTGGACCGCGTCACCGACGTGGCCGAACGCTTTCCCGAGCGCGCGCGCAAGGACGGACGCTATTACGCGATCGACTTCACCCTGGCCGAAATCAAATCGCTGCGCTTCACCGAAGGCTTCGACATCGACAAGGGCGTCAAGCGTCAGAGCTATCCCGGCCGCTTCCCCATGGGCAAGTCCGATTTCCGCATCCACACTTTTGAAGAGGAAATCGAGTTCATCCAGGGCCTGAACCACTCCACCGGCCGCAATATCGGCATCTATCCGGAGATCAAGGCGCCGTGGTTCCATCGCCAGGAAGGCAAGGACATCACGGTGAAGGCGCTGGAGGTGCTCAAGCGCTACGGCTACACCGGCAAGAACGACAAGGTCTACCTGCAGTGCTTCGACTTCAACGAGCTGAAGCGCATCAAGACCGAGCTGATGCCCAAGGCCGGCATGGACCTCAAGCTGGTGCAGCTGATCGCTTACACCGACTGGCAGGAAACCTTCGAACAGAACGCCGCCGGTCAGTGGGTGAACTACAACTACGACTGGATGTTCCGTCCGGAAGGCATGAAGGAAATCGCCAAGTACGCCGACGGCATCGGCCCGCAATACCCGATGCTGATAGACAAGGCCTCCGCCCCGGGCAAGATCAAGCTCACCGGCATGGGCCGCGCCGCGCACGCCAACGGCCTGGTGATCCATCCCTACACCCTGCGCAAGGACGCGCTGCCGGCTTACGCCAAGAATATGGACCAGCTGCTGGACGCGGTGTACAACCGCGCCCAGGTGGACGGCGCCTTCAGCGACTTCCCGGACCTGGCGGTGGATTTCCTGCGCCGCCAGAAACAGCACCGCTAAGAGCCGCTAACAAAACCCCTGATCCTGCGTTGCGCCTCCTTGTCGTACTACTCGTACTGCCTGCGTCGGCGCGCCTTGGCTCAGGTTCTCTGCGAGCTTTTGTTAGCGGCCCTAAGCGCGCGTTCCGAAGCCGGCAGCCGCCGGCTGTCAACGCCAGAGCCGGGCCGGCCCAAAGCCAGCCTGGGCTCTGCCTGCCGCATGCACGCGCCCACCGAAATTAAGCCTCAAGTTTCCGCGGGCCCGGCCGAAAATATGGCCATACTGAGGTAAGGCAGCCCTCGGTGTCCTTGCGCCCGCTGCGCAAGCCCCCAACAACACAGCAGATTCAGACCAGGTCGACCAACACCAACAGCGCCTTGGGCATGAAGGCGTCGCGCCGCTTCCGGCCGTCGATCACAACCGCCCTTTCCGCTTAGGAGCGCACTATGTCCGTCAATTCCGTGAACAACCCGTCCGTCGGCAGTCAGCTCAGCGCCAGCGTCCAGCAGAGCCAGACCAGCAGCAGCGGCCAGAACGTCAGCAGCACCGTCACCGCGCGCAATCAATTGAACGCGCGGCTGGTGGCCAATCTGGACGTTTCCACCAACGCCGACGGCAAATCGCTGTCCCTGCTCTACCGCACCGCCATCGACAGCATCAACCAGATCCTGGCCGATCAGCTGAACGGCGGCGGCGACGCCCAGGCCGCGTCCGACGGCCAAAGCGCCCAGGGCGCGCAGCAAACGCCCAACATCCTGCAACAGAAGATGAGCGAGGACAATTCGCCGGAAGGCACGTCCCAGCGCATCCTGTCCGGCGCGCTCAGCTTCTTCAGCACCTACGCCAAGCAACATCCGGAACTGAGCCAGGAAGAGCAGGCCAAGAACTTCGTCGACATCGTGCGCGGCGGCTTCGAGAAAGGCTATGCCGAGGCCGTGGACGTCCTCAACGGCCTCAAGGTGTTCAACGGCAATATCGCCGACGAGATCAAGAAAACCCGCGATCTGGTCAACAAGGGCTTTGACGACTTCGTCGCCAGCATGAAGCCCAAGACCCAGAGCGACACCGCCGCGGCAACAAGCTGACGGTTAAAACTGAATGCAGCGTTAAATTAAAAATAAAGTTTTCCCCGACCATGCCGAAAATAGGTCATGGCCGGGGAAGCGAAACAGATCCGCACCGCGTTTCCGACCGAACGCCGCCAGCCAGACCGGCGGCATGCTCGCAAGGAGACCGTCATGCCCATCCTGCCCATTACCCTGACCCATGCCGGCCGCGCCGCCGGACACCAGCTCTCGCAACAAGAGCATGGCGGCAAACACGGCCGCCAGCGCGAGCCCGCCGCCGCCGCGGCCAAGCCCGGCGCCGACAGCCGCTTTTCCGCCGACAAGCAATTCCTGGATTTATTTCACCACGCGGTGATGGACCCGCTCAGCTGCGCGCTGGATCTGCCGCTGATGGGCAAGGACCTGCTGAGCGGCCTGGGCCTGGAACACAATCCCGGCTACGCGGCGGAACGGATCGTCCGCGACTTCTACCAGCTGTACGCCCTCTACCGGCAGCAACACCCCAAGCAATCGCCGATGCAGCAGCTGTTCATCTTCCTGGCCGTCGCGCGGCAGAGCCTGGACTGCGGCTTCAATGAAACCCATCAGGTGCTGGAAAACATGAATATGCTGCACCTCGCCTACCACGATCTGGTCTCGGCCAAGGAGCAAGTGACGGTGGCGCTGATCAACTTCGGCCAGCCGCCGGTCTAGGCAACGATTCCGGCTCTAGCGCGGAACGCGCCTCAGGCGCCTGTCCCTCTCTCCCTGCCCTCCCCTAAGCGCGGCCGAGCGCCGCGTTCTTGCCCCATATCAATTTTGATTCATCTAGAAATATGCTCATTCGTATTTTTTAGTAAATTATAATTTTGTTATTTACATTGAGCTGGATATGGAATTACTGATAGGCACGATAGTCACGCTGCTGGTGGGCCGGGCTATCTTCAAAGGCTACTCCGCCACCGGCGTGCTGATGCTGGGCGGTCTGGCGCTGTTGATCGCCACCGCCTTGCAAGGCATGCCGGTGCTGCCCAAAAACGTGGCCGCCACCGGCCACGCCGCCACGGACATCGCCGAGTTCGTCAAATCCCTGCTCAGCAGCCGCGCCGCGGACCTGGGCCTGATGGTGATGGCGCTGTGCGGCTTCGCCGGCTATATGACCCATATCGGCGCCAACGACATGGTGGTCAAGCTGGCCTCCAAGCCGCTCAGCCGCATCAAGTCGCCGTACGTGCTGATGGTGGCGGCCTACTTCGTCGCCTGCCTGCTGTCGCTGGCGGTGTCGTCCGCCACCGGCCTGGGCGTGCTGCTGATGGCCACCTTGTTCCCGCTGATGGTGAACATGGGCATCAGCCGCGGCGCGGCGGCGGCCATCTGCGCGTCGCCGGCGGCGCTGATCTTGTCGCCCACCTCCGGCGACGTGGTGATCGCCGCCCAGGCCTCGGGTATGCCGCTGATCGATTTCGCCTTCAAGACCACGCTGCCCATCTCGCTGCTGGCCATCGCCGGCATAGGCTGCGCCCACTTCTTCTGGCAACGCTATCTGGACCGCAAGGAAAACCTGCCGCTGACGCGCCAGGACGTGCACGAGATCGTCACCGACGCGCCGGCGCTGTACTGCCTGCTGCCGTTCACGCCCATCGCCGGCGTGCTGGTGTTCAACGGCAAGCTGGCGCCGGAGCTGCACATCGTCACCGTGCTGATCCTGTGCATCGCGCTGGCCGCGCTGGTGGAATTCCTGCGCCATCGCCGCGCCGCGCCGGTGTTCGCCGGCCTGGAAGTGGCTTACAAGGGCATGGGCGACGCCTTCAGCAGCGTGGTGATGCTGATCGTGGCCGCCGGCGTGTTCGCCCACGGCCTGTCCGCGCTGGGCTTCATCAATCAGTTGATCGGCCTGGCGCAGTCCTTCGGCTCCGGCGCCATGGTCTTGATGCTGGTGCTGGTGGCGATCACCACGCTGGCGGCGCTGACCACCGGCTCCGGCAACGCGCCCTTCTACGCCTTCGTGGAACTGATCCCCAAACTGGCGGCCGAAGCCGGCATCAACCCGGCCTTCCTCGCCATCCCCATGCTGCAGGCGTCCAATCTGGGCCGCACCGTGTCGCCAGTGTCCGGCGTGGTGGTGGCCTGCGCCGGCATGGGCCAGGTGTCGCCGTTCGAGATCGTCAAGCGCACCTCGGTGCCGGTGATCGTCGGCCTGGTGATTGTGGTGTTGGGCACGCTGGCGCTGGTGCCGGCCTGAGAGCCCGTTCAATGTCTGCTGCGCGTCGGCAGGATGGATGTAAGAAGCGCATTGAAAACAGCTCCGAAATGCTCATGTACCGTATGTGCATTCCGCTCCCTTAGCCGCAACGCCTTGTCTCGCCCTAGCTCGCGAGACTTTGAACAGGCTCTGAGAACCCGTTTCCGATCTGCAGCGCTTCAGCAATAAGGCGTTTGAAGCGCCGCCAAACCCGGTTCCCGCCGAAGAGAAAACGGCCGCCCTCAGGCGGCCGTTTCTCATGGCGCAAGGGAAAGCTTATTGCTGGGCCGGGGTGTTCTCGGCGAAGTATTCGTGGTTGTCGGCGTTGTTCAAGGCCTGGGTCGGATTGGTCTTCGCCAGGTTCTTGGCGCCCGCCTGGCCATAAACGTGGTCGTCGGTGCCCGCCACCACGGTGAAGTGGGACAACTCATGCACCAGGGTGCCGCCCTTGGAGTCGGTGCCGCTGGTCGGCGCGTTCCAGAAGGCGCCGCACAGATAGATCTTGTACGGCTGCGCAGGATAGACGTAGGCGTAAGTGCCGGCCTGGGTGCAACCGCAATCGATGCTGATCGGCTTGGTGTCCAGCGCGTCCTTGATGCTGACGTAATGGGACTTGGCGGTGTTCCAGTTGGCCAGCGCGTACTTGCCGAACCACGTGGTGTAGCGCGGGGTGCCGGACGGAGAACCGGACAGATAGCTGACCGAATCGTTGGCCATATTGATGGCCGCGCTGACGCCGCCGTTGGTCTGGCTTTGCTGGGTCACCGAGCAATTGGCCGCGTAAGTGACGCTGGACGCGGCCGCCTTGCGGCTGAGGATGGACCATTCGCGTTGCGCGTCCAGCGACTGCTTCAACAGCTTGCTGCTGCGGCCGGCCACCGACACGCTGGCGGTATTGGAGCTCAGCACCTCGTCGGCGGCGACGGCGGCGTCCGCGCCGGAGGCGATCTTGGCGTTCAGCTGCGGCGCGGCGCGGTTCAGCACGCGGGAGCTGGCCGCCTGGAAGCGCACGTCGAAACGGCCGCTTTTCGACATATCGTAGTAGTCGGACACCTTGACCTTGACGCTCAGCGAAGCGCCCGGCGCCAGCGCCACGGTATCCTTGATGGTGGGCACCGCCCGCTTGTAGCGCGGCCCCAGATAGCTGACCGGCTTGCCGTCGCGGCTGACCTCGAAAATCTGTTCCTGCAAATCCTGCCCCGGCACGTACCATTTGTAGATATGCAAGGTTTCCTTGCCGGTATTGCGGTAATTCAACACCACCTCGACGTCCTGATCCGCCGCCACCGCGGCCTGCTGCTTGGCCACGCTCACTTGCAGATCATGCGCCTGGGCGAAGCCGCCCCCCAAAGCCATCACGAACAAGGCAATCGGCAACACTTTTTTCATTGATCTTCTCCTGGCGGAAACACCGGCCCCTCTGCCGCGCTTGTGGCCCGACAGCGCGTTGCCAGCCCTTCCAACCCCTTTGTCATCACGTGTTTATTAAAATGGATCGCAAACATATTTCGAATGCGAAAGTCATTAATTACATGACGAAGACATGATTTCAATCAAGAAAAGCGGCCTTGCCGACACGAAATCGGCGGCTGTCTGATTTTTGGCACGCTTCATAAAACAGCCTGTTCTAGGTTAAAGTAGCGGGTTGCCCTGCTTGGTGAGACCGATCCAGGCAGGCGACATGCCGGCAGGCCCGCGCCGCGCCCGGCTCCGCATCTCAACCTTCGACTGTTTATCGAATGGCGAACACAATGAATCAGACACCTGAAAAGGCTCTGGTCGTCCTTTCCGGCGGCCAGGACTCCACCACCTGCCTGTATTGGGCCTTACAGACCTTCGGCCGCGACAATGTCGAAGCCGTCACCTTCGACTACGGCCAGCGCCACCGCGTGGAGCTGGACTGCGCGCGCAAGATCGCCGCGCTCGCCGGCGTGCGCCAGACCGTGCTGCCCATCGACACCTTCGCCGCCATCGGCGGCAACGCGCTGACCGACGCCGACATCGCGCCGGAAGACGGCGCCCGCGACGACGACGCGCTGCCCAACACCTTCGTGCCCGGCCGCAACCTGATCTTCCTGACCTTCGCCGCCGCGCTGGCCTATACCCGCGGCGCGCGCCACCTGGTCGCCGGCGTCGCCCAGACCGACTATTCCGGCTATCCCGATTGCCGCGAAAACACCCTCAAGGCGCTGGAAGTGGCGCTGCGGCTGGGCATGGACAGCCGAGTGGAGCTGCACGCGCCGCTGATGTATCTGTCCAAGGCGGAAACCGTGGCTTTGGCGCAACAAGTCGGCGCGATGGACGCATTATCCTGGAGCCACACCTGTTATAACGGACAGGTGCCGCCCTGCGGCCATTGCGCGTCTTGCGAGTTGCGCGCCAAGGGTTTCGCCGAAGCCGGCGTGCCCGACCCGTTGATCGTCCGCTGCCAAACCCGCCAGGAGGACTGAGATGCACACCTCCAGCCTGATCGCCGGCGCCCGCTTCGAAGCCGCCCGGCAGGTGAGCGGCGCGTCCGACCTCACCGCGCGCCCGCATGGCCACAGCTTTCGCGTCATCGCCCGCGCCGACGCCCAATACCCGGCCCACGAGCGGCTGCAGGCGGCGCTGGACGCCGCCGTCGCGCCGCTGGACTACGCCGATCTGAACCGCCAACTGAGCCAATGCGACGATCTGGCGCTGGCCGCCCACCTCGCCGCCGCCCTGCCCTGCCCGGCGGCGCTGAGCCTGCAAAGCTCGCCGCAGCGCGGCGTGACGCTGGACGGCGACCTCGCGCTCAACTGGATACAGGTTCAGTTCGAGGCCGCCCATCAACTGCCCCATGTGCCGGCTGGCCATAAATGCGGCCGTCTGCACGGCCACGGTTTCGGCGTGCGTCTCGCCGCCGACGCCAGGCTCAGCGGCCATCCGCGGCTGGAGGCCGCCTGGCGGCCCTTGTTCCTGGAACTCAATCACCGCTACCTCAACGACATCGCCGGCCTGGACAACCCCACCAGCGAAGTGCTGGCGCAATGGCTGCATCAGCGGCTGGCCGACACGCTGCCGGGCCTGGCCTGGGTGGAGGTGCGCGAAACCCATAGCGCCGGCAGCCAGTTCGACGGCCGGCGCTTCCGCATCTGGAAGGAACAGCGCTTTGAAAGCGCCCGGCCCTTCAACGATCAGGGCGCCTACACCGGCCACAGCTATCTGGTCCGGCTGATGCTCAGCGGCGAGCTGGACCAGGCCATGGGCTGGCTGCTGGACTTCGGCGACGTCAAGGACCGCTTCAAGCCCATCTACCGCCAGCTGGACCACAATCCGCTGGACCGGCTCAGCGGCGTGCGCGGCGGCGACAGCGCCTCGGTGGCGGAGTGGGTGCACGCCCATCTGTCGCCGCTGGTGCCGGAACTGGCGCGCATCGATCTGATGGAGCAGGAGCTGCGCGGCGTGTCGCTGATGTTCCGCGACGATATGCGCTGGCCGCTGCTGTAAGAACCTGTTTACGATCTGCTGCGCGTCGGCGGGATGGATAGAAATGGGCGTTGAAACCAAGCTCAGTGCTCATGTACCACATGTACATTCCGCTTTTTCGCTCGTTTTCGCCTTAGCTCGCCTTAGCTCGCAAGATCGTAAACACGTTCTAAGCCTGTCCCTTCATTACATTTAGAGAACGCGCTGTGACGACTTACACGGTCAAGGAAATCTTCTACACGCTGCAAGGCGAAGGCCGGCAGGCCGGCCGCGCCGCGGTGTTCTGCCGCTTCTCCGGCTGCAATCTATGGTCCGGCCGCGAGGAGGACCGCGCCAAGGCGGTCTGCCAATTCTGCGACACCGACTTCGTCGGCGTCGGCCCGGACGGCGGCAAATTCAAGAGCGCGGCGGCGCTGGCCGAGCGCATCGCCGCGGAATGGCCGGCCGGCGCCGGCGGCGCGCCCTATGTGGTGTGCACCGGCGGCGAGCCCTTGCTGCAACTGGACGCCGAGCTGATCGCCGAACTGCACCGGCTCGGCTTCGAGGTGGCGGTGGAAACCAACGGCACCGTGGCCGCGCCGCCGGGGCTGGACTGGATCTGCGTCAGCCCCAAGGCCGGCGCGGAACTGCTGCTGCAAAGCGGCGACGAACTGAAGCTGGTCTATCCGCAGGCGACGCAGACGCCGGAAAGCGTCGAACAGCTGGACTTCGACACCTTCTATCTGCAACCGATGGACGGCCCGAACCTCGCCGCCAACACCCGCGCCGCCATCGCCTACTGCATGGCCCATCCGCGCTGGCGGCTGTCGGTGCAGACACATAAAGTTACCAATATCCGCTGAACTTGCCGGGCCCTTCGGGGCCCAATCCTTATCCGCCTCCCTCGCCCCCTCGCTCCCCCCGCAAAAAAAATCGCGTTCCGCCGTAATGGAACCGCCTTGACGCCGACTTACCGGCAAGAAGGGCGGCCAGGCGGCGCGGTGAATCAAAAAATCGCATCTACAGTGTAAGAAGCCGGCAAGGCCCCCGACTCAATCCATGTCCGACCCGGTGAAAGCAAGGGCGGGAAACGCGGGCTCGTTTATAA
Organism: Chromobacterium sp. FG22; assembly: GCF_057809415.1. Taxonomy (NCBI): domain Bacteria; kingdom Pseudomonadati; phylum Pseudomonadota; class Betaproteobacteria; order Neisseriales; family Chromobacteriaceae; genus Chromobacterium; species Chromobacterium sp. FG22. The sequence continues at coordinate 136,750 of NZ_JBMDJX010000009.1, read as the reverse complement.
TCCGCACCATCAAGTTTCGGCCACAGGCCGTTAAACAGGAGAACCACCATGAGTACCAGCAAAACCCTGATCGCATCCGCTCTCGGCGCCGTCGTCGCCATCGGCGCGCTGGCATCCGCTCCGGCGGCCGCCGCCGACAAGGAAAAGTGCTACGGCATCGCCCAGGCAGGCAAGAACGACTGCGCGTCCGCCACCGGCGCCCACTCCTGCGCCGGCCAGGCCAAGACGGACAAAGACCCGGGCGACTGGAAATACGTGGCCAAGGGCAGCTGCGAGAAAATGGGCGGCAGCACCGCTCCCAAGAAGTAAGCCGGACCCGGCCGGAGCGCGGCCCTTGTCGCGCGCCGGCCGGAATCTGAACGAAATCTGAAAGAACGAATTTCAAATCCATGTAGTCTCAGCGAGGTTTGCCAAACGCCGGTCTTGGAGTCCGCTCACAAACCGGCCCGCACCCACCTCACAGGAGACTGACATGAACACCGCTCGCAAACTGCTCGCTTCCGCCGTCGGCGCCGTCATCGCGCTGGGCGTCGCCGCCTCGGCTCAGGCCGAAGACGCGCCTCAGCCCAAGGAAAAATGCTACGGCGTCACCCCGGCCGGCAAGAACGACTGCGCGTCCGCCGACGGCGCCCACTACTGCGCCGGCGAAGCCAAGGTGGACAACGATCCCAACGAGTGGCACAACGTGCCCAAGGGCACATGCGAGGGCCTGGGCGGCCGCACCACGCCGCCGCCGAAGCAATCCTAATCGCGCCGCCGGGCCCGCCCGGACGGGCGACCCGAGGTGAATGATGATGGAAACCAAGCTTCCCGCGGTGTGCGGCGTCGGCCTGCGCGCCCCGCATTACCGCGAAGCGCTGGACAGCCGCCCGGACCTGGGCTGGGTGGAAGTGCACAGCGAGAACTTCTTCGACGGCGGCATGCCCTGGAGCATGCTGCGCGAAGTGGCCGCCTGTTGGCCGCTGTCGCTGCACGGCGTCGGCCTGGGCCTGGGCTCGGCCGCGCGCCCGGACCCGGCCCATCTGGCCTCGCTCAAGCGGCTGGTGGACGCCGTACAGCCGGCCGCGGTGTCGGAACACCTGTCCTTCAACCATTCCGAACGTCGTTTCGTCAACGATCTGCTGCCCATTCCCTATACCCGCGAATCGCTGGCGGTGATCGCCGGCCACGTCGCGGAAACCCAGGACGCGCTGGGCCGAGTCATCCTGCTGGAAAACCTGTCCAGCTATCTGGAGTTCCCCGGCAACGAGATGCACGAGGGCGAGTTCCTGGCCGAACTGGTGCGCCGCACCGGCTGCGGCATCCTGCTGGACATCAATAATCTCTACGTCAACCGCGTCAATCTGGGCGTGGACACCGACGCGGTGCTGGACGCGCTGCCGCCGGAGGCGATAGGCGAGATCCACCTGGCCGGCTACAGCGAACGCGAGGGCATGCTGGTGGACACCCACAGCCAGCCGGTGCACGACGGCGTCTGGCAGCTGTACCGCGAAGCCATCGCCCGGCTGGGCCCGCGGCCCACCTTGATCGAATGGGATCTGGAGATTCCGCCGCTGGCCACCTTGCGCGGCGAGGCCGCCAAGGCCCAGGCCATCCTGGAGGCCGCGTATGAACGGGTTTGATTGGCAGGCGGAACTGCTGGAACAGATCGCCGATCCGGCCCGCGCGGCGGAAGCGGCGCTGGCGCTGAACCCGGCCGGCCTCGCGGTCTACCGCAACAATTACCGGGTGGGGCTGATCGACACCCTGGCCTTCATCTACCCGGTCTGCCGCCAGCTGGTGGGCGAGGACTTCTTCACCGGCCTGGCCCGCGTCTTCATCGGCGGCCATCCCTCGCATAGCGGCAATCTGCATCTGTACGGCGCCGGTTTCGGCGACTTCATCGCCGGCTTCGAACACGCCCGCGCGCTTCCCTATCTGGCGGACGTCGCGCGGCTGGAATGGCGGGTCCACCGCGCCTACTACGCCGCCGACGCCGCGCCGGCCGACAGCGCCGCGCTGGCCGCCTTCCCGCAGCAACGCTGGGGCGAACTCAGGCTGCGGCCGCTGCCCGACGTCGCCGCCCTGCTCAGCCCCTGGCCGGCCGCGTCGATCTGGCTGGCCCATCAACGCCAACCGGTGGCGCTGGACGTGGATCTGCACCGGCAGCCGGAGGCGACGCTGGTCTACCGCCTCCAGGGCCGGGTTCAGGTCGACATCGTCGGCCCCGGCCTGGCCGCGCTGCTGCAAGCCTTCCTCGACGGCACGACGCTGGAAACCGCGGTGGAACAGGCGCTGGCCGCCGAAGCGGACTTCGACCTGCAAGCCGGCCTGCTGCGGCTGTTCCAGCAGCGTCTGATCCAAGACGTTACGCTGTAAACACACTTAAACCCTAAGAGCCTGTTCACGATCTCGCGAGCAAGAGCGAGACAAGGCGAAAACGGCTGAGAAAGCGGAATGTACGAGTGGTACATGAGCATTTCGAAGGTGTTTTCAACGCCGTATCGCCGCAGCGCAGCAGATCGTAAACAGGTTCGCCGAATCTCATCCAAGCTTGCGGGCATGGACGGGGAACGCACGCCCGCGGTTTGCCATCCGCCGCCGCTGAACCATACTCAACACACAGGAGACACCCGCCATGAACCCCTTGACCTGCTCCCGCCTCAACGCGCCCTACCGCTGGCTGATCCGCGGTGGCGATCTGCTGCAACCGCTGCTCTTGCTGCTGTTCCGGCTGTGGATCGCCAATGCGTTCTTCAAATCCGGCCTGACCAAGATAGACGACTGGGACACCACCCTCCTGCTGTTCACCGAGGAATACCACGTGCCGCTGCTGCCGCCCGCCGTCGCCGCGGCCTTGGCCACGGCCGGCGAACTGGGCCTGTCCGCGCTGCTGGCGCTGGGCCTGGGCGCGCGCTTCGCCGCCGCCGGCCTGTTCATCCTCAACGCGGTGGCGGTGATCAGTTATCCGGGGCTGACCGAGGCCACCCGCGAATTCCATTACTACTGGGGCATGCTGATCGCCGCCGTGTTCGCCTTCGGCCCCGGCCTGCTGTCCCTGGACGCGCCGCTGCGGCGCTGGAGCCGGTGCCATGCGGCGCGGGACTGAACCGGCGGCCGGCGCGGCGTGGCATAATGCCCGTTCCGACACGCATTGACCCGCCACGCCATGAGCCTCGCCTACACCCTGGTGATCCAAGCCGACGCGCTGGACCCGCATCATCTGCATGAACTGGCCCACCTCGCCGAGGCCACCCATATGGACCATCCCAGTCCAAACGTGGCGCGCCTGCGCGGCGCAGCGCCGGCGCAACGGACCGCGGCGCTGGCCTTGTGCGAGCAATGGGGCTACGACGGCGCCTATGTCGAAGCCGGCCGCAGCTTCGCCGATTTCGGCCTGCTGGTGTCGGATATGGACTCCACGCTGATCACCATCGAATGCATAGACGAAATCGCGGACATGAACGGCCTCAAGCCTCAGGTGGCGGCCATCACCGAGCGCTCGATGCATGGCGAACTGGACTTCGCCGCCTCGCTGACGGAGCGGGTGGCGCTGCTGCGCGGGCTGCCGGAAAGCGCGCTGGAACAGGTCTATCGTGAAAGAGTCAGGCTGATGCCGGGCGCCGAGGCCTTGCTGGCCGCCTGCAAACGCCACGGCGTCAAATTCATGCTGGTGTCCGGCGGCTTCACCTTCTTCACCGACAGACTGAAAGCCGAGCTGGGCCTGGACTTCGCCTTCGCCAATCAGTTGGAAGTGGAAAACGGCGCCTTGACCGGCCGGGTGCGCGGCCCCATCGTCGACGCCGCCGCCAAGAAGCGCTTGCTGATCCAGCAGCGCGAGGCGCTGGGCCTGAAGCCAGAGCAGGTGCTGGCGATGGGCGACGGCGCCAACGACTTGCAGATGCTGGCCGAAGCCGGCGTCGGCATCGCCGTGCACGCCAAGCCGGTGGTGCGCGCCCAGGCCGACATCGCCGTCAACCACGGCGGCCTGGACCGCATCCTGAACCTGTATCACTGAACGGCCACGCCGCGGGAGCCGACCGATGAGCTTATTTCCCGAACTGGGCAGCGCCAGTTTCGACGCCGAACTGCCGTTCTCGGTCCAGCCCTTGCCGGGCGGGATCTGCCCGGCGCGCCAGGAACGCGAAACCCGGCTGGCGCTGCGGGTGCTGGCCGCGCCCACCGAAACCCTGCCCGAGGCCGATCCGATGCTGGTCAGGCTGGAGGCCAAGCTGGACCTGGCGCTGGAAGTGTCGCTGCTGTCCCGCCATCCGGAGCGCCCGCCGCTGACGCCGTGCCGGCTGGGCCTGGACAGCATCGCCTGGATCTCCGAGCACGCCAACCACGGCAGCGAGCCGGTGCTGGTGGCGCTATGCCCCAATCCCGATTCCGCGCTGCTGCTCTTCCTCGCCGCCCGCATCAACACGGTGACGCCGGGTGAAAACGGCAATTACCTGATCCGCGCCGACATCGCCGGCGCCTTCGACGAAACCACTCGCCTGCTGTGGGAGAAATGGGTGTTCCGCCGCCATCGCAAGGCGATACTGGAACGCTAAGAGCGTGTTCACGATCTCGCGAGACAAGGCGAGACAAGGCGAAAACGGCTGAGAAAGCGGAATGTACACACGGTACATGAGCATTTCGAAGCGGGCACTCATCGCACAATGTCTCTACCGACGCGCAGCTGATCGTAAACAGGTTCTTAGCCCTCGCGCGGAAAGGCGATCAAATGATCCAGTTCCAGCCGGATGCCTATCGCCTCCCCCACCGCGTGGTCGTGATGGCTGGGCACCTGGGCCAGCACCCGCTGGCCGGAAGGCAGCGCCAGCGTGTAATGGAACTCCGCGCCGCGGAACACCTTGGCGCAGACCAAGGCCCGCGTCGGACTGGCGTCGTCGTGCTGCACATCGTCGGGCCGCACCAGCACGTCCACCTCGTCCCCGGTCTCGAACTGCAAGGGCACGATGCCGCAGAACTCGCCTATCTCCAACGCCACGCAACGCGGCCCGGTCACCTTGCCGGCCAGGAACACGCCCTGGCCGATGAAGTCGGCGACGTAGCGGGTGGCCGGCTCGTGGTACAGCCGGTACGGCGTGTCCCACTGCAATAGCCGGCCCTGCTGCATCACCCCGACGCGGTCGGCGATGGCGAAGGCCTCGTGCTGATCATGGGTCACCATGATGGCGGTGGCGCCCTGGCTTTTCAGGATGTCGCGCACCTCGCGCGACAAGCGCTCGCGCAGGTCCACGTCCAGATTGGAAAAGGGCTCGTCCAGCAGCAGCAGGCTGGGCCTCGGCGCCAGAGCCCGCGCCAGCGCCACCCGCTGCTGCTGGCCGCCGGACAGCTCGTGCGGGTAACGCCGCGCCCACTCCGCCAGGCCCACCACCTCCAGCACCTCCAGCACCCGCGCCGCGCGCTGGGCCTTGGGCAAGGCGTCCAGGCCGAAGCCGACGTTGCCGGCCACGGTCAGATGCGGGAACAAGGCGTAGTCCTGAAACACCATGCCGATGCGGCGTTGATGTGCCGGCACCTGCTCGCGGATGGAGCTGATCACCTGGCCGTTGAGGCGGATCTCGCCGCCCAGCAGGCCCTCGAAACCGGCAATGCAACGCAGCACCGTGGTTTTGCCGCAGCCGGAACTGCCCAACAGGCAGGCGATTTCGCCCGCCCGCAATTCGAAACTCATATTGTCGACCACGCGGGTCTCGCCGTACTTCTGGCTGACCAGGTCGAACTCCAGCAAAGCTTGCATATCCATACGCTTCATCTCAGGCCGCATCCTTCTGCCGCGACAGCACCCATACCGGCAACAGGCCGGCCAGCACGATGGCCACCGCCGGCAAGGCCGCGCGCTCCCATTCGCCCTCGGTGGTCAAATTGAAAATTCTCACCGCCAGCGTGTCCCAGCCGTAAGGCCGGGTCATCAGCGTGATCGGCATCTCCTTCATCACGTCGACGAACACCATCAGCGCCGCGGTGAACAGGCCGCCGCGCAGCAGCGGCAGATGCAGGCGCGCCAGCAGGCGCAAGCCGCTGTAGCCCATATTGCGCGCCGCCTCCTCCTGGCTGCGGCTGATGCGGTGCATGGCCGCGTCCACCGCGGAATGCCCCACGGCTAGGAAGCGCGCCACATAGGCCAGCATCAGCACCAGCAAAGTGCCCTTGATCACCGCGCTGGCGTCCGCCGCCAGCCAGGGGCGCAGCCAGGCCAGCAGCAGATTGTCGAACCAGGCCACCGGCACGAACACCCCCACCGCCAGCACCGTGCCCGGCACCGCGTAGCCCAGGGTCGCCAGCCGGCTCCACAAACGGGTCCAGCGCGTCGGATCGCGCCGCGCCGCGTAACTGAGCAATAAGGCGATCATGGCCACCAGAACCGCGGCCAGCGAGGCCAGCAGCAGCGAGTTGGCCACGTGGCCGAGGAAATCCGCGTCCAGGTCCTCGGCCAGGTGGGCGCCGGCCCAGACCAGCAGCTGGCCGAAGGGCAAGACGAAGGCCAGCGCCAGCACCAGCGAGCAGGCGGCGGCGGCCAGCCAGCCGGCCGCGCCCTCCAGCCGCAAGCGCGGCTGCGGCGCCGCCTTGCCGGCCTGGGTATAGGCGCGGCGGCCGCGCGAACGCTGCTCCAGCCACAGCAGCAGCAGCACCATCAACACCAGCAAGGACGCCAGTTGCTTGGCCGCCGGCAAGGAGAACAGGCTGAACCAGGCCTTGTAGATGGCCGAGGTGAAGGCGTCGAAATTGAAAATGGCCACGGTGCCGAAGTCCGCCAGCGTTTCCATCAGCGCCAGCATCAGGCCGCCGGCGATCCACGGCCGCGCCATCGGCAGCGCCACGCGGCGGAAACCCTGCCAGCGCGACAAGCCCAGCGACTGCCCCACCTCCAGCGCGCGCCGGCCCATGGTGGCGAAAGCGTTGCGCGCCAACAGATAGACATAGGGGTAGAAGGCCAGCGACATCACCAGGATCACGCCCGGCGTGGAACGGATATTGGGCACCCAGGACGAATCGCCGAAACGCTCGCGCAGCCAGGTCTGCAAAGGCCCGGTGAAATCGAACAGGCCCAATTGCGAAAACGCCAGCACATAGGCCGGCATCGCCAGCGGCAGCATCAGCGCCCAGTGGAAGAAACGGCGGCCGGGGAAATCGTGCACCGCGGTCAGCCAGGCCAGCGGCACGCCCAGCAGCAGCACGCCGGCGCCGACGCCGCCTATCAGATACACGGTGTTGAGCAGCAGCTCCGGCAGCGTGTAATCGTACAAATGCCGCCACACCTCCCAATCCGGCGCCAGCAGCGACCATAAAATCACCAGCAAGGGCGCGACGGTCAGCAGGCTGACGCCAAAGGCCAGGCCGCGCCAAGGCGACAGAGAACGGATCATCGGCGGAGAAACCATGTCAAAAACGCAGGGAAACAAGCAAAGACAGCCTGCCGGGGCTTTGGTGCCCGACAGGCTGTAAATAAATGCGGACTGGCTGCCCGCCGCGGCTTATTTGTAGCCGACGCGGTCCATCAGCTTCACCGCTTCCGCCTGGCGCGAACCGGCGTTGGCGACATTGATGTAGCTGTGCTTGAAGTCGCCCCAGGCGGCCACGCGCGCGTCAGGCTTGACCTTGGGATTGACCGGGAACTCCATGTTCACGTCGGCGAACATATTCTGCGCCTTGGCGCTGGACAGCCACTCCAGGAACTTCAGCGCGCCCTTTTCGTTCTTGGCGTACTTGACCACGCCGGCGCCCGAAACGTTCACATGGGTGCCTTTGCCCGCCTGGTCGGCCCAGAAGATGCCTACCGGCAGATTGGGCGACTTTTCCATCAGGCGGCCGTAGTAATAGGTGTTGGCGATGCCCACTTCGCACTGGCCGGCGGCGATGGCCTCCAGCATCTTGGTGTCGTCCGGGAATTCGCGGGTGGCCAGATTATCCACCCAGCCCTTGACCACTTTCTCGGTCTTCACCGGGCCCAGATCGGACAACATCATCGCCACCAGCGACTGGTTGTAGACCTTCTTGGACGTGCGCAGGCACAACTTGCCCTTCCACTTGGGGTCGGCCAGGTCGGCGTAGCTGGACAGCTGGCCCGGCTTCACTTTCTGGGTGTTGTAGAAAATGGTGCGCGCGCGGATGGACAGGCCGTACCACTCATGGCTCGGATCGCGCAGATAGGACGGAATGTTGGCGTCCAGCAAGGGCGACTTCACCGGCTTGAACAAACCCATCTTGGCGGCCTGCCACAGATTGCCGGCGTCCACGGTCAGCAGCAGATCGGCCGGGCTGTTGCTGCCCTCGGCGCGCAGGCGCTCCATCAGCGGACCTTCCTTGTCCGACACCAGCTTGATGTTGACGCCGGTTTCCTTCTTGTAAACCTCGATGATGGGCTTGAGCAGTTGCTCGGCGCGAGCGCTGTAAACCACTACGTCTTCCGCCATGGCGTGGCCGGCGAAACCCGCCAGGACGGCGGCAAGCATCAGGTGCGTTTTCAAGGTGTGTCCCCTGTTGGGTTGAGCGATAGGAATCAGAGCCTCAATCTAAGAGCCTGTTTACGATCTGCTGCGCTGCGGCGATACGGCGTTGAAAACGGCTTCGAAATGCTCATGTACCGTGTGTACATTCCGCTTTCTCAGCCGTTTTCGCCTTGTCTCGCTCTAGCTCGCAAGATCGTAAACGGACTCTAACAAAAATGAGAATGCTTATCAATCTAGTAAACACCCCTGATTTCGTTTTAATCGAAACAAATAAAAAGACCCGCCGCGGCGGGTCTATCCCAAGCTTGCCAGCCATCACGGCCAGGCTTCACACATCCTCGGAATCGCCCCAGCCGCTGCGGTCGCCAATATTGAACACCTTGTCGGCCGGGGCCACGTCGCCGGCGCCCAGCGTCGGTTCCGCCGCCAGCCGCGCGTAGATGGGCGCGAAGTCCGGCGCGGTGGCGTCGAACAACTGCTGGAAGCTGTCGATGACGAAATAGGTTTTCTGGAAAGTGTCGATGCGGTAGCGGGTGCGCATGATGCGTTCCAGATCGAAGCCGACGCGGTTGGGACTGGCGCTGTCCAGGCAGTACACCGATTCGCCCTTGCTGGACACGATGCCCGCGCCGTAGATGCGCATGCCCTTGGGCGTGTTGATCAGGCCGAACTCCACCGTGTACCAGTACAAGCGCGCCAGCATCGGCAAGACGCCCAAGGCCTTGGCCTTCATCCCGCCCTTGCCGTAAGCCTCCAGGTAGTCGGCGAACACCGGATTGATCAACAGCGGCACATGGCCGAACAAATCATGGAACACATCGGGTTCTTGCAGATAATCCAGCTGATGCGGCTCGCGCAGCCACCAGGTGACCGGGAAGCGGCGGTTGGCCAGATGCTCGAAGAACACGTCGTCCGGAATCAGGCCCGGCACCGCGACGATCCGCCAGCCGGTGGCGGCCATCAGTTGTTCATTCAGCTTGGCGAAGTCCGGCACCCGGTCCGCGTCCACGCCCAGGCGCTCCAGGCCTTCCAGGAATTCGTCGCAGGCGCGGCCCGGCAGCATCTCGCTCTGGCGGCGGTACAGCGTGGCCCAGGTGGCGTGGTCGGCGGCGGTGTAGCGCTCCAGCGGTTGCGGCAGGGTGAAGTCCGCGCTGTCGTGGCTGAGTCCGACGTTCTTGCGCGTGGTGATGTCGGGCACGACGAAATCGGCTCGGTCGTTCATGGCGGTGGGTCCGGATATTTAGGTGGATAACTCTAGTTTAGGCCCGGAGCGATGCGGGAAGACCGCAAAATTTGCCTGTATGCGATTTTTTTTGCACACTTGCCGCATATAACCGCCATGAAATGCTCACTATGCGCAAAATTGAATTGGACCGCTTCGATTACCAGATCCTGGACGCGTTGCAGCACGACGCCCGCGTCACCCATCAGAAACTGGCGCAGCAAGTGGCTTTGTCCGCGTCCCAGATCGGCCGCCGCATCCAGCGCATGGAGGAAAGCGGCGTGATCCAGGGCTATCAGGTGGCGCTGAAGCCGGAACAGGTGGGCTTGTCGGTGATGGCTTTCGCCCACGTCAGCCTGGAGCGCCACAGCGAAAGCGCCTTGCAGGAATTCGCCCAGGCCATCAACGAGCTGCCGGAAGTGCTGGAATGCTACGCCGCCGCCGGCGAGGCGGACTATCTGCTGCGCATCGTGGTGCCGGACCTGCCCTCGCTGTCCACCTTCGTGATGAACCGGCTGATGCGGCTGTCGCTGGTGCGCAGCGTCAAATCCACCATCGCCTTGAACGCGATCAAACAGACGATGAAGCTGCCGCTGTCCTCGGTGCCGGAATGAAAAACGGCGGGAATATCCCCGCCGTTTTTGACTTCAGCCCCCTCAGCGCTTGAGCTTGGCGAACGCCGCCGCCATCGCGGTGTCGCCGGCCGGCTGCTGGCCGCGCTGACGATCGCCGCCGCGCCGGTCCTGAGCGCGCGGGCCGTCGTTGCGCGGGCCGCGGCTGTTGCCGGCGCCCGGCGCGTCGTCCAGCCGCATGGTCAGCGCGATGCGCTTGCGCGCCGCGTCCACTTCCATCACCTTGACCTTGACCACGTCGCCGGCCTTGACCACTTTGCGCGGGTCGTCGACGAACTTGTTGGACAAGGCCGAGATGTGAACCAGGCCGTCCTGGTGCACGCCGATGTCGACGAAAGCGCCGAAGTTGGCGACATTGGTGACCACCCCCTCCAAGACCATGCCCGGCTGCAAGTCCTTGATGTCCTCGACGCCGTCCTGGAAGGTGGCGGTCTTGAACTCCGGACGCGGGTCGCGGCCCGGCTTGTCCAATTCGCGCAGAATGTCCATCACCGTGGGCAGGCCGAAGCGTTCGTCGGTGTAATCCACCGCCTTCACCGTTTTCAGGAAACCGGAATCGCCGAGCAGCGACTTCATCTCGCGGCCGGTTTTGAGCACGATCCGCTCCACCACCGGATAGGCTTCCGGATGCACGGCGGAGCCGTCCAGCGGGTTGTCGCCGTCGCGGATGCGCAGGAAGCCGGCCGCCTGTTCGAAGGTTTTGTCGCCCAGCCGCGGCACTTTCAGCAATTGCCTGCGGTTGCGGAAAGCGCCGTTCTGATCGCGGTAGGACACGATATTGGCCGCCAGCGTGGCGTTGAGGCCGGAGATGCGGGTCAACAGCGGCGCCGAGGCGGTGTTGACGTCGACGCCGACGGCGTTGACGCAATCTTCCACCACCGCGTCCAGCGCGCGCGCCAGCTGGCTCTGGTTGACGTCGTGCTGGTACTGGCCGACGCCGATGGACTTGGGATCGATCTTCACCAGCTCCGCCAGCGGGTCCTGCAAGCGGCGGGCGATGGACACCGCGCCGCGCAGCGACACGTCCAGATCCGGGAATTCCCGCGCCGCCAGTTCCGAGGCCGAGTACACCGAGGCGCCGGCTTCGGACACCACGATCTTGGTCATGCCCAGCTGCGGATAGGCGCGGATCAGCTCCTGCGCCAGCTTGTCGGTTTCGCGGCTGGCGGTGCCGTTGCCGATGGCGATCAGATCCACGCGGTGACGCGCGCACAAGGCGCCCAGCACCGCCAGCGAGCGGTCCCAGTCGCGGCGCGGCTCGTGCGGATAGATGGTGGCGGTGTCCAAGAGCTTGCCGGTGTCGTCCACCACCGCTACCTTGCAGCCGGTGCGCTGGCCGGGGTCCAGGCCCTGGGTGGCGCGCGGGCGGGCCGGCGCCGCCAGCAAGAGGTCGTGCAGATTGTCGGCGAACACCTTGATCGCCTCGGCGTCGGCGGCGTCCTTGAGCCGCGACACCAGCTCCAGTTCCAGCGACAGGAAGATCTTGGCGCGCCAGCACAGGCGCACGCCGTCCAGCAGCCATTTGTCGGCCGGGCGGCCGGCGTCGCTCACGCCGAAGCGCGCGGCGATCAACTGCTCGTAGGCGGAGCGCTCGGTGATCGGCGTCTCGTCCGGCTGATACTTCAGCGTCAGGCTGAGCACGCCCTCGTTGCGGCCGCGCAATAGCGCCAGCGCGCGGTGCGAGGGGGTGGCGCGGATGGCTTCGCGGTGCTGGAAATAATCAGAGAACTTGGCGCCCTCGTGCTCCTTGCCGGCTACCACCTGGCCGGCCAGCTCGCCCTCGCTCCACAGTTTTTCGCGCAACCGCCCCAAGAGTTCGGCGTCCTCGGCGAAGCGCTCGATCAGGATGGCGCGCGCGCCGTCCAGCGCCGTCTTGGCGTCGGCCACGCCGGCTTCGGCGTTGACATAGGCGGCCGCGGCGGCGTTGGGGTCCTGGCTAGGGTCGGACAGCAGGCCGTCGGCCAAGGGCTCCAGCCCGGCTTCGCGCGCGATCTGCGCCTTGGTGCGGCGCTTGGGCTTGTAAGGGAGGTAAAGGTCTTCCAGCGTGGTCTTGTTGTCGGCGGCGTAGAGCGCGGCCTCCAGTTCGGGGCTCAGCTTGCCTTGCTCGGAAATGCTGCCGAGGATGCTGACGCGGCGCTCGTCCAGTTCGCGCAGATACACCAGGCGCTCGGCCAGGGTGCGAAGCTGGGTGTCGTCCAGACCGCCGGTGACTTCCTTGCGGTAACGGGCGATGAAGGGAACGGTGGCGCCGCCGTCTATCAGTTCGATGGTGGCGGCCACTTGCGCCTCGCGGACGGAGAGTTCCGCCGCCAGACGATGGGAAATGCTTTTCAACATCGGTTTTTATTCTTTCGAGTTGAACAAAAACCGCTACTCTACCGCCATTGCCGACAAAATCAACAGGGACGCCGCATAGGGCGTCCCGAAATCAGCGCAACCGGACAAATCAGGTGCCCGCCGCCACCGGGCTTTCCAACCAGGCCTGGGCCTCTTCCGCGGTATCGAAATACTGAGTGCGGGTATTGGACAGCAGGCCGGCGATGTGGGCGGCCAGCTTGATCCAGACATCGCTGACCACCAGCGCCACGCGGCCGACGTGGTTTTCATGGGCGCGCATGAATTTGACCTCTTCCACCGCCATGTCCAGCGTGAAGTCCTTCAACTCGGTCAGGTCCAGTAGCAGGTCGGGCTTGGCGCACTCGGACTGGCGCTTGAGCAAGGCCTCTTCCAGCAGCTTGAAGTCCGCCAGCGTGAATTCGTTGTACAGCGCCACGTCCAGGCCGTAGTGTTGTTCGCGTATCGAGATCATGTGCTTCTCCTTTGCGGTGTCGCTTTCATTTTAAGGCTTGGCCGCACTGGCGCGGCAAGCTTTTTCAGGCGGCCGGCAGCGTCTTGAGCCAGGCGACGAGCCGCCCGCGGGCGTTGCGGCAGGGCGAGGCGGTGTTGAACTGTATCATCCGCCCGCGCGTCCATTTGTCGTACCAGGCGCGGCCGTACAGCGCCTCGTCGGAGTAACCTTCCACCAGCGCCTCCACCTGGCGCTGGCTGTCGTCCAGCATCGCGCATAGCCGCGTCCAATCGCCTATCCCCTGGTAATCGCGGTAGAACTTCTGCGCCAGCAGGCCCAGTTGGTTCCAGCGGTAGCCGGCGTCGGGAAAGTCTATCGGCAGGCCTTCCCGCTCCAGCCGGTGCCACTTCAGCACCAGCGCCTGCCAGCCCAGCAGATAGGCCAGCAGATCCGCCGCGCTCATCCGGCTGTTCTTGGCGTGGCCGTCCAGTTCCTGGTCGAAGGCGCGCTCCGGCGGCACCCGCGCCAACACCGTGCGCAAGCGCCGGTATTCGTCTCTCATCGCCGCCAGCAAAGCCGCCTTGTCCGCCGGTACCGCCATCCTCCCACCCTCCAGGCCGGGTCCGGCGCAGCGCCGGGTTTCGCTTCCAGCTTAACGCCGGCTGGCCAACATGCCGCTGACGATGATCAAACCCATCGCCGCCAAGCCGGCGGCGCTGAGCGGGTCGCCCCACAGCCCCACGCCCAACAGGGTGGAAAACACCACGGTCAGATAGGACAGATTGGCGGCCAAGAGCTTGCGCCCCACTTTATACGCGCGGGTCATCGCCAATTGGGCGATGGTGGCGGTGGCGCCCAGGCCCAGCAGCAGCCAGACGTTTTCCAGCGTCACCGGGTGCCAGGTTTCGAACAACATCAGCAGCAGGCCGCCCAGCGTGGAGATCAGCGCGAAATAGAACACCACCTTCCATTCCGGCTCGCCCTGGCGGCCCAGTTCCCGCACGTGCAGATAAGACCAGCCGGCCAGCAGGCCGGAGCCGACGCCGAGCAGGCCGGCCACCCAGGCCTCGCTGGACAAGGTGGGCCGCAGCAACAGCACCACGCCGACAAAGCCCAGCGCCAGGCCGGCCAGCGCCTGCTTGGGCAGGCGCTCGCGCAGCAGGACCACCGACAACAGCGCCAGGAACATCGGCGAGGTGTAGTTGAGCGTGACCGCCGTGGACAGCGGCAAATGGGCGATGGCGTAGAAATACAATAGCATCGAGACGTAGCCGATCAGGCCGCGCTGCACGTGATAGCGCAGCAAGGGGGTGGCGAAGCGATCGCGCCGCCACAAGGCCGCCGCGCCCAGGGTGACCACGCCCATCAGCGTGCGCCAGAACACCAGCTCGGTGGAGGAGAAATACTCGGCGCCCAGCTTGACGAACACCCCCATCAGGCCGAAAAACACCGCCGCCACCACCATCCAGCCCGAACCCAGGCGCCACTTTCCGCTAGTCAAACCACGTTATCCTTATGCATTGTTGTTGAATATCCAAGTTCTGTTTCAACGCAGGGCCGCCATCAGGCCGGACCCCACAATCAAGGCCATCGCCGCCAGCGACCATCCGCTCAGCGGGTCGCCCCACAACACCACGCCCAGCAGCACGGAAAACAGCACGGTCAGATAAGCAAAGCTGGCCACCAGGTATTTGCGCCCGTCCTTGTAGGCGCGAGTCATCGCCAGTTGGCCCAGCATGCCGCAAACGCCGACGCCCAGCAGCGGCAAGACATTGTCCGCCGTCACCGCGCTGAAGCCCGGCCCCAGGATCAGCCAGACGCCGCCGAACAGGCTGGAAACGGAGAAGAACCAGAACACCACCTTCCAGGACGGTTCGCCCATCCGGCCCAGCTCCCTCACCTGAAACACCGCGTAGCCGGCGCTGACGCCGGACAAGAGTCCGATCAGGCCGGCCAGCCACTGCGCCGAACTGAAAGTGGGCCGCAGCAGGATGACGATGCCGACGAAGCCCAGCAACAAGGCCAGGCCGGTGCGCGGCGTCAGGCGCTCCTTCAGTTTGACCACGCACAATAAGGCGAAGAACAGCGAGGAGGTGTAGTTCAGCGTCACCGCGGTGGACAAGGGCAGCCGGGTCAGCGCGTAGAACAGCGCCACCATGGACATATAGCCAACGAAGCTGCGCTTGATGTGGCCGCGCCAATGCGGCGTCCGCGGCGACTGGCGCTTCCAGGCCATCGCCGCGCCCAAGGTCAGCGCGCCGATGGCGGTGCGCCAGAACAGCAGCTCGGTGGAGCCGAAGGCGTCGGCGCCCAGCTTGACGAACATGCTCATCAAGGCGAAGCACAGGGCCGCCACCACCATCCAGCCGGAGCCCAAACGTCCCTGGCGCAAGCGCAGCCCCAGGGTTCTCGCGCCCTCGCTCAGCGCCGGCGTCATCGCTTCAACAATTCCAGCGACAGACAGATGGCCTCCATCTGCCGGCGGTAGGTCTTGAACTCCGACGCGTTGGCGGCGCAGCGCGCCTCCGCCATGCGCTTTTTGTCCCCCAGCTGGAACACGTGCAGATTATGCCGGACGATCCACAAGCGGTTAGAGACGAAACGGCCGTCGCGGTATTCGGTGACCAGCCGGCCGCTGCGGCTGTTGCCGCGGGCGAAATTGGCGGCTTCGCGGTTATCGCCCTCGCGGCGGTATTTCTGCGCCAGCCGGGCCAGGGTGTCGCCGCGCCCCGGCTTGCGCGCGAACACCTGCACATCGATGGCGGCGCGCTCGCGCTGGTCCGCCTTGGGCGGCACCACGCGCAGCACGCGCTGACCGTCCACCACGCTGGGGCGGACCTTCCAGCCCGGCGGCACATTGAAACGCACCCGGCTGGCGGCGTCGGTATAGACGGCGGCCTGGGCCAGCGGAGCCAGCAAGGCCAGCGACAAGGGCAAACAGCGGAAAAGCGTTTTGAGCATGGAATCGGGCAAACCAGAATAAGAAAGGCGCGGACGTGGTCCGCGCCTTTCCATTATGACACTGCAAGCTGCCGCTTAACCAGCCAGCGCCGCGCCCATTTTGCGCCGGTAGAACTCGTGGAAGTGCAACATGCCCTCCTCGGTGGGAGATTGATAAGGCCCCACCTCGTTCTCGCCGCGCAGCCACAAGGCGCGGCGGCCTTCGTGCATGCGGTAGCAGATTTCGTCGTCTTCCTTGGCGGTTTCGAAGTAGGCCGCCTGCTCCGCCTCGATGAACTCCGGCTCGAACCACACCACGTCCTCCGGGTAGTAGAACTCGGTCAACACCGTGCACTGCTCCGGCCCGCGCGGCATCACCACGCTGACCACCAGCACGTGCGGGTACCACTCCACCATGATGTTGGGGTAGTAAGTCAGCCAGATGGCGCCGAACTCCGGCTGCTGATCGGCGTAGCGCCGGCGGACTTCCTCATGCCATTTGCCGTAGGCGCGGGAACCGGAAGTGGCCAGCTGGTTCTTCACGCCCACGGTCTGCACATGGTATTGCGCGCCCCACTCCCATTTCAGGTCGCCGCAATCGACGAAATTGCCCAGGCCGGGGTGGAAGGGATCGACGTGGTAATCCTCGGAATACACTTCGATGAAGGTCTTCCAGTTGAAGCCGTACTCGCTCAGATGGCTGGAATGGTAGGCGTAGCCGTCAAAACTCATGTGCTTGGCAACGCCCAGGTTTTCCAGATCGCGCGCCACATTGCGGCGCGCGTCGAACAAGAGGCCGTTCCAACGCGTCAGCTCGGTCTGGTTCAACTTCAGGCACGGCGTTTCCGGAAAATGCGGCGCGCCCAGCAAAGCGCCTTCGGCGTCGTAAGTCCAGCCATGCAGATTGCAGACGATATGATTGCCGTTGCCGCGGCCTTTATAGATGACCGCCTGGCGATGGCGGCAGACATTGGAGATCAGCTTGACCCGTCCATCCACGTTCTTGAGCATCTTGCCGTGGCCCATCCATTCCAGAGTCTGATAATCGCCGGCGTTCGGCGTCATCAGCTCATGGCCATAGTAGAGGGGCGCGTCTCCAAACAGCAGCCGCTGTTCCTGAGCGTAATAGGCAGGATCGAAATAGGTATAGACGGGTAGCTGGGCAGCAGAAGCTTGAAGCAACTGAGCGGAAGCCAGATCAGACATTATTCCCACACCTCCGTGGTAGAAGATATAAGACCAGCCGAATCTCGCTTAAAACGAGTTTGCGGGACTATCAAAAACAATCAACAAAAACAAGGCCGAACCTTGCGGCCGAGGGGCGGATTATGCCCCCGCCCCCCCACCGGGGCAAGCCTTTCCTCTCTGCTGGAAGCGGGTTCTTGGCGTAAAAACATCAGCTTGCCATACCCAAATCATACTTAGAATAATATTTTTGATAGGAATCAAAGCTTTAGCATTCACGCTGCAATGCAATATTAGAGTCGCTTAATTCATGATGTTATAATCGCCGTCATCGCCGCCGTCCGGCCCTGGAGCCTGACCCCATCTGGACTGTAGCCGATATGCCGCCAGTTACAATGCCTGCCGCGTAAAAGCAGGCGCAGCCATGCTTTTCGCCGGAGACCCCGCGGCGCTGACGCCGGCTTCCGGCAATGCTATACCGATTGAAAGCCGCGTCCGACGCAGCGGGAATCCATGCCCGCCGCCGCGGCCGCGAGCTCGGGTCCAATGGCGACAAAACCGCTGATTTTTGCCGAAATGCTGAATTTAACGACTCATCGCGCCAAGCGCCTGCAGCCTGCGACACCGTTCGGTCGGTGCCGGACCGCCATTCGCGCCCATTCCCGCCGCGCGTCACAGGAAAGTCTCTGAAACCATGCAAACCTTTTTCCTCGCACCCATCGGCTTCAACGCCGGCCTGACCTCGGTGGCGCTGGGCGCCATCCACAGCCTGGAACAGGCCGGCCTGCGCGTCGGCTTCGTCAAGCCCATCGCCCAGGGCGCGGACCCCAAGGAGCCGGAGCGCTCCACCCACTTCGCGCGCGCCATCTGCCGGCTCAATCCGCCGGAGCCGATTCCGATGGAGCGGGTGGAACACCTGCTGTCCAAGGGCCAGGTGGATCAGTTGATGGAGGAAGTGGTCAGCCTGTATCAGCAGGCGGCCCATCAGGTGGACGTGGTGCTGGTGGAAGGCCTGGTGCCGGACCAGAAGCAGGTGTTCTCCACCTTCCTCAACACCAAGATCGCCCGCAATCTGCAGGCGCAGACCATCCTGGTCAGCGCCGCCGACAACCTGGCCAGCCATGAGATCGCCGAGCAACTGGAAATGAGCATCCAGGCCTTTGGCGGTGGTCAGGGCGGACAAGTCGCCGGCTACATCCTCAACCGGGTGCCCAAGGATCAGAACGCCCAGGACATCGCCACCGAGGTGCTGGAAAGCGGCAGCCTGATGAAGAAGGTCAGACTGCCGCTGCTGGGCGCCATCCCGCACGAACCCGAGTTGCTGGCGCCGCGCACGCTGGACGTGGCCAATCATCTGAAGGCGCGGCTGCTGCACGCCGGCCAACTGACCAGCCGGCGCGTGCGCACCATGGTGGTGACCGCCCGCACCGTGCCCAATATCGTGCACCTGCTCAAGCCCGGCGCGCTGATCATCACCCCGGGCGACCGCGAGGACATCGTGCTGGCCACCGCGATGGCGGCGATGAACGGGGTGCCGCTGGCCGGCCTGCTGCTGACCTGCGACTCGATGCCGGACCCGCGCATCATGCTGCTGTGCCAGCAAGCCTTCACCGGCGGCATGCCGGTGATGGCCAGCGAATCCAATACCTTCGACACCAGCAGCGCGCTCAACAATATGAGCTTGCAAGTGCCGTCCGACGACCGCGAGCGCATGGAGCGCGTGATCGAATTCGTCGCCGAACACCTGAACGTGGCGCCGCTGAAGCAATACATCGGCGCGCCGCAGGAACTGCGCCTGCCGCCGCCGGCCTTCCGCTATCAGCTGATGGAAAAGGCGCGCAAGGCCAATAAGCGCATCGTGCTGCCGGAAGGCAACGAGCCGCGCACCATCCAGGCCGCCGCCATCTGCCACGAGAAGGGCATCGCCCGCTGCGTGCTGATCGGCCAACGCGCCGAAATCCTGCAAGTGGCGGAAGCCCAGGGCGTGACCCTGCCGGAATCGGTGGAAATCATCGATCCCAACGAGGTGCGCGGCCGTTACGTGCCGCCGATGGTGGAACTGCGCAAGAGCAAGGGCCTGAACGCGCCGATGGCCGAGCAGCAACTGGAAGACAATGTGGTGATGGGCACCATGATGCTGGCGCTGGACGAAGTGGACGGCCTGGTGTCCGGCGCGGTGCACACCACCGCCAACACCATCCGCCCGGCCTTGCAGCTGATCAAGACCGCGCCGGGGGCCCGCATCGTCTCCAGCGTGTTCTTCATGCTGATGCCGGAGCAGGTGCTGGTTTACGGCGACTGCGCGGTGAACCCGGACCCGGACGCCGAGCAATTGGCCGACATCGCCATCCAGTCGGCGGACTCCGCCGCCGCCTTCGGCATTCCGCCGCGAGTGGCGATGATCTCCTACTCCACCGGTTCCTCCGGCAGCGGCTCGGACGTGGAAAAAGTGCGCGAAGCCACCCGCATCGCCAAGGAAAAGCGGCCGGACCTGCTGATAGACGGCCCGATGCAGTACGACGCCGCCAGCGTGGAATCGGTAGGCCGCCAGAAGGCTCCGGACAGCGCGGTGGCCGGCCGCGCCACCGTCTTCGTGTTCCCGGACCTCAACACCGGCAACACCACCTATAAGGCGGTGCAGCGCTCGGCCAACGTGGTGTCGGTGGGCCCGATGCTGCAAGGCCTGCGCAAGCCGGTCAACGATCTGTCGCGCGGCGCGCTGGTGGACGACATCGTCTACACCATCGCGCTGACCGCGCTGCAGGCGGAGCAAGGCGAGTCCGCTTGAACTGAAGCCGCCCTCCCCCAACCGCCTGCCGCCCGGCAGGCGGTTTCGCCGTTCCGCGCAACAGCGCCCCTCCCCTTCGCCGCCCTGTCCGGTCATGCCATTGCGTTAATTCAAACAATTGTTTTACATTGGAGCGCCATAAGAGCCGCACAACAACAAGCTGCGTCCGCAGCCGCGTCTACAACGCATCAGAGGGGCACTCCATGTCGATTCAAACCATCACCGAATGGTTCATCCCGGACCGCGTCCGCCTATCCCCGGAACAGGCGATCCGCGGCCGCACCGTCGTCGGCGTCGGCCTGCTGGCCGGCCTGGTGGCGCCGC
Source organism: Chromobacterium sp. FG22 (assembly GCF_057809415.1). Taxonomy (NCBI): domain Bacteria; kingdom Pseudomonadati; phylum Pseudomonadota; class Betaproteobacteria; order Neisseriales; family Chromobacteriaceae; genus Chromobacterium; species Chromobacterium sp. FG22. The sequence goes on along the minus strand of NZ_JBMDJX010000009.1, from coordinate 116,430 downwards.
TGTTCGCCGTCGAATACCTGCAACTGGGCCACCGCGCGATGGCCGCCGGCATCGCTCTGGGCGGCCTGGGCCTGCTGCTGGGGCCGCTGCTGCTCAAGCTCAGCGGCGCGGTGCGCTTCAGCGCGGAATTCATCACCAGCTGCATGTACGCGATGGTGTGCTGGATGGTCTACGTCAACGGCGGCATCCAATCCACCAGCATTGTCTGGTTCGCCGCCATTCCCTTCACCGCCGTCTTCGTCGCCACCCGCGTCTCCGGCATGGTCTGGCTGGCGCTGACCGCGGCCGCCATCGGCCTCTTCCTGTGGCTGAGCGCCCGGGGCCTGCTGCCGGCCAACCCGATTCCCCACGCGGAAATCCCCAAGCTGCAAGCCAAGTCTCTGGCCGGCCTGTCCCTGGTGGTGCTGGCCCTGGCGCTGGCTTTCGACAAGGCCAAGGTCAAAAGCTTCGAGAAACTGGAAAGCGCGCGGCGCGAGGCCGAACAGGCGCAACAGGCGATGCGGCAGCTGATGGCCCAGCTGACCCAGTCCATCCAGGCCGCTTCCAGCGCCAGCCGCGACATCGCCGGCAGCACCGGCAATATGGCCGACACCATGGCCAGCCAGCGCGAACGCTCCGAGGACATGGTGGTGATCGCCCAGCAGATGGCGGTGGTCACCAGCCAGAACGCCGAGCAATCGGTGACCGCCACCCAGCTGGCGCACACCGCGGGCCAGGCGGCCTTGGGCGGCGGCGAGGCGATGGACCAGGCGGTGCGCCAGTTGAGCAAGGCCGGCGAGGTGATTGCGCTGGCCTCCGGCCGGCTGGAACAATTGGGCGAACGCAGCGCCGAGGTCAGCGGCATCGTGCAGCTGATCCGCGACATCGCCGACCAGACCAATCTGCTGGCGCTCAACGCCGCCATCGAGGCGGCGCGCGCCGGCGAGCTGGGCCGCGGCTTCGCCGTGGTGGCCGACGAGGTGCGCAAGCTGGCCGAGCGCACCCAGAACGCCACCCTGGACATTGAGCAGAAGATCCGGCTGATCGTCGACGGCACCAATCAGGCGCTGGTGGCGATGCGGGACGGCAATCAGCAGATGCGGACCGGCCGCGACCACTCGGTGGACGCCCAGCAAAAACTCTCCGGCATCATCCGCGAAACCGGCGAGCTGGCCAGCCTGCTCAGCCAGATGTCTCAAGCGGAAGCCAATCAGAACCAGGGTTTCGCCCAGTTCGCCCACGACATCACCGCGGTGGGCGAATCCACGCGCAGCCTGTCCGGCGAAACCCAGGCCATCGCCGACGCCATCGCGCGGCTGGATCGCTTGCTGGTGGAACTGGGCCAAAACACCCGCCACCTGCAGCCGCACACCGCCGAGGCATGAAAAACGCCGGCCCCGGGCCGGCGTCGTCCTTTGGACTGGCGAACGCCCTTACTGCGGCAACTCGCTATTGCTGAACACCTCCAACTGCACCTGCTTGACCCGCTTGTCCGCGGCCAGACGCTGCTGCAAGGACAGCAGCTCGGCCTGGGCCGGCGCGTCGAACACCACCACGCTCTGGGTGCGGTAGCGCACGCTCAGGCTGTGATCGCGCGCCAGCGCGGCCTCGTCGCGCGGCGAAGCCAGCTTCACCATCACCACGCCGCTGACCTTGGACGGCGCCAGTTCGCCTTCGGAACGCAGCACGTCGCCGCGCTTCAGCGTCGCGCCGCCTTCGCTCGCCGCCGAGCGGGCGCTGACGCCCAGCGGCAGCTTGCCGGCCGGCGCCGCTTGTTTGTAATAAGTCTTGCCGTTGATCACCAGCGGCTGACCGCCCGGCTTCTGCTTGAAGGACGGAACGTCGGCGGCTTGGGCGCCGGCGGCCAGGGCCAGCAGGCCGGCCAGAATCAGGGAATGTTTCATCGTTATGCTCCTTTGTGGCCGATGAAGCGGATGGACCAAGACCGCAGGGTGCCGGCGGCGTTGGGCAGGCTCAGCGTGCGCTGACCCTGAGCGTCGCGGTAGTCGTAATAGTACTCGGCGCCGTTGGTGTCGATCACGCGCAGCCGCCATTGGCCGCGCGCCGATTCGCCGTAGAAGTGGTTGGACAACAGGCGCTGCTGGTTCAGGCCGTAGCTCTCATTCACCAGGCCGGTGCGCGGCGACAGCAATACCGAGCGGGTGCCGGCCGGCGAGATCAGCTCCACCGCCAGGTCGTTGGCGCGGCCGTGTTTCGCGTCCACCAGCACCTGCACCGCTTCCACCGTCAAATCCTCGGCATGGGTGTACGCGCTGTCCAGGCCGGCTTCGCTGGCGTCCGGAATCGCCTTCATCACCGACACCGTCTGCCAGCGCGTCTTCTCCAGCGCCGTCAGCGGCTTGTGATTGCGGCCCAGTTCCACCGCCTTGTCCACATCGATCAGGCCGAAGCCGTAGAACGGGTGGAAAGCGAGGCCGGCGGCGTTGTTCTGCCATCCCGGCAAAGCCTGGTAGCTGTGCGCGCCGCCCTTGGCGTCCTTGAACGCCAGGGTCACGCCGGCATGGTTGGCGTCCACTTTGCGCGCCGATTTGATCAGCAGATCGCGCACATCGCGCGCGCTCAGATTGGGATACGCCGACATCAGCACCGCAAACGAACCGGAGGCGGCCGGCGCCGCGGCGGAGGTGCCGTTCATGGTGCCGCGGTAATCGCAATTCGGGTCCAGCGCAGTGCCGCCGTGCAATTGATTGGTGGACGGACGCAGCGTGGAGTTGGAGCCGCGGTCGCAACCCACCAGATCGGTGGTCACCATCGCCGGGCTGGCGGTGCCGTACTCGCCGCCCGGCGAGGTCAAGAGCACGTTGGCGCCCACCGAGGAGTAGGACGAGCGCACGCCGTCGGCGTTCAAGGCCGACACCACCACGTTCCAGTAATTGCTGTTGTCGGTGGTCAGGTTGGAGTCCTGGATCGGCAGGCCGTCGTTGCCGGCCTTGGCCAAGACATAAGTGGGCTTGCCGTCGTCGTCAGAGCCGGACTGGAAGCTGACGTAGGCGTTGCCCGCCGACTTGACGAAGACCGCGCCCTTGCCGCCGTTGCTGCGCAGGCTGACGTCCTCGTGCGCTTCGTCGCGCACCCGCAGCGTCATATCGGTGTCCGGATTGCCCGGGATCGAGCGGATCGCCGAGCTGCCGTAGCTCTGGTTGAACACGCGGGAGAGGGTGGACGACTGGCCGGCGCCGTCGCTCGGCGACTTGCCGTGAGACAACATCCAACCGGCGGTGGTTTGCGCCTTCAGCCAGTTGAAGCCGTTCAGGCTGGCCGCCGGCGCCACGCCGCGGCCGCCCAGATTGTTGAAACCCACCGCGGCGGCGATGCCGGCCACGGCCGTGCCATGGCTGTCGGTGGCCGAGCTGGGGGTCGGATCGTCGCTATTGTTGGCCAGGTTCTTGGAACCGGGCACCACATTGCCCGCCAGGTCCGGATGGCGGATTTCCAAGCCGTCGTCGATGACGGTCACCGTCACGCCGCGGCCCTGGATGCTGCGCGAATGGCTGAGCGCCAGGTTCAGATCGATGCCGGCCACGCCGCCGCGTTGCGAAAACGCGTTCTGCCCCGTGTTTTGCAGGAACCATTGCTGGGACACCAGCGGATCTCCCGCTTGCAAGGGCGTTGCGGCCTGACCGGCCAGGGACGCCAGGGCCAGCGAAACCGCGCCCACCGTGATATGGATACGCATTGCATCTCCTAAGTGTCGAAACTGCTGTCGATAGGGAACAACCGCCGCGAGTCCGGGGCTGCCACCCCATCGCTCCCGGCCATTCGCCGCCGCCTGCCAGCGGCGGTGAAATCCTCGGTTCTTCGCCGGCGCCCAAACCCGGAACACTAGCCGCCCTGCTCCGGGCGCCATGCGGCGAACCTGCGTCGGCGCTCGCGCCGGGCCGCCGAGGCGGCGTCCGTCGCCGCGTTCAGCCGGCCCAAGCGGCGCCTGCCTAAGCAGTGAATCATCAAAACCAAAAATGCCAAAGTCCTATTTATTTTTATCGTATATAAAAACTTCATAATACAAAATGCAATAATTCCCATTCGCAAATATGACAATACGAAGCAACAAAGCCCGAAAAACATTGTCAAAATCAACCGCTTAGCAGGGAAAGGACTAGACAAGCCACCGCCAGCCACGCCGCGAGCGGCCAGCCGAAAGCGCCGCCGGACCAGTGGGCGGGCGTCAGGATTTGTCAGACAGAAGCGCTAGGGAAGGGAAAAAAAAGGAACAAAAAAACGCCCCAGACGGGGCGTTTTGATTGGAAGGCGATGCCGGCGCGGGTTTTAGTCGCGCTCGCCGGCGAAGGCCAGCAGCAGTTGCAGCAAGCTGGTGAACAGATTGTAGATGCTGATGTAGATGGACAGCGCGGCGGAAATATAGCTGTCCTCGCCGCCGTCCACCACCACCTTGACCTGCCACAGAATCATCAGCGAGCTGAACAGCGCGAAGGCCGCCGAGATCATCAGATGGAAGGCCGGCATGCGCAGGAAGATGTTGGCCACCACCGCCACCATCAGCACGATGGCGCCCACGGTCAGGAAGTTGCCCAGGCCGCTCAGATCGCGCTTGGTGGTGGTGGCGATGCCCGCCATCACGAAGAACACCAGCGCGGTGGCCGCGCCCGCGGTCATGATCAGCTGGCCGCCGTTGGAAAACTTGAACGCAAGTTGCAGCAAGGGCCCCAACAGCAAGCCCATCAGGAAGGTAAAGCCCAGCATCAGGAACACGCCGGCCGAGCTGTAGCGGTTTTTCTCGATGGCGAACACCAGGCCGTAAAACACGGCCAGGATCGCCAGCATGCCGATGATGGGGCTGCCGGCCAGGAAGCCGAAATTCATATTGGTGCCGACGATGGCCCCCATCACCGTGGGGATCATCGACAAGCCCAGCAAACCATAAGTATTGCGAAGAACCTTATGGCGTACCTCGGCCATACCGGTCGTCTGATAGGCCGTCTCAAGGTTCGGGTGCATAATTAAGCCTTTCTCCAAAGGGATTTTTATCAAATTGTACCGACAGTGACCGCCGCCGTGGCAATAAGTTTCCAGGCGGGCCGGCTTGCGCCGGGAAAGCGCTTCGGGTATTCTTGCACTCCCTTGCAAATTAGGGCTTCTGGCCGGATTTGCAAGCGGCATCAAAGCGAAAGTGGCGGAATTGGTAGACGCACTGGATTTAGGTTCCAGCGCCGCAAGGCGTGAGAGTTCGAGTCTCTCCTTTCGCACCATCTCCTGGTTTTAGCTCCTAGCGGCGCAGCGCCGCGGCCCTCCCCTTAAAAACCCGCACAGCGGCGATTTCCCGCGTCCGGAATCACCACACGCGCGCCGCAAGACACTGTCGTTTTGCGCCATCGCCTGCCCGATTCGCGTGCTGGACGCTGCAAACACAAACACGCCACGCCATGAGAAACGCCCCCGAAACCGTTCCGCTTCGAGGGCGTCAAGCCGGACGCCGGCCGCGCGCAAACCCGCCGCCGCATCAGTTCGCGGCGGCCGCCTGCTTGTCCATCATGATTTTCAGAATCTGCACATCGGTCTGCACCATGCCCTGGCTGGCCAGCTTGCCCAGGTTGGCGATGGAGGCGTCCAGTTCGCACTCGACGATGCCGTCGCTGCCGGCCACGCACACGCCGTCCAAGGCCATCAACACAGCCTTGTAAGCAGAGCCGGCCGAGGTGGACACCTTCATCGCGCAGCTATTGGACGCGCCGTCGCAGATCATGCCGGCCAGGTCGCCTATCATGCTCGAAATGGCCATGCCGGCCACCGCGTAGCCGCCGCCCAACAGATGGGCCATGCCCGCCGCCGCGCCCATGGACGCGGTGGTGACCGCGCACAGCGCGGACAGCTTGGGCAAGCGGGCGTGGATGTAAATCGCCATCAAGTGAGACAGCATCAGCGCCCGCGTCAGGGTTTCCCGGTCGGCGCCGACGTGCTCGGCCACCACCACCACCGGCATGGTGGCGGCGATGCCCTGGTTGCCGGAACCGGAATTGCTCATCGCCGGCAGGGTGGCGCCGCCCATGCGGGCGTCGGACGCCGCCGTGGTGCGGGTGAGAATGCGGGTCAGCAGATTATCCGACAGCAAGCCGGCGCTCACCTGCTTGTGCAAGGTCGCGCCGATATGCAGGCCGAACTGCCCTCCCATGCCCGCCCGCGACAGCGCCTCGTTCAAGGTGGCCGCCTCGTGGATGAAGTCCATGGTCTCCAACGGCGCCTGGGTGGCGAAGTCGTAGACATCCCGCGCCGTCGCGTCGGAAAAGTCGTACGCGGCGCCGGCCTGGCCGGAGGTCTCGAGTTCAGCGCGGAACAACGCCGCGCCATTGCGTTCGATCAGCACCACATGGGTGTGCGAATCGGCGATGCAGACGCGGGCCGTCTCCTCGCCGGCGAAAACCCGGGCTTCCGAATAGAGGATGTTGGGCACGTCCGCGATGCTCAGCGTCACGCGATGCTCGGCGAGCATGCGCTTGGCCGCGTCCACCGTTTCGCCGCTCAAACCCTTGAGCACCTCCAGCTTGCCGTCCGGGTCGCCGCCCAGCGCGCCCACCGCGGCGGCGATCTGCAGGCCCACGGCGCCGGTGCCCGGCACGGTCACGCCCATGCCGTTCTTCATCAGATTGGGCGATACCCGCGCCTCGATGCGCTCAGGCGCGCGGCCCAGCGTCTTGGCGGCGATGGCACAGGCCAGGGCCAATGAAATCGGCTCGGTGCAACCCAGCGCCGGCGCCACTTCCGCGCGCGCCGCCTTGACGAACTTCGGCCACAGATCGGTGTTGAGAGTCGATGTACACATGGTGATTACGCTTTCCAATCAAATTAAATCAAAATCTTGCCGCCGCCCGCAAAATGGAACGGCGGCGGAAATTCAGGAGAAGGCCAGGAAGGGCGACACGCACAACAGCAGGCCGGTGGCGATGATGATCTTGAGCGCGCCGCCCTTGTATTTGTGCAGGAAGGGCACTTGGTAGACCAGGTAGGCCGGGATCAAGCAGCCCACCAGGCCGAAGACCGGGCTACAGATCGAGGTGAAACTCAGCACCGGCGCGTTCAGCACGATGGCGCCCCAGGACAGCAAAACGGTGAACACCATGATGCCCTTGGCCACCCAATCCGGACGGATGCGCTCCTCCGGCATCGCCCGGCGCAGCAGATTCATCGCCAGGCCCTGGCAGGCCTCGCGGAAGCCCAGATAAACGCCGAAGTACGCGGTCATCACCGCGAAAATATTCAGGATCAGGCTGAACAGCTTGACCATATCGCCCGGCATGCTGCTGGCCACCATGGCCAGGGCCGAGATGTTTTCATGCGAGGCCTTGACCGCCTGCTCATGCCCCATCGCCAGAGTGAAGGACACCGCATAGAAAAAGACGGTGACGAAGAGGATGCCAAAGGCGATGTTCATCGCCCGCATCGCCTTGTATTGCGCCACCTTGCGCGACTTTTCCCGCGCGCGGTAGGAAATCACCATCGGGCTCAGGCTCTGGATGAACAGAATGGAGGTCAGCGTGAACGGCAGCATGATGATGGCGTCCTTGATCAGGCTGCCCACGGACGGGAAAGCGCCCACATTGACCAGCTTCCATTCCGACACCATGGCCAGGCCCAGCACCGCCACCACGCCCAGCTTGGTCAACACCATGCCGGTGGAAATCTTGAACAGCAGTTGCTCGCCGCGGGAGGCCAGCGCCACCAAGAGACAGATCAGGCCCAGGCCGTAGAAGGGGTTGGCGGACAACAAGGTCTCAGTGACGCCGAAGCTGTGCAGAAAGGAGGCGCTGTCGTTGGTGATGGCGGTCGAATACACAAAGACCCAGATCACCAACATGATGAAGTACAGCGCGCCCAGCAAAATGCCCCAGTTCTTGCCCAGGTAGCCGCTGATCACGCTGGGGTAGTCCTTGCACTCGGGGGACTCCGCCAGGGTATTGATGAACAGGCGCTGAAACAGATACATCGCCGGATAGCCGATGACGGACGACAACAGGAAAACCCACAAGCCCATCAGCCCCACCTGCACCGGCAGGAACACAATGCCGGCGCCTATCGCCATGCCTATGCTCATCACGACCCAACCGCGGTCGATGCCGTCGAAACGCACCGCCTCCCGCCACTCCGCCTCGCTCATTCCCGCGCGCTCGGCAGCGCTTGCCCTGGGCTTGACGCCCACCTGGGTGATGTCCATACTCGTTGATCCTTTAGTGGTTTCATTGCTGTCCCAAGCGCTCCGGCGCCAACCGGATGCTTGGATGTCCCCGCCGCGCTGCGCCAACAGCGCGGGAAGGGACGACGGACGCGAATCAGAAGCCCTCAGTCACGACACTGCTTCAGATAGCGGTAAAGCGTGGGCTCGGAAATCTCCAGCGCCTGCGCGGCCTTGCCGACAAATCCGCGGACGGAAAACAAGCCGCGCTGATTCAATTCCCGGATCGCCTCCAATTTTTCATCGCCGGACAAGCGCGCCGGATCGATCGCGTATTGCTCCAACACGCTTTGCATGATGCCCACGCCCACATCGTCGATACCCTGCGACAGCGTTTCCTGGTGCGGATCGTGAGACAGTTCCGCCGGCAGCAGCGCCTGCACCGCCTCCAGCGCGCGCTTATAGCGGCTGTCGTCGGAGTTGACGCAGAGCATGGCCTGCGCGCGGCCGGCGTCGTCCTTGATCACCAGGGTGGACGAGCGCAGCGATACGCCGCTCCTGGTCTTGCTGCGGTAGTTCAGCCGGTAATCCTCGCCGCCCTTGCCGGAACACTCCCGCGCCATGCTCAAGGCGAGATCGGTGGCCGGCGCGCCGACGCTGCGGCCGGACACATGCCCGTTGCGGATGATTTTGAGCGAAGCGCTGGGATTGGACAGATCGTGCACCGCCACCTCGCTGTCCGGCCCCAACAGGGCGGATACGAAGTCGGCGAGCACTTCGGCGTCTAGATGCAGTTTCATGGCGATGACAAAAAAATTATCACGGCGAGATTCTATGCATCAGATTTCACCCATGTCATGCGCAACCACGAGCGCATTTGACGCGCGTCAAATTCGGCAAAACCGCCAGACTCCACCCTGGCGGCGCCCAATGAAAAAACCCGCCGGCGCGGCGGGTTGCAGAATTCGGGTCAGATCTTCGAGCGCTCGCTTCACAAGGCCTCGTCGGCCAGCAAGCGCCTGGCGAATACCTCCACCGGCGTGTCCGGAATGAAGTCCAAACTCACCCTACCCTCCACCGCGAAACCCAGTTTGCCCAGCACGCGCGCGGACCCGGCGTTGTCGGGGTGCACCAAGCCCACCAGCCTATCCAGCGCGTAGACGTCCCGCGCCAGACGCAGACAGGCGCGGCCGGACTCGGTGGCGAGGCCCAGGCCCCAGTACTCGGGCAGAAAGCGATAGCCCAGCTCCACCGCGTCCACCGCCGCCATGTATTTCAGGCCGCTGAAGCCGATCACCTCGCCGCTGTCCTTCCACACGCAGGCCACTCGGCCGAAACCGTGTTTTTCGTAGTCCGCCAGCGGGCCGTCGCGCATCGCTTGCAAAGCCTGTTCGCGCGAGCCGAAGGGCGTATTGCCGACATAGCGGATGGCCTCGGCCACAGTGCCGAGCCGGTAAAAAGCGTCCAGGTCGTTTTCGTCGAAGGGCCGCAGAATCAGGCGGCCGGTATCCATGGCTTGCATTGTTTATCCCCCTTGTTCCCCGTCTCATGACGATGGAAACAATTTGCCAGCAATCCCCCGTCCTCGCCAGATTTTTTGCACCGCAACAAATCCGCGCGGCAGCCGCGCCCGACGGATCAACTGATATACTGTCGCTTTGATTTTCCCCGCCGCAGAACCCCGCCATGAACGATCTGTTTGCCAATGAACCGAAAAAACCGCTGGCTGAAGCGCTGCGTCCCGGCCGCCTCGACGAGGTGATCGGCCAGCGGCACCTGATCGGCCCCGGCAAGCCGCTGCGGCTGGCGGTGGAAGCGAGCACCCCGCACTCGATGATTCTGTGGGGCCCGCCCGGCGTAGGCAAAACCACGCTGGCGCGCATACTCGCCGCCAGCTTCGACGCTGAATTCATCCCGCTGTCGGCGGTGTTCTCCGGCGTCAAGGACATCCGCGAGGCGGTGGAGCGCGCGCACGCCGCGCTGCAGCGCTCCGGCCGCCACACCATCTTGTTCGTCGACGAGGTGCACCGCTTCAACAAGAGCCAGCAGGACGCCTTCCTGCCCTTCGTCGAATCCGGCCTGCTGACCTTCATCGGCGCCACGACGGAAAACCCCTCTTTCGAGGTCAATTCCGCGCTCTTGTCCCGCGCCCAGGTCTATGTGCTCAACAGCCTGGACGAAGAAGAGCTGCGCCAGTTGTTCGAACGCGCCGCCGCCAACGGCGCGCTGGAGGGGCTGAGCTTCGACGACGCCGCCATCGACACCCTGACCGGCTACGCCGACGGCGACGCCCGCCGCTTCCTCAACCTGCTGGAACAGACCCGCACCGCCGCCTACGCGCGCAAGACCGGTCAGATAGACCGCGACTTCCTGTCCGAAGTGCTGACCGTCAACGCGCGCCGCTTCGACAAGGGCGGCGACGACTTCTACGACCAGATCTCCGCGCTGCACAAATCGGTGCGCGGCTCCAATCCGGACGCGGCGCTGTACTGGCTGACGCGGATGCTGGACGGCGGCGCCGACGCGCGCTATCTCGCGCGCCGGCTGGTGCGCATGGCCTGGGAGGACATCGGCCTGGCCGATCCGCGCGCGATGCAGATCGCCAACGACGCCGCCGCCACCTACGAGCGCCTGGGCAGCCCGGAAGGCGAACTTGCGCTGGCTCAAGCCGCGCTATATTTGGCCGTGGCCGCCAAGAGCAACGCCGGCTACAAGGCGTATAATGAGGCCCGCGCCTTCATCAAGCAGGACAAATCCCGGCCGGTGCCGGTACACTTGCGCAATGCGCCCACTCGGCTGATGAAGGAGTTGGGCTACGGCCACGAATACCGTTACGCCCATGACGAACCCCATGCCTACGCCGCCGGCGAGACCTATCTGCCGGAAGGATTGGAAGACATGCGCTGGTATCAGCCGACTCCGCGCGGACTGGAAAGCAAAATAAGGGACAAGCTGGATTTCCTGCGTCAGCTCGACGACGACGCCCGGCAAGACTCCGAATAAGTGAAAGAAACAGGACCAACCTAACCATGCTCGACATCAATCTGCTTCGCAACGACATCGAAGCCGTCGCCGCCCGTCTGGCCGGCCGCGGCTATACCCTGGACACCGCAGCCTTCAACCAGCTGGAGTCCGAACGCAAATCCCTGCAAACCCGCATGCAGGAACTGCAAGCCAAGCGCAACGCCTCCTCCAAGCAGATCGGCGTGGCCAAGGGCAAGGGCGAAGACGTGTCAGCCATCCTGGCCGAAGTGGCGACGCTGGGCGACGAATTGAAAGCCGCCGAACAAGGTTTCGACGCGGTGCAAAAACAGCTGGACGCCTGGCTGATGTCCATCCCCAACCTGCCGCACGAATCGGTGCCGGCGGGCAAGGACGAAAACGACAATGTGGAAGTGCGCCGCGTGGGCGCGCCGCGCCAGTTCGACTTCGAAGTGAAAGACCATGTCGACGTGGGCGCGCCGCTGGGCCTGGATTTCGACACCGGCGCCAAGCTGTCCGGCGCGCGCTTCACCGTGCTCAAGGGCGACATCGCCCGGCTGCACCGCGCCATCGCCCAGTTCATGCTGAACACCCATACCGGCGATCACGGCTACGTCGAGCACTACACCCCCTACATCGTCAACGACAGCGCGCTGCTGGGCACCGGCCAACTGCCCAAGTTCGCCGAAGACATGTTCAAGGTGACCAAGGGCGGCGAAGAAGGCAATGTGGACCAGTACCTGATCTCCACCTCGGAAATCACCCTGACCAACACCGTCAGCAACAGCATCCTCAAGGCCGAGGAGCTGCCGCTGAAACTGACCGCGCACTCGCCCTGCTTCCGCTCGGAAGCCGGCAGCTACGGCCGCGACACCCGCGGCATGATCCGCCAGCACCAGTTCGACAAGGTGGAGATGGTGCGCATCGAGAAGCCGGAAGACTCCTACGCCGCGCTGGAAGACATGGTCGGCCACGCCGAGAACATCCTCAAGGCGCTGGAACTGCCCTACCGCGTGATCACGCTGTGCACCGGCGACATGGGCTTCGGCGCCGCCAAGACTTACGATCTGGAAGTCTGGCTGCCGGCGCAGAACACCTATCGCGAAATCTCCAGCTGCTCCAACTGCGAGGCCTTCCAGTCCCGCCGCATGATGGCGCGCTACAAGGACGAAAACGGCAAGAACCAGCTGGTGCACACGCTGAACGGCTCCGGCCTGGCGGTGGGACGCACCCTGGTGGCGGTGCTGGAAAACTACCAGAACGCCGACGGCAGCGTGACCATTCCGGCCGTGCTGCGGCCTTACTTCGGCGGCCGCGACAAGATCGGCGGCTAAGCCCCGGTTTACCCTCCGCCGCAGGAAGACAACGGCGCCCGCCATGGGCGCCGTTTTTCATGCCCGCGCCGCCAACAACGCCTCGAATTCGGCTCGCGGCAGCGGCTTGCTGAACAGATAACCCTGGCCCAAACGGCAGCCCTGCTGCAACAGGAAGTCCCGCTGCGACTCCAGCTCCACCCCCTCGGCCACCAACTCCAGGCCCAGGCTGCGGCCGATGGAAATGATGGCGCGGGTGATGGCGGCGTCGTCGCCGTCATGGTGCAAGTCCATGATGAAGGAGCGGTCTATCTTCAAGCCCTTGACCGGCAGCCGCTTCAAATAGGACAGCGAGGAATAGCCGGTGCCGAAATCGTCGATGGACAGATAGACGCCCAGCTCGCGCAGCCGCTGCAAGGCTTCCACCATGCCGCAGTCCTCGTCCATCGCCACGCTCTCGGTGATTTCCAGCTCCAGTTCGCCGCTATCCAGGCCATGTCGGCGCAGCGTGTGCGCCACCGTGTCGGCGAAGCTGCCGTACTTGAGCTGGCGGCCGGACACATTGACCGCGATCCGCCCCGGGGTCAGGCCCTGTCTCCGCCACAGCGCCCAGTCGCGGCAAGCGGTGTCCAGCACCCATTCGCCCATCGGCACCATCAGCGAGCCGTCCTCGGCGATGGGGATGAACTTGGCCGGCGCCATCAGGCCCAGCTCAGGATGACGCCAACGCAGCAAGGCCTCGGCCCCCACCACCCGCCGCGTGGCCAACTCCACCTTGGGCTGATACCACACTTCCAGTTCCTCTTGGGCCAAGGCGCGGTGCAGGCTGTACTCCAGCTTCAGCCTTTCCATCGCCCGCGCGTTCATGTCCGAGGTGTAGAACTGGAAATTGTTCTTGCCGCGCTCCTTGGCCTGGTACATCGCCGAGTCCGCGTTCACCAACAGGGCGTCCGCGCTGACCCCGTCCTCCGGATACATGCTGATGCCTATGCTGGCCGAGATGAACAGTTCGTGGCCGGTCAGGCCGGACTGCTCGGTGACGCCGTCCAGCAGTTGCTGCGCCAGCGCCGCCACCTGGGTGACCCGTTCCACCGTCGGCAGCAAGAGGATGAACTCGTCGCCGGACAGCCTGGCCACGGTGGAATGCGGCGGCGCGTGCTGCAACAGCACCGAGGCGATGCGCACCAGCAATTCGTCGCCGGCGTGATGGCCCAGGGTGTCGTTGACCAGCTTGAAGCGGTCCAGATCGACGAACAACAAGGCGAACTGGAGCTGGGTCGGCGGCGCCCGCTCTATCGCCTCCTGCAAGCGCTCCAGAAACAGCGTCCGGTTCGGCAAGCCGGTCAGCGCGTCGTGATTGGCCAGAAAATGCAGCCGCTCCTCGGACTGCTTGCGCTGGGTGATGTCGGAGAACACCGCCACGTAATGCAGGCATTCGCCGTCCGCGTCGCGGATGGCGGTAATGCTAAGGTGCTCGGTATACAGCAAGCCGCCCTTGCGGCGGTTGACCACCTCGCCTTGCCAGACTCCGCTCTCTTTCAGGCTTTGCCACAGCTTCTGGTAGAAATCCGCCGGCTGTCGGCCGGACTTGAGCAAGGCGGGCGTGCGGCCCAGCGCCTCCTGGCTGCTGTAGCCGGTGATGCGGCTGAACGCCGGGTTCACCATCTGGATCACCCCGTTGCCGTCGGTGATCAGGATGCCTTCCAGCGTCGATTCGAACACCTTGTCCGCCAGCAACAAGCTGCGCCGCGAATGCAGCAGCGCGTCGTCTCGCTCGCGCAAGGCGGAGTGCAATTCCTGCAGAAACTCCTGCTCCACCATCTGGATGATGTCGCGAAAACCCAGCAGCTGCAGCAGAACGCCGTCGGCGTCGTACACCGCCAGATGACGGATCTTGTGCTGCAGGATCAACTGCCTGGCCTGCAACAGGCTGCTGCCGTCGCGCACGCCCAACAGCGGCCAGGAGCAGGCTTCGGCCAAGGTCGCCGGCGCGCGCCCCTCGGCCAGCAGCCGCAATAGGTCGCGCAGGGTCAGGATGCCGTAGTCGCCGTTATCGAAGCGCACCGCCAAGGCGGTGGCGCCCTGCAGCCGCATCAGGGCCAGCGCCTGCTCCGGCGAGTCCGCCGCCCCCAGCTGGCACAAGGGCGCCGCGCGGTCCGCCGCCACCCGCCGCACGCCCAGAAAGGATTCGCTGCCCTGACTCAATACGATATCGGTCAGCGACACCACGCCGCACGGCTTGCCGGCCTGTTCCACCAGCGCATGCCGGATGCCGCGCTCGCGGAATAGCGCCACCGCCTCGCTCACCGGCAGATCATGCGGCAGCACCACCAAGGGCGCGCTCATCGCGCCGCCCACCGGCCGCATGCCGGCCGCGCCGTCCAGCCGGTCCAGCGCCAGCGCGTCGGCCTCGGTCCAAATCCCCAGCGGCCGTCCCGCTTCGTCCTGCACCACAATGGAGCCGCAGCCCGCCAGCAACATGCGCCGCGCCGCTTCCGCCAGCGGCGTATCCGCCGCGCACGCCAGGATGTCAGGGCTAGAGATTTCTTTTATACACTGTTTTAAGTAATACATTAACAATCCAAGCCGGGCTGTTCACGTAAAAATTCCAAATGGCATTATAACGATGCAAACCGCCGTCATGTAGTCGGATTGCAACAGCCCCGCCCCGCAGCGGCGTCGAGACCCGAGATCTCCGCTCCGCTCCCGCCCCGCCCTCCCGCAGCGCATTCCCTTTGCATTCAGTAAATCGTCAAATACTCATATACATGATCTAGGACAAAGCGCGAGACCGGGGAGCGCTGCTAGGCTGGCAACAGAATCGGCGAATTTAAATTCGCCAAGGAAATGACAAAGGTATTGCGCATCGCAGCAAAACCTCTAAGAGCCTGTTGACGATCCCTCAAGCCGGAGCGGGACCAGGCGTTGCGGCGGAGACAGCGGAATGCATGCTTAGCACATCGGCATTCCCAACGCAGCACTCACCGCGCAGCGGATCGTGAACGGCCTCTCGGACTGGCGGCATTGCGCATGACCTGCCCTACCACCCACACAGCGACACAAGCACCATGAGCCAACAACGCATCCACCTATCGGTTCAGGGCCGGGTTCAAGGCGTCGGCTTCCGTCCCTTCATCTGGCGCACGGCCAGCGAATGCGGCCTCACCGGCTTTGTCCGCAACAGCGGCGAAGGCGTGACGCTGGAACTGCAGGGCGAACCGCAGGCGCTGAGCGCCTTCCGGCAAGCGCTGCGAACCCGGCTGCCGCCGCTGGCGCACATCGACGCGCTGCAAGAACGCGACATCCCGCTGCGCGACGCCGAACAACGCTTTCAAATAGAAGAAAGCAGCGGCGCGGTCACCCACGCCCGGCTGCCGGCCGACGTGGCCACCTGTCCGCGCTGCGTGGAGGAGTTGTTCACCCCCGGCGACCGCCGCTACCGCTTTCCCTTCATCAACTGCACCGATTGCGGGCCGCGCTACACCGTCACCCACCGGCTGCCTTACGACCGCGCCAACACCAGCATGCTGGCCTTTCCGCTGTGCCCGGTCTGCCGCCAGGAATACCTGGACCCGAACAGCCGCCGCTTTCACGCCGAGCCCACCGCCTGCCCGGTGTGCGGCCCCAAGCTGCAACTGACCGACCGCTTCGGCCAAAGCCTGAACGGCGACCCCATCGTCGGCGCGGTGCAAATCCTCAATATGGGCCGCAGCATCGCGATGAAAGGCCTGGGCGGCTTCCATCTGGTCTGCGACGCGGCCAGCCCGGCGGCGGTGTCGCGGCTGCGCCAACTCAAGCATCGCCCCGGCAAGCCGCTGGCCATCATGGCCTTGAACGTGGAATCCATCCGCGCGCTCTGCCACGTCAGCGAGGAAGAAGCCGCCTGGCTGCAGCGGCCGGAACGCCCCATCGTGCTGTTGAACAAGAAGCCCGAAGCCGACCAGCTGCTGCCGGACATCGCCCCCGGCCTGTCCGCGCTGGGCGTGATGCTGCCCTACACCCCGCTGCAATGGCTGCTGTTCCACGAAGCGCTGGGCCGCCCGGGCGGCGCCAGCTGGCTGCGCCAGCCCTGCTCGCGGCTGTGGGTGATGAGCAGCGCCAATCTGTCCGGCGAGCCCATCGTCACCGGCAACCAGGAAGCGCGCGAACGGCTGAACCAGGTCGCCGACGTCTTCCTGCTGCACAACCGCGCCATCGTCACCCGTTGCGACGACAGCGTGGTGTCGCTGGAACGGCGGCGGCCGCTGCTGTTCCGCCGCGCGCGCGGCTTCGTGCCGGACCCGGTGCCGCTGGCGCTGGACGGCCCGCCGGTGCTGGCGCTGGGCGCCTATATGAAGGCCACCGCCACCGTGCTGCGCGGCAAGGACGCCTTCGTGTCGCAATACATCGGCGCGCTCAACCATCCGCTGACCTGCGAGGCGCTGCAGCAGGCGGCCGACCATCTGCTCGACCTCACCGGCGTCGCCCCGCAGGCGGTGGCCTGCGATCTGGAAACCGGCACCTACTCCAGCCTGTTGGCCGAACACCTGTCCAAGCAATGGGAGGTGCCGCTGATCAGGGTTCAGCACCATCACGCCCACTTGGGCGCGGTGCTGGCCGAACACGGCGTGACCGAGCCGGCGCTGGGCCTGGCGCTGGACGGCTACGGCCTGGGCCACAACAACGGCGCCTGGGGCGGTGAAATGATGCTGGTGGACGGCGACAGCTGCGAGCGCATCGGCCACATCTCGCCGCTGCCGCTGCCCGGCGTGGGACGCAGCCGGCTGCCGCCGTGGAAGCTGGCCGTGGCCTTGTGGCAAACCCTGGAACTGGGACCGCTGCCGCCGCGGCTGGCGGCCCAGCCCGGCGCCCAGCAATTGGAGAAGCAGCTCGCCATCCGCCGCGACTGCCAGGACAGCACCAGCCTGGGCCGCTGGTTCGGCGCCATCGCCGGCCTGACCCGCCAATGCGGGGTGGAAACCTTCGAAAGCGAAGCCGCGCAAAGACTGGAGGCTCAGGCCGGACCGGCCGAGCCGCTGGCCGGCGGCTGGCGCACCCGCGCCAATCTGCTGGACCTGACGCCGCTGGCGCGCCATCTTTGCGGGCTGGACGACGACCAGGCCATCGCCAGCCTGTGGCACGCCACGCTGGCCGCCGCGCTGGCGGACTGGGCGATCAAGGCGGCGCGCACCACCGGCACCCGCATCGTGGCGCTGGCCGGCGGCTGCTGCGGCAATCGCCAGTTGATGGCGCAACTGCTGCCGCTGCTGGAGCAGGCCGGCCTGCGTCCGCTGACCGCGGAGCAGCTGCCGCCCAACGACGGCGGCCTGAGCCTGGGCCAGGCCTGGGTGGCGCGCCAGCGCCTGCTGCGCCGGAGCTGAAATGAAAACGGCGCGTCGCCCGAAAGCGACGCGCCGTGTGGATCGGCTCTTGTCGGCGAATCAGGACGACAGGCGCTCGCCCCACAGATCGTGCTCGCTGCAATCGACGATCTTCACCGAATAGAACTCGCCCGCGCGCATGCCGGCGGCGTCCTCGACGAACACCAGGCCATCGATCTCCGGCGCGTCCGCGTAGCTGCGGCAAATCGCCGTGCCTTCGTCGTCGATCTCGTCCACCAGCACCTGCATGGTCTGGCCGACGCGGCGCTCCAGGCGACGGGCGCTGATCTCTTCCTGCACCGCCATGAAACGCTCTTTGCGCGCCTCCTTCACCGCTTCCGGCACCGGGTTCGGCAAATCGTTGGCCGTGGCGCCTTCCACCGGCGAATAGGTGAAACAGCCTACGCGGTCCAGTTCCGCCTCGCGGATAAAGCTCAGCAATTCTTCGAAGTCTTCCTCGGTCTCGCCGGGGAAACCGACGATGAAGGTGGAGCGGATCACCAGTTCCGGACAGATCTCGCGCCATTTCTTGATGCGCGCCAGCACATTGTCGCTATTGGCCGGACGCTTCATCAGCTTCAGCACCTTCTGGCTGGCGTGCTGGAACGGGATATCCAGATAGGGCAGGATCTTGCCGTCGCGCATCAGCGGAATCACCTCGTCCACATGCGGATACGGATAGACGTAATGCAGACGCACCCAAATGCCGTGGCGGCCCAGTTCCTCGCACAGCTCGGTCATCCGGGTCTTCACCGGACGGCCGTTGTGGAAGCCCAGCTTGTACTTGGTGTCCACGCCGTAGGCCGAGGTGTCCTGCGAGATCACCAGGATTTCCTTGACCCCGGCCTTGGCCAGGTTCTCCGCTTCGCGCAGCACATCGTGAATCGGCCGGCTTTCCAGATCCCCGCGCATGGACGGGATGATGCAGAAGGTGCAGCGATGGTTGCAGCCTTCGGAAATCTTCAGATAGGCGTAATGCTTGGGCGTCAGCCGCACGCCGATGTCCGGCACCAGATCGACGAAGGGATCGTGAGGCTTGGGCAGATGCGCGTGCACCGCGCTCATCACCTCGTCGGTGGCGTGCGGGCCGGTCACGGCCAAGACCGACGGATGCGCGTCGCGCACCACATCGCCCTTGGCCCCCAGACAGCCGGTGACGATGACCTTGCCGTTCTCGTTCAGGGCTTCGCCGATCGCGTCCAGGGACTCGGCCACGGCGGAATCGATGAAGCCGCAGGTGTTGACCACCACCAGGTCGGCGCCGGCGTAACTGCCGGAAATATCGTAGCCTTCGGCGCGAAGGCGGGTCAGGATCTGCTCGGAGTCGCTGGAGGCTTTGGGACACCCTAACGAAACCATTCCTATACGCGGCGTTTTGCTCATAGTAATATTCAAGAATATGAAAAACGCGAAAGTATACAGCTATTTACGGTTCAGCGACCCCAAACAGGCGGCAGGATCAAGCGCGGACAGGCAAATCCAATACGCTGAACGCTGGGCAGCAGAACGACAGCTAGAGCTAGACGGCTCCCTCACGCTGCGAGACGAAGGCTTGAGCGCATACCATCAGCGCCACGTCTCACGCGGCGCGCTAGGCGCATTCCTTGCCGCCATAGACCAGGGACACATCCCGCACGGCTCGGTGCTGATCGTTGAAGGACTGGACCGCCTCAGCCGGGCGGAACCCATCCTTGCCCAAGCGCAATTGACTCAAATCATCAACGCCGGCATCACCGTTGTAACCGCCAGCGACGGGAAAGAGTACAACCGCGAAAAACTCAAGTCCAACCCCATGGATTTAGTTTATAGCCTACTTGTTATGATACGCGCACACGAAGAAAGCGACACAAAATCTAAGCGGGTCAAAGCTGCCATCCAACGACAAATAGACGGATGGATAAATGGAACATTCAGAGGCCGAATTGTCACAGGGCAAGACCCCCAATGGCTTAAATGGAACGGCCAAAATTGGGAAATGAGAGAAGATCGCGCAGCCGCATACCACCTTGCATTCAAGCTATATGGGCAAGGCCTTGGCGCTAGGCCAATATTGCAACAACTCTCAAAAGAAGGGATGGAGCTAAACAACAAAGGCTTGCCAGACCCCGCAAATTTTTACAGAACACTGCACAATCCAGCAGTATACGGCGACCGCGTCATTTCCCTAAACGGGAACTCATACACGCTAGAGAAATACTACCCCGCCCTTATTGAAAAAGCTGAATTTTTAAAACTACAGTCCCTAGTTAATGACCGCACAAAAAAAGGCCGTCCAAGCGGCATCACAAACATCCTAACAGGTATGGCAATACTACGATGCGGATACTGTGGCGCGGCAATTGCGGGGCAAGCACAAACTAGCAAAATCAAAAAAGACGGCACTTATAACAAAGAGCTTCGCCGCCTCCTTTGCAACAACTCAGGAAACATCAAAATAAAAGAATGCCCACACCCAGGATCAACCAAGGCCAGCCCTATAGAAAATGCGGTTATGGAATTCTGTAGCGATAAAATAAACCTAGAAACCCTTTTTGACACAAGCGACAGAACAGCCCCATTAAGACAAGAGCTAAAAAACGAAAAAACAAGCAGAGAAAAAATAAAGCTACAACTGGAGAAAATTACTCTAGCGCTTATAGAGTCACCACTTGAAGCCACACCTAAAACTTTCATCAAGAAAGCAAGCGAACTAGAAAGCGCCCTAGATGCTATTGAAAAGAAAATTAGACAACTAGAAGGCGCACTAATTCAGACAAGCCAAAGCAGCGAGCAAATAGATATCGCCGAGAAATGGGCAGACCTAAGAGAAGGCGTCAAAAACTTTGATGAAGACTCAAGAAAAATGGCCAGACAAATGATAATGCGCACCTTCCAGAGCATAATTATTTACATGAGCGGCATCTCCCCAAACCACTCAGAAAAAGGGGCTCGCCGTTGCATTGACCTAGTTTTGATACCCAAAGGGGGAAAAGTGCGAACATTGCGCATTGAACACAAAACCGGCAACTGGCTAGCTGCGGAGGATTTGCAAGCCTAGCAATCTGTGAGGTGGCCCGCCCACCTCAACCAAACAGATAGATATGCCCCGCCCGCGCCTCCTTCCAAGCGGACTCAATAGCCGCTTGCAACAAGGGCACCTCAGCCATTCTCACCTCCCCTACCATCAACGGGCGATAGCGCACCAGCAGCCGGTTAACCTCCCCCAAAAACGCCACCGCAATCTCCGCCATCTCCAACCGCCCCGGATCAAGCGGGAACAGGTCAGACACCGGCACTTGCGCATTGCGGAAATGCGCTGTCAGGCGCATGGCCTGGCCAAGCGTCAGCCGCTTACTATGCATCAGCTGGTCAAGCGCAATGTTGATCGCGTCTAGCAAGGTCTCAAGATCGTCCATAGTCCGAGATTGTTGTTTTCCTGATCCAGCATAGAACGTGAAGGATGCTACCGCCCAATAGTAACGCTTGACGTTAATAGCGCATAGCGCTACTATGTTTGCATGATCTTTAATTTCAGATGCACCGACACTGAATCACTTTTCACCGGTAAACGAGTTAAGCGATTCGTCAACATCGAAAGCGTCGCAATCCGAAAGCTGCAAATGCTACACGCAGCCAACACTGTAGAAACTCTAAGAGTTCCACCAGGCAATAGACTGGAAGCACTCAAAGGAGACAGAGCCGGGCAATACAGCATACGTATCAATGATCAATGGCGCGTATGTTTTAGATTTGACGGCGGGAACGCAATAGACGTTGAAATTGTTGATTACCATTGATCGAATGAAGGGCCGGGGCTTGCGCCCCGGCTATAAACTTGCGAGGAATCACATGGAACGGCAAATCCCCCTCTCCCACCCTGGCGAGATATTGGAGTTAGAATTTTTAAATGAAAACGGCATTACGCCGTATGCGCTAGCGAAAGCCATTGATGTACCGGCCACGCGCATATCCAAAATCATTCATGGCGAACGCAGCATTACGCCAGACACCGCTTTACGCCTTGGGCGTTATTTTGATATTGACCCGCAATTCTGGCTAAACCTTCAAGCCCATTATGATTTAGAAAATGCACGCCAGGAAATTAGCAGCATGCTCGAAAAAATCAAACCATTAAAAGCCGCATAAACGACCACAAACACAGCGGGCAAGCAATCCAAGGCCTGCCCGTTTATCTTTACCATCCTCACAGCCATCTGACAACAAAAATTCACCGCAAGAAAGTTATCAATCGGGGAGATAATCTCTAGGTGTTTTTCCATAATTATCTACAAGATCAACATTTGCTCCGCGCTTCAGCAAAAAACCAAGCCCCTCCAAGATTTTTAACCTCTCATCAACATCGCTTTGCTCTTTGTATTTAATTGCAGCAAAATGAGCCGGAGTCCGGCCATCCACATTTAAAATATTCACATCGCAGTCATTATCTATCTCGTGTCGCATCCTGTTAATGTCACCAGAAGCGGCAGCAAGATGCAAAGCAGTATCCCCTTGCCCCATCACCTTCTCCCAAATGTTAAATTCACAATCTAGACCCAACACTCAATACTATCTAGATTTCAGCAAACCCGCTCGTTCTACCACGCATTGCCCATACTGCCGCGCCAACTGCAAGTAACCCACTGCCAGGTCATCCCAGCTATCAGTTGCCGGCGGGCTTATCTGCGGCGCTGGGACGGTCAGATTGTGCGGCAACGATGGCCGCGTTGACATCGGCGACGCCGGCGGCGAGCTGGCGCAACCGCTCAGCGTCAATACGACAATCAGCGGGAAGGGGAACCAGTTTTTCATGCGTTCGATACTCCACGATTCGAGTTTGAGTTTTGCCGGCCAGCGCGTCGGCCTGCTCTTGTACGCGGCCGGCCAGGCCATCCAGGCGCGCGGCCTCGGCGGCGAAGCTGGCCAGCGCCTGGCGCGCTTCAGCCAGTTCGCGGCCAGACTGCCGGCGCTGCTCGGCATCGCCGCGCACGTCCCAGCCCAGCCACCACGCTAGGCCCAGCGCCGCCAGGATGGCCAGCACCTTGAGCACTAGTGCGCGCATTAGCGGGCCTCCCTCAGCACCGCCGCCACCGCCCGCGCCAGATCCATTTTTTTGGCTTGATACGCCGCAAGCTCAGCCGGATTGCTGATGAAAAACAGTTCCACAATCACGCCGCCGGCATTTACGAATGCAAGCCGTTGACGCGGAGTCGCGGCTTGATCTATCCACCCGCGATCACCCCGCAGCTTACTGTCCAGCACGACAGCTATAGCGGCGCTGATGCGCTGGCTCAGACTGCGCCGCGCCGGCAGCGAGATGGACTCCACGCCGCCTGCTCGCGGGTTTACCGCAGCATTGCAATGGAATTCCACCGCCAGGCCAACACCGCCTGCCAGCTTCACGGCCTCGGACAACGGCTTGTTGTCGCTGCCCTCGCCGTCCGTCAGCACCTCCACGCCGGCCTGGCGAAGCTCATGCGCGACCAGATTACGAAACTCGGCTGCGATATCGGCCTCACGAAAGCCGTTTGCTACTGCGCCAGGATCAACATTGCTGTGGCCGGCAGATACGAGAATTTTCATGTTATTGCCCTCTAGAAATGACAAAGCCCCGCAGTGCGGGGCTTGGATTGAATGGATGGAAAGCGGTTAGCGGTACGGCTGCGGCCGGCGCAGCACATCGCACACATTGCCGCGCGAACGGAACACCGCCACGCAGAGAAACAGGTTGATTACCAGCCCAGCAGGGCCAACGTGCGCGCGCCCCACTACGCCCTCAAAGCCGGCCCAGGCGCTGGCCACAATGAGCGCGTAGGCAAGCCAACAAGCCCAGGGACGGTGACGCGCGCCGTCACGGCGGAACATCAGCAGCCGCCAGCAGATCGCCGCGCAGACAAGAGCATTTACAACTGCGATTGCGGTCATTTTTTAACCCCCAATGGCACGGACAACGCGCCAGCCTCTGCGCGTCGAATCACGAATTGCAGCAACTTGACAGAACACGCGCCAGCGGCCAGCGCGCCCACGGTATCCGGGACGGTCAAATCGCGTTGCGTCAGCGCATCGACGATGACGTCGATAATGCCCGCCGTCAGATGTCCGCCGAAGGTGCCCCCGGCAACCGAGGCTACAAGGTAAGTCACACGTTCGACCACGCTGCAATCGCGCACTCCCACCACAAACACCCCGCCGCCCGCAAACGCCGCGAACACAACGCCGTCGCTGAAATACGGCAGCAGCGAGGCCAGCCACAACGCCACAGCCCCACCGACCGCGCCCACACTCGAAACAGGTTCAGACATAGATTCCCCAAAAGATTAGGGCCGGTTTTGCCGGCCCTTATTTGTTTTCGATTGCCGCCGGCATTGCCGGCCATTCAACGGTCTTCGGGTAGCCCGGCTGCCGAGCGACGCGCGAGAGTTCAATACGATAGCGCCGCCATGCCGCCAGTTGCTCGACCTCAGAGTCCATCGCAATTCCAAGCTCTACGGCATCCAGCAGCGGCACGATAGCCGCATCAGCCTGCGCGCGACGAGTGGACTGCTCAGCATCAGCGGCAGCAACTTGAGCGGCCAACAAGGCGGCAGAGTCCACCACCCAGCCCTTTCCATCCCAAATACCAAAAGGTGGCGGTTCCAACTCAGTCGCGCCTAGACTCTCCGGCGTATCGCCCAGCTTAGCCGTCACGGACTGCGCCGCCGCCTTGCACCACAACGGCACACCACGCCAATTGGCAACGACCTGCCATTGACCACCATTAGCGCAGTGACTTGGCACACTACCGTCCTCTGCGCGAAATACCGCCGCCGCTCGCTGGCCAGCTGGTGGCGGCGCTTCATCCGACGCCCACGCGGGGATTAGATACACCTCGTCTTCATCCAACGGCGAACGCATCGCCGTCGTTTCGCCGACATACTCGCCTGTTGCGGCGCTGTAGCAATAAACCGTTTTTAGTTCTATTTCAGCCATGACCTTCTCCGTCAAACTTTAATGCAGGCGAGCAATGCAACGTTGCGCGGCCTCACTTTTGACATGCCCGAATACCCAACCCCTCCATTAGACGAGCTGACAGCGCTGAGGTAATAAGCCGCGTTAGCCGTTGCAAGCACTGGTCCAGCACCATCCGGCCAGGCAATCGGGGCCTGAATGCCAGTTGTGGCCCCCACGATCGTGGAGTCGGAGTGTGCGTAATTAGCTATTGCCGTGGCTTCCTGAAACGAACCCAATGACCGAACACCTGTACTACTATCCACCCCACCCCCATTGTCCCAACAACGAATAAACTCACCACGCAGGTCTGGCGCTACGAATTTTGTTTTGTCGCCACTTTCCCCAAACGTTGTGCCAATAGCAGCGTATAGCCCCGGATATGATGCTTTTAACAGCTGCGCACCATCACACTTCACCCACCCTTGCGGCGGCTCCTTCATTGCAAAATATTGAACAGCCCCCGCCGGCACCGTCAGCAACTGAATAGCGCGCCGCAGCTGGGCGCTATCCGCGCCATTGAGCGCCAGGCCGGCCGCCTCCACCACCCCGGCGATTTCTTCTTGCAGCACGTTAAGCCACGCGGCGGACACCTCCGTCCCCTGCACCCCTGTTACCACATTCAGATCCACAAACCCCGACCTGCCGGGACCGTTCAAATCCGGCACTGAATGCGGCGTATCAATTCGCTTCATACTCAAACCTCGTATCTAAAAAACACCACGCTTTCCGCGTGCGCCATCTTGCGTATTTGGCACTCCAACGGGCCGCCGCCGATCACTCGCCCCAGCGACTCCCCTGACACGGAGCCGCCCGCCGCAAATTGATTGATGCGAACCCCCTTGAACACCACCGAGAAACAAAAACGTGCAGCAGGGGGCGCGCACTCGCTGCCGGCCTGAAACCCCGCGACCAGGCAACGATGGCGGCGAATTTCGATGTTGTAGCCCAGCGCCTGCGCCAGGCGCAGATACGCGGCGCGGCGCTGACTGCCGGTGGCGAACATGCGCGCCACCAAGGCCGCCCGCCGCTCCGGCAAGCCGCCCAGGCCCAGGCAACCGTCAGGCAACCCGAACTCACGCTCCCACTCCGGCAACAGCTGCGCCGTTCTGCGCGGGTCCGCCTCCACCGGCAGCGAGTCCACCGCGCCATGCACCCGCGCAAGGCTGGGCGCAGACCCGCCGGCCATGCCGGCGCTGGCCCATTCGTCCGACCAGGCCGGCCCCGGCGGCAGCAGCATTTGCAGCTGCTGGCGATATTGCGCAATCAACTCCATACCACCTCCCCGCGCCTGGCCAGCTCACCCACCCTGCAAGCCACGTCCGCCGCCGGCTCCGTCACGGTGTAAAACTCAACCCCGGCGGCGCTCACCGCATCGGCAAACCAGCTGCGCCGCAACGTCACGCCCCGCGTCAACCCCGCCGCCAGGCGTTCGCGGTCAAGCGGCGCGGCCCGTGCCGCGAACAGTGCATCCAGCCGCGCCAACACCGCAACGCGCATCTCCGGCGTGTCCGGTGAAATGCTCAGCCGTACCGCTACCGGCTTATCCACCGGAGCCGCGCCGCTCGGCTCGCCGTAAGCCGTCCCGGTTTCCTCCAAGTGCGTAGTCACCGCCGCCACCTCGGACGGGGACGGCAACGGCCCGTCTGCATCGCCCTCGCGAACAAAGAACACCGCCACCTGCCCCGGCCCCGGCCAACGCGGCGCGCACCACGCGCGCGTTACCCCCGGCACCTCCTTGGCCCAGGCCTCGAAATCCTCCGGCCGTCCGGTTTCGCCATCACGGCGTTTCACCGCCAGCACGCGAGCGCGGTAGGCCTCTATCGGCTCAATGTCCGCCCCGCCCACCACCCCATCGCCCACCACTAGGGCGGAGGACTCGACCCTTGGCAACGGCTGTACCGAGTCAACACGCGCCCCTGGCTTCAAATTACCCGCCGCGCCCGGCTCAACCGCCACCATCCGCACATCCAGCACGCCCGCCGCCGGCAAAACCGCACCGACAGGCACGACCAGCAACACCCCGGACTCGCTTTGAAAACGACTCTCCGCCGGAATCGGCGCGTCTGGCGCACCGCGCACGCGCACCCAACCCGCCGCCGCTGCGGCCGGCGTGCGCCCCTGCCCCAGCCAGAACGGGCCGTGATGGCCTAATAGCGCCTCGTCGTCGCACGACTCCGCAAACAACTGCCGCGCGTGCCAATCAAGATATCCATACAGGCCATGCACCCCGCCGGCCACCATCCGCGAATACACTTCGGCATCCGCCCGGCGCAACCCATCCAGCCCCATCGCCAGCAGGTCGCGCCGCGCGGCGTCCACCAGCTGCGGCAAATTAGGCGCGTCCATTGGCATGACTCACCCCCCATAGGTTTTCAAAATCAAAAGTCCAGTCCGCGCCGCCGTCTTCCGTGACCGACACGAAAAGCCCTAGACAGTCCAGGCCAACCCGCCGGGCCTTGACGGTAACGGCGCTGGCGTGGCCATCCTCGCGCAGCCACTCCAACGCCTCGGCGGCGTAGGACTCCGCCCGCAATAATGTTTGCGGCGTCAGCTTCTCGCGCTGCAACAACCAAAGCCGGGAGCCGATCTTGTCGTTAGGCACCGAGGGGAAGGCATCTCCCCACCATCCCATCCGCTCCAAGCCGTCCACCACGTCGGACTCTCCCGCCCGCCGCCAGGTAAACAAGCTGATGACCACCGCGCGCGCAAGCGGACTATCCGCCGGAACCGGCTCGCGATTTCGTGTAGCAATCGGCGTCATCGCATCCCCTGATTTGGCTTGCCGGTAGGCCCACCGGCTTGGTTGTTTTCGTTGTGGTCGTGGCCGTTGTACGCCCCACGCATCGCGGCCATGCTCATGCCGCTGCCTTCGGCATGGTCCGTTATCTCGCCTCCGGCGCGAATCTGGCCGGACACATCCAAAATCGGAGCTTTGATA
Organism: Chromobacterium sp. FG22; assembly: GCF_057809415.1. Taxonomy (NCBI): domain Bacteria; kingdom Pseudomonadati; phylum Pseudomonadota; class Betaproteobacteria; order Neisseriales; family Chromobacteriaceae; genus Chromobacterium; species Chromobacterium sp. FG22. The sequence continues at coordinate 88,749 of NZ_JBMDJX010000009.1, read as the reverse complement.
AAAACGCCGCTATCCGCCGTCACATCAAAACGAGGCGTAAGCAACTCCGCCCGATCCCGATACAGCACCAGCTTATGACCGTGCGCGTTGTAAACCGCCGTCTCCCCTGGCGTCAGATCCGTCACTCGATAGCGGCGATCCCCCACCGCGATCACCACACCGTGACTACGATCCCCGCCCAGGAACAAGGCGATGGCCTCGGCGTCGGCCATCGGAACCGCGGTCAAACCAAACGGCTCGAAGTGCTCCACATCATCCTGCGTCTCTCCGGCCAAGAGCCGGATTTGCAGCGCCTGCAACTTGCTGGCGGAGTTCGCCAGCAGCACCCGCCCCCGCGCTATCATGCCGCTCAAGCTCATGCTTTTTTCTCCCAATCCGCATCCAGCAGATATTCGAACTCGTCCTTGCTTCCCTTCTTCTTGCGCTTCTTGCCCTTCAGCCCCTTGGGGTCCGCCGGCTCCGGCATATAAGCGTCCGGGGGCGCAATCGACAGAACCGCGACAGTGCCGCCGCTGCTCAGCTTGTAGGTGATTTCTCCAATCATCATGTCCCGGTCCAGCCCCAACACTTCATCGCGAAACCGCACAATCTGGTTATGCCGCCAAAGCTGGCCATTGCTCTGCCGCCAGCCCGCCACCTCCACCGATACCGCCAACGCCTTGGCCATCCTGCTGCCACGCTCGTAGTTGGCGCGTTCTTGCGCCAGTTGCCGCGAAAGATTGCCGGACTCGTGCATCACCATCACCCTTTTGCGCCCTGTCCTGTCGTCTTTGGCGGTGGCGTTGACTTCGCTGGCGGCCGCGCCGCTATGCCCATCCTTCCCGCGCGACTGGCCTTTCACCACGTACTCACTAAACACCCCAGAGAAATCAAACTGCCCATTGGCGGACAAAATGTTTTGTCCCAAGACCAGCGCATCCGCAGCCCGCCCGCCGCCACCTGGCGCCGCCAGCACCAAACGGCCCTCGGCGTCATCGGTGGAAAGCAGCCGCGACAACTTGAGCAGCTTGTCTATCGAGTTAAACACCGTCTCTCCCGGCTCGATGGCATGATCCGTAATAACCGGCCCAGGTCCCACCTCGCTAACGACCGGTACGCCATACGGCTCAACCAAAGCGCGCACAATGGACAACACCGTTTGCCCTTTCCAGTGCCCTGGCTGATTCAACGCGCCGCAGTCCACGATGTCAGCGGTACGGCTGCGTCCCGCTATGCCGAACGTGATGCTCTGCCCATCATGACTGCGCGGTGTCACGAACACATAGCCGCTCAACACCTTATCCGGGCCGATTCTCACAACCACGCTGTCGCCCTCCGCAATCGCGCGCAGTTGCTGCGGCGCATCGGGGTAGCCGCGAGTAATGGCCACAGTGAACTCCCGTGCTTGACGCTCCACGCCGGCAGTAATCGACACGTCCAGCCAGCCGCCGTAATCGTGCCCGTTCACCGTCAACGTGACCGCGCTAGCCGGGTCTAATGCCGTTCTGTCGTTCATTTGCTCAAGACCCTCATTTCTTGCGCCGGCATAAACAAGGGATGGCGCACCCTATTGCGCTCGACAATCTCGCCAGCGCGCCCCGCATCGCCATATAAGCGATGGGCCATCACCAAGGCAGGCGTCACCATGCCGGGCGCTACGCGCATCACCTTGACCCCCTGCTGCGCCACTGCGGCCAAATGCTGAGCCTGCGCATGGCGCAATGCCTGCAAGACGCGATACTCAAATGGGGACGCCTCCAAACCACGCTGCCACAACACCTCCCCCAACTCGCCACCCAAGGTATCGATATCATCCACCACCGGAGCATCCGCCCCCTCGTGCGGCCTTGCCGCCTGCTGATCCACAGAGGGATATGTGACAGGCACCACAGCACCAGGCTGAACGGGCATTTGCGCCAGCACATGCGCCGCGTCCCACAAAACAGCGGCCTGCGTCAGCCCCAGCACATGCGCCACAGCCGCCTCAGCCGGGCGCGTTGTCGGAGAGCTGGCCAGTGTCGCCGCCGCTACTGTCAGTGCACCTCCGCGTCGCGTTGACTCCGCAAAACCCATGAAGGGGGCGCGCAGCTGGCTAAACTGCTGGCTCAGCTTGTCCATGAACGTGCCGGGGGAATGAATGGCCGCATCGACAAAAGAAGTGATATCGCCTACCGACTGCATTACGCCGCCAATCAACGAGTCCACCCGCGCGTAAGCGGACCTCACTTGATCCACGACTTGACCCGCCGCCCCGGCCAGGCCGCGCAAATCGTCAAGCGCCGGCAACTCCAGCCGGGGCAGCTCGGGCACCAGTCCCGCGAAGCCGTCCGCTTGCTCAATCAACTTTGACGCGGTATTAACCGAAGCCACAGGGAAGGCCAACTCCCCGGCTTCGATAAACTCAAGCCCCACCGTTACAGAACGCTGCCGGTCAATCGAGTAATGCCACTCAGACGGACGGGGATACACGTTGACCACGCCGAACAAGGGATGTACCAGCTCACCCGCGCCCGGCTGCTCCAACGCGTCCAGCAGCTTGTTTAACTGCGCCTGCCAGTCCTCACCCACCAACAGCGCATCAAAAGAAAAGGGCCGGATGATCCGGCCCAGGTCTTCGATATACGGCTTATCCCGCTGCGGGTATTCGAACTCCGCCATTCTTCGCCCAGTCTTCCCGCCCGTTTCTCGCCACAGAAACGGAACGCCCCGGAAGCTGGCGACATGCATTTTTTCAAGCTCAGACATGATTACCCCTTGGCCGCCGCCAGGCTGCGCACCCCGGCGTTTTGCTTGACGTTCAATTTCGCATTTTCAGCGCTCTGAACATCGACCCGCGTACCCGGCAAGGCATTGTTGACCGTGACATTTACTTCCGCCTCCGGCTTAACCGGTTGCGTCAAACCAGCTCGCCCACCTACTCTAGGCTCCCAATCTAGCGCCTCCTCGGCTTGAATAATTTCGGCGTTCTTTTTGCTCTTGCGGAGTTTGACCAAGGTCTTGCTCGCATCGTCGATCTTTTCATCAAACTTACGCAACGCGCCCTCCATGTCCACACCAACATTTCCCGCATTCTTGATCTGGAATTGACGCCGCTCTTTCTCTAGTGACGCCCTACGATCTTCAACCTCCTCTATGCTTTTGCGAATTGAGTTGGGGTCTCCCTCTGCCGCCGCCTGATCCGCCGATGCGATAGCGAGCCTATTTTTAGCCGCCGCATTGCCTGCCGCAGCGGCCACCCTATCCCAATTAGCCGCCACCATGGCAATTGCCGTTATGGCCAAGCCAAGAGGGTTATTGCGAAACACCGCAATAAATTGATTGGTTGCCCCAATTGCCAGCGAAACGGCAATACGATACGTGACATAAGCCCCTGCCGCGACCAACACCGTTTTAATCACTGCGGGGTGCGTCTTGGCAAAATCAGCGAAACCAGACACAACCGGCCCAATCACATCTAGCAAGGAATTCAATGGCGGCAACAGCATCGCACCAATAGCAATAGCAATGCCCACGACCTTATTTTGCATCAGCTGCAAATTATTGGCCGTTGTCGCCGCCCTTGACGCATACTCCTTTTCCATACTGCCCGCATATTGCTGACTATCCGCCACCCGCTCGAAATTGGTTTTGAGCAAATCCAAGTTTGTCAGCAATGGCGCAATAGCCGAAATGGACTCTTTGCCGAACAATTCAGCCAACACGGCGGACTGCTTGGATTTATCCACCTTCCCGATAGCCGTCAACACCCGCGTAATCGCGCCCTTGGCGTCAGTTTGCATATCCACCGCAAACTGCTTTGCGTCCAGACGCAGCGCCTTGAACATTTTCTTTTGCGCGGCAGTCGCACTCTTTCCCGAGGTCAGGGCCAGCATGAAGTTTTTAATGCCCGTCGCAGCGACATCCTGCTCAACGCCAGTTCCGACCATTGTCGCGCCCAGGGCTGCGATTTCCGCAGAGGCCACGCCGGCCACCTCGCCCAGTGGCCCAATCTTCGTCACCACATCGCTAATCTTTTTAGCGCTGGCCGGGCCGGTATTCCCCAAATAGTTGATCTTATCGGCCAGGCCGACCACATCTTGCTGCCCCATCTTGAAGGCGGTGCGCCACTTGGCCATCATTTCACCGGACTCGGTGGCAGTCAGGTCAAACGCGACCCCCATCTTGACCGCATCCTCGGCAAATTGGGTTAATGCCGATTTCTCAATACCGCTTTGCCCACCCGCCGCCACAATCGCCGCAATATCCTTAGCCGCCATCGGCAAACGCTCTGACATTTTTTCAATCTGGTCAGACATCCTTTGAAACTGCTGTGGAGCCTCAAAATCCACCACCTTTCGAACATCCGCCATCGCGGACTCAAACTCGATTGCCGAGCGGGTGGCCAAAAGGACCGGGGCCGCAATCGCGGCCCCCTCCAGTATCGTCATCCCTTGTCCAGATGATTTCAGACTCTTTCGCAAGCGAGCAGCGGCCCCTTGAATCCCCTTCAATGTTGGCGAGAGCTTATCCACCCCCGTAATAACCGCCTTTAATTGAAAACCATCACTCACGAGCCGACTCCTCTATCAACCGCCTAGCCTGCTGGTAGTGCATCAGCAAACGAGGCAAAGGACAGCGCAACATTTCGTCAGGCTGCGCTTGCCAATACTTAGCAACGGAATACGCCAGATCTATCAGTTGCTCGACATGGGCGCAACGGGCTGCCAGAAAAAATTAACCACCTCCCATACCAAATCGTTAAAGTCCCGCAAGTCCAGTTGCTTAACCGACGACATCGGTATGCCCGCCATCTTGACCAGGTATTGCGCCGCCACATCCGGCAACGGCTTGACGCGGCCATTGGCCAAAACAACATACGGCATTTCACCGATATCAATCGCATCCTCGGATGCAGGCTCCCTATATTCCAAATTAGCGATTTCATCGCCATGCGCCTGAATTGATTTATGCAACACTTTGTTCAAAGCCATTTTCCATTCGCTCCTTCAAATTCAAATTTCACCTTACCATCCTCCGCGTTGTACGCCGCCCGGTTTTTCAGCCAAGCGCCAGACAACACATAAGTCATGCCATTAGCCAACTCCGACGTAATCGTCATGGAGTCACCCTCTACGATTTTTTTTATCGGGAAGCCCGGCGGCAAAACCGCCTCGACATTGACGTAAGGCAATCCGTCCTTTTCGGTGTAATAATTGCCCGCGGACGTTGCCACGCCCTCGCGCTCCTTATCCGTCAGCGGCACCTCATGACCGCCCGTCACGGACAACTGAACCCCATCCACTTTTACAAAGCTGGTTCCGCCGACTCTGCGCCCCGCCATAAACACCCCCTAAAATGCCGAACGCCCGTTGCCGGGCGCTGGTTTAATACTGCAATTGGAACTGATTTAACACCGCGAATACGCGCAATTGGTTGACGTAATCCGGCGGGAATAACACGTCCAACCGGTTAGGGTTCAACGCGTTGATTTCCACAATCAAGGCCTCGACGAAGGCGTCCGTATTTTCGACAACGCCCAAGGCCTCCATCTTGATGTACTCGGCCACCAGTTCCGCCCGGATCATATTGGGCGTAACGATGGCCTGGCCGGCTCCAAAACGCGTGCCATCGCGCGCCAGCTTGTGACGCCCGTACTTGCTCGTCACCAACTGCCGCAGCCGCCGCAACACGTAAGCGCTGGTAAACAGCGTTTCACTGTCCAGGTAGGACACGTCCGGCTGTCCATAGGCGTTCTTTTGAAACGTCGTTACCGCGCGCTCCACCCGTACCGTTCCATCCGGCCCGGTTGAGCTGGTGGCTATGCCGTATTGAAGCAACACATTGCGCTCAGACGCCACAAAGCGACGGCCAGGCCGTGCCGGCAGAATGCCGACCAATTCGCCCGTTTGCGTCGGCCGCGCCGGGTCCAGCTTCAAAAATGCGCCATTGCGCGCGGCGTAGGCGGCGGCGTAGCTCCAGGCCGGGGCCTGCACATCCACTTCAAAGCCGGCCACCGTCGCATGCTGATCGTTCCGACTCTTGCCAAAGACTTGCAACATCGACACAGTGCCGCGCAGCGCCGCATAGACATGGCCGTACAGCTGTCGCGAATAGCTCCAGCGCCCGCCGTTGTCCGCCATCTCGATCTTGAGCAGATCAAGCGCGCCGGTATCGCTGAAGCCGCTGGCGATAAAGTCGTATTCTTCATCCCCCATCGCCAGTACAGCCCCCACCAGGGACGGCAGGCCGGCACCGCCGGCAAACGCCGCCAACTCCACCGCCACGCCCGGCGGCAAAGCCTCGCCGCCCAGCGTTCCCCTATAGTTCAGGCTCAGCGGGATATCGTTGCCGCCAACCCCTTTCCAACGGCAAGCCAGCTTGACCGCCGCGCCCGAAACCTCCGCCGTCACCGGCAGACCCGGCGCGGCGTTTATCGCCGCCACCAGCGCCCCGGCTACAACTGCCGCGCTATCGTTCATACCGGCGACCGCCTGCACCCGCTGCCCAGCCACATACAGGCAAATCACTCCGGCGGCTTGCGCAACGCCCGATAGCGTGACAGTCGCCGTTGCCGCCGCGCCGGCCGGCTCCTCCACTGGCACCGCCCACACCTCGGCGGAGGGATCATTAGCCAGCGTCGCCTCAACCATGGCCGCCAACATCGAACCGCGACCGTACATCTCCCAGGCCTGCGCCACGCTATTCACCATCGCGGCCACACCCAGCAGCGCGCCGCCGGCCGACAACTTGTGACCAATCAACAGATTGCGCTGATTTTGGCTGAACAGATTGGCCGCGCTATTGTCCATTTCCGCGAAGAACAGCGGCACCCGCTGGTTTTGCGGTATCTGATTAAACGAAATCATTAGCCTTTTCCTTTAGGCTTGGCCTCGGGCGGAGCCGCGCGCTCTATCACGCCCTCCGCTTCACGCCGCAGCCAATATTGGTTTTCCGGCACGTCGCGCCCCTCCAGCGACAACAAATCGCCGCGTTCCGGGTCCGCTATCTCGCGCCCTTCTACGGGTTTTACAAACATTTCACTCCCTCCCTTCGGGCGGAAACTCCACCCTGAATTCATGCTCAATTCGACCATCCGGCCCATTGCCCGGATTGATGAAATCGACGCCACCACTCATGCCCCCAAATTCAACCAGGCGGGGCAACTCCACCTCCGGCCACGTCTCCGGCTCAGGCCTCGCCTCCTCCCCAGCGGATAGCACCGGGCCACCCAGTTGCCAGACCGTCACAAAACGAAACAGGTAGTAGGCGCGAGCCCGGTCCACCTTCACCACGTCGGAACCTCGATATTCCAGCGGCTCGTAACGCTCCCCCGGACACCACCCCGCCAGCGCGCGCAAAAGCTCGGCGCGCACCTGGCTAACCGTCGCGGCCGCTGCCTGCCCCGGCTCGTCAACATTCGCAACGATGGCGAGGATGTGAAGCTCGTCCACCACGTCCTGCATCACCCCGGTTTGCAACCGGTTAGGCTCGGCGTCATCACCGGCAAAGATGGCCGACGCGGACGGGACGGGAAGCTCCAGCCCCTCCAACACCGCATCAAGATCAAGCCCCGCCCCAACACGGCGAGCAAACAAAGGGCAGTGCTCCCGCAGATGCGCAACAACCGCGTTGATATCCATTTCCAGCACCCATAAAAAAACCCCGCCGAAGCGGGGTTTGATTAACAACAGCCTAATTTATGCTGTGGCCTTGATGGCCTCCTCAATATTGATTGATGCAGGCAACGGCAAGGGCATCTCCTTCAAGTGGCCCGCTGACGGCAAGCGCTCCAAATCCTGGCGCGCAGAGCCATTAACGGCCAGGTACTCGCCCTCTTTCAACACCCACAGACGAACCGCCGACTCGCCGCCCAGCTGTCGGTTTTTACAACCGATAAAGACATACCCATTCAACACTTCGGATTTGCACACCACCGCACCAGAAGGGAAGACCTTGCCATTCAGATACGCCAAGGTCAGCTTATCGACTTCCTCCATAGACGCCTTGGAAATGGCCGGGGCCTCAGAGGGAGGAACGGCCTGCGCCGGGGCGCTTGCCTGACCCATCGGTATTGGCTTAGCAGTTTTATCCCCAAAGACGAGGAACAACAGCACAGGAACCACAGACAGAATTACAAACCACTTCACTAGCGACTTCACCCAACACCCCTTACGTTATATTGAAAACGGATAATCTTACTTTGGCCGCAATGATCTTTGCAAAGCCGCCGCCAGAATTTGCTTGATCTTGGGGGCGCTATCCTCCAGCGCATCGACGATATAGTTTGCTCGCGGCGCAATGCGCCAGGGGCCGGACGCGGCTTGCTTTTTATGCCCCTTGCCCCGCTTCGCGGCACGGCGGACACCGTAATGCAGAAATGCGGGGTAATACTCGGAACTGCCAGAGGGCATATTGGGCATGACTTTAGTCATGAAGCCGGAGCGGCTGACGCGGTATTGAATTGCATGCACCAGGCGGCCAGTCCGATTGCGTGGATAGGCTCCTTGTCCACGCGCCAACGCGACATTCATCTGCGCTTTGCTCGTCACCAGCTTGCCCACCCGCCTCATGCCAGCCCGAACCTTGCCCTTGTCAAAGTCGATGCGGTCAAACTGGTCAAAGCCTTCTATATGCAAATAGAAGCCGTCATTTGCCATGGCCCAACTCCTCGCACTGGTACAGCATGTAATCGCCCCCCGCCAACTCAAGCACCCGCTTTACCCGATAAACCGTCATACCATGGACCACCTCCCAGCCGTCTCCTATCCGCAAACTCCTGCGGCGACGAATGGTGAATTCGTGAGTGAGCGCGTCCCCCGTCTGCACCGAACTGGAGTAAACAGACGGGGAGGTGTTTTGTTTGCGTGCCCAGGTCCGCAGCTCGTCCGCATGACTGCGCTCAATGCCAAACGCCCCGGCTGCGGCATCTATGCAGCGCCGAAACGTCACCCGCTTATCCAACTGCCCGGAACGGGGGACGGTCGTCATAGCCGCTCTCCGGAACGGTACGGGTCCAGCAAGCCATCAACAAAGCCGCGCGGCAGTGCGGCCAGCTGTTCCCGCCCTTGCGTAAGCACCGCCTCGCGGTTTGCGTAGGCGGTCGCCACCCTCAACAGCAGCCAGTTTTGCACGCCTTGCGGGACTTGCTCCGGCGTGCGCCACGCGCCGCAGCGATAGCGCACGCGCACCGCTGCCGCGCCGGCCGGCCTGGCGCAGATCACGCGCCGCCCGCGCTCTAACCACCAGTCCTCAGCAATCGGCATTTCTTCGCCACGCCGCCCCAACGCCACCACGCTTTCAACGCCGATCACGTCCGGCCGCAGTTTGACCACGCCGTCCGCGCCGTAGACCGTGCGTTCCCACACTTGCGGCAGAATCGGCCGCCCTATTTCCAACTCGGCCAACGCCGTCGCCGCGCCCAGGTAGACGCGCAAAAGCGCGTCCTCCTCGGTTAAGTCGTCGTCGATCTTGCATTGCTGACGAATCAAGGCCAGATCATCAAACAGCGGCGGCGGGGGCGTTATCAAGACTTCATCCATGACGCCCCTTTCGCTTACTTCTTTGCCGCGCCGATCTTCATCAGCTTGATGGCGTTGGAGTCCATCACGCCGCCGCCCACGCGCTTGGTGGTGTAGAAGCCGACATAGGGCTTATTGCTGAACGGATCGCGCAAGACGCGAACGCCGCGAACGTCGGCGATGGTGTAGCCGCGCTTGAAATCGCCGAAGGCGATAGCCAGCGCATCCGCAACCACCAAGGGCATATCGTCGTTTTCGGAAATGGGCTTGTTCAGCAGCGTGGACACCTCGCCCGCATCGAGGCCCGGCTTCCACAGATAGTTGCCCTCACTGTCCTTCAGCTTACGAATCGCCGGCAGCGTCAGGCCGTTCAGAACAAACGTGCCGTTGCGGCGATAGCCGCGCTTGAGGCTGTAAATCAGATCAAGCAGGGCGTCCGCCGTCAGCGCCGCCGCTGCGCCGGAACTCACGTATTGCAGCGTCCCCAGCTTACGTTTGTCGTCCGTCTCATCGCTGGCACCATAGGCCAGAAAACCCTTGGCTTTTTTCACGCCATCGCCACCCGTAAAGGCGGCGTTTTCCTGTTCGGAAAAATCAATAGCCACCTCACCCGCCAGCCAGGCCTCAGCATCAAAAAACACGTCATCCAGCATTTTTTGCGTGGCTTCAGGATTGGCGTACAACTCGCCAAAGAACGGAGCTACCTGAGCCAGTTGCGGCGTGCCGGTGGCCGTGCGCGGGTCCGTCTCACCAACCCAGCCGCCCCTTGACTTGCCGGTATTGATGAGGCGCTTGTACTCCTCATTGCCAACCGGGATGACATTGCAAATGTCGCGCATCGGCACGTCGCGGCGTTCCAACTGAATGATGTTGCGGTCCAGTTCTTCCGGCACCGCATAACCGCCGTCCGGGTCAGACCCCAGGCTCAAGGCCTTGGCCTCCAGCTCGGCCAGGCCATCGTCAACACCCTTGCGCATGAAGCGGCCAAAGGCCTGCTTGTGCTCGACTTGATCGCCGCTCAGCTCGCCATTGCCGCCCAAGCCGCCGCGCGCAGCCTTCTTGCTCAAGTCGTCTATGGAACGCTTGACGTTCTCCAGCTCGGTGATTGCCTTGTCCACATTAGCCAGCTTGGCCTCAAGGTCGCCAGTCGTCAGCCCCTTCTCAACACGCTTCAGGCGCTCGTCATTGGTCTTTTTGAATTCTTCAAACGCGCCGCCCAGGTTTTGAACCAGTTCTTTCACTTCCATATTGTTAACTCCGCATACTGTTAATGAGCGCCTGAATGGCGTTTTTGGTTTCCGCGTTGTCGCGGCTCTTGATACCCGTCAGCCGGGCCTGATCGTTCGCCGGCATGGTGACGGGGGAGACTTCCCACAGATCCACTTGCTTCAGGGTTCGCACGTCCGTTACCCGGTCGTAGCTGTCCTCTCGCGTCACATAGCCGATGGACAGGCCGGACACCGCGTCGATTTTCATCAGCTCGTACACCTCCGCCCCACGCTGGACTTTTTGAGACAGCCGCCCCTCTACGTACAAGCCCACATCGTCCTCGCGCATCACCGTCCAAACGCCGATAGGCTCATCAAGCTTGTGATGCCACAGCAGCGAGGGCAGCCGCTTCTTTGCCGCCCACGCCGCCAGCGAAGCGGAAAACGCACCCTTGGCGACAATGTCGCCGTGGTTGTCCACCACCCCGAACACGCTTGCATAGCCAGAAAAAAAGCCGTCATCGTTGACGGCTTTGATTTCAAGGCTGAAGCTTTTATGATCCAGCGCCACTACCTCCCCCTTTCCTGATTGCCGCTTCACGCGCCATATCGACCGGCACCATATTCAGCGGCACAAAACGCATATCTCCGCCCTCATACGTGTCCATGTCCTCCATCTCCAAAATGTCGTTTGCCGACAGCGCCCCCACGCCATGCAGGCTCCGGTAAAACTCGCCCCGCGTCTTGGTGTCGCCGCGCAGCAGGTTGTTAAACAGGAAGGATGCATAGAAGTCCTGGCGCTCTTGCTCCGTCAGCACGTCGCGCGCAAGCGCCTGCTCCCAGCGCAACGCCCAAGGGAGCAAGGTATCCGTCACATATTCTTGGGACTGGTTTTCGATATTGGAGAACGTGGCCTTGTCCATGATGCCGACCTTGTGCGGCGGCATGCGGTAGAGCCTGGCCACCTCCTCCCCCTGATACTTGCGCGTCTCAAGAAACTGCAAGTCGCTCAGCTTCAGACCCAGGGATTCCCACGCTAGCCCCTCCTCCAGAATGACGGGGGCGTCGGCATTCTCCAGCCCGCCGTTTTCACGCCAGGACTCTTGCAGCCGCTTAAACGCCGGGTCCGACAACTTGCCCGGATGCTTCAACACACCCGGCCCCGTCACCCTGCCGCCGAACATGCGGGAGCCGTGTTCCTCAGCCGCCAGGGCCAGGCCGAAGGCTTCACGGGCGTACTCTATCGGCGTCACCCCCACAACCCCGTCCAGCGTCAGGCCTCGCAAGTGCAACACGTCCGGCGGGTCCAACTGGACCACCCGACCGCGGCTATCGGCATAGCCATAGCTCAGTTCGAAGTTTTCCAGCTGCTTCACCCGCATTCGGCCAGTTTGCAAGGGCAACAGCTCCAGCACCCTGCCGCCATAGCCGCGCACGATTCGGGCGTAGCCATTGCCGCGCAGCAACATATGCGCGGTCAGCATCTGGACAAACTCAAACGAGGTTTGCCAGCTGTTGGGCGTGGACCGAAGCAAGGGATACAGCGGATGCTTTACTGCGCGCTCTTTCCCGCGCGGCAAGCGCTTGTACAAGTGCAAGGGCAGCTTTGCCATGTCCTCGCTGATGTTGCGGACACATGCAAAGCAAGTGCTAACCCGCATCACCGTGGACGGCGTAACCACCGCGCCAGTTTTAGATACGCACCCCTTCAAGAACTCCGCCACCAAGGCGGCGTTAGCATCCGCAACGGCGCTCTTTCTTCCGAACGGCCACATGCTTTTGAAACTCAGGCTCATAGCGTTCTCAATCCCCCTTCTTCGTAGACAGAGGCCTCATCCTCGATATGCGCCACCGCCCGGCTTGCCGCCATCGTTAAGGCCACAATCGGATCAATGCGACCTTGTGAGCGCTTTTTGTCCGGCTTACAGTTTTCATTGCTATCCAACAGCAACGTCACATTGCCGGCGCACCACTGCAAAACCGGATTGCCTCCATGCCGCAAACACCGGCTATACACCAAGCGCTCAAGCTGCTTTGCGCCAGGGGACAAACCGCCAAAGGTTTGCGGGATTTTGACCATCGGTATTTCCTTCTCCAGCAACTTGTTAGAAACCTGCTGCGCGTTCCAGCCGTCGAACGCCACTTCTTGCAAGTCGTAATCAAGCGCCGCCTGCTCAATGACTTCCATCACCGGGTCGTAATCCGTGACATCCCCTGGCGTCACGGTCAGAAAGCCACGCTTCGCCCAGGCCTTGTAATCGCTGCCGCCGTCCTGCTCCGCCGCGTCCACCTTGGCTTGTGGCACCCAGCACCAGGCCAGCACATACCAATCGCCGTCCTCGTCCCCATCCTCCGGCGGGAACAGCAACACGAACGCGGTTATGTCGCGCGTGGACGCCAGGTCCAGCCCGCCAAAACAGCGCCGACCCTTGAGCATTTCCGGGTCAAACTTCTTGCCGCCCTTGCGCCATACCTCCATGTCAAACCAGCTGAGCGCATCGCCAACAAAGACATTCAGATCCTTGGTCAAGAAGTTGGCGCGGGCGCTGGGCAAGACCTTGGCCATGCTGGCGTTTGAATGCATGTATTCATGCCGCTTGGCGGAGCCTAAGGAGGGATTGGCCTTGATCCATACAGCGGAATCAAACGGGTCGTCTCCTTCGTCTATCGTGTAAACAACCCCGAAAAACGAGTCATCCGCCACGTCGCCGCGTAGAACTTTGACTAGGTACGTCCGAATCTCCACGCAAATACCGGTCAGAATGAAACCCGCCGTAGTAATCGCGTTGATAAGCGGCTGCGCGCGCGCCCCCAGGGCCGACACCATCACGTCCCACACTTCACGGGTTTTATGCGCGTGCAGCTCATCGACAAAGCAGGCATACGGGTTCAAGCCGTCCAGACTCTCGGCATTGGCCGGCAAGGGCTTGCAGACCGATTCGCCTAACATCATCTTTTCTTGATTCGCGCCGTCAAACACCCGGATCGACCGGGCCAGGCCTGGCGAGCGCTTGCGCCAACGCTTCACGTTGTCGAATGCAGGCTTGAAAACCGACATCGCCTGTTCGCGCGTCGTCGCAATCGTGTACACCTCCGCGCCGCCCTCGCCGTCCATCATCCAGAGGTATGCAGCAATGGGAGACATCCACGTTGACTTACCATTCTTCCGCGCGACTTCTTCGTACCCGGTGCGAAAGCGCCGCAGCCCGTCCGCCTCACGCCGCCAGCCGATAAGTACCGCAGTCCAAAACAACTGCCAGCCATCCAGCAACAAGGGCTTGCCGGCCAACGGCCCCTTGATGTGAACGAAACGATTTTGTACAAAATCGACGCAGTGCCAGGCATGCGCCGGGCTAAAAAAAAGACCGCGTTTCGCGGCCTGCTGCAAATCCCGATAATGTCGCTCGACTGCCAGCATAGTCAGCTGGCCAACCACTATTTCACCCCGTAGGACTGGCACCCCATACACCCGGTCCCACTCGTGCCATTCCTCCTCCGGCGGTATCAGCCGTAACCGGCTGACGGGTGGCTTCTTCCGTGGTTTAGCATTTCGTCGAACAGATCGTCTTGCGGCGCTTTGTCCCCCATCTTCGCCTTGACCGCCGCCACGGATGGAATCGTTAGACATGACTCCGGCAGCCATTTAAGCAAATCCCCCTTAAGCTGCTTCGCTACATAGAAAGCCGCATGCGGCTGCTGGTGGCCGTTCGGCGATGTGACAAAGTACGTCCCGTTTTTCTGCTCGACTTCGGACAGCTTGATTTCCGCGTCCAGCCAGCGCACATAGGTTTTGGAGATCACGCTTACCGCAAGCCCCGCCGTCAGATGCTCCAAGCCCGCCTCTCGCAGATTCGAACAGATGTAATCCCACACCTTCCGCTCGCGCGGCGTCAGCTGCGCACCCGGCGGCGGCGGCGGGCTTTTCAAATCTTGCTTACCAACCGGCAATTTGCCGCCGCCCCCCGCGCCCCCCTGAACCACCGTAAACGGCGGCCTTGTATCGCTCATTGCGCCCCTCCAGGGCCTCGGCCCATGAAAAAAGCCCCCGAAGCGTTCTAAAACGCTTCAGAGGCTCTCTATTCTTAACCCCCCCCTCTCCAAAAACAGGAGGCCATAAAAATGCGCGGCTAGGCACGCGGTCAGGACCGAATGCCGCCAGACTTTCAACCCACCCCCACCCCTGGCCGGGGGCCATCTCGCCCCCGGCCACTCGCCGGCCCGGCCTCGCCGAATCAACCCGCGCGGCGGTTGCCAAACCCTCCGTCCTCACTCGCCGTCTTCCGCGAATGGCACGGAGCGCATAAAGCCTGATGATTGTCAGGCTTCCAGAACAAACGATGGTCCCCGCAGTGCGGCGTGATGTGGTCTACCACCGAGGCCTCAACGACATAGCCCAACTTTCGGCACACAACACACAACGGATTCGCCCGAAGGTATTTCAACCGGTACTGCTGCCAGCGATAGCCATAGCCTCGCTTACTCGCCGACTCTCGCCGGCCATCCACTTCTTTGTGTCGCTCTTTCCGGTGTCGCTCGCAATAGCCCGAGCCATCGCGCACCAGCGCCGCGCACCCCCTCGCCCGGCAAGGCGTCGGAGCCGATACCGCCATATTCCACCTCACAAAAAGCAACGCCCCGGCGAATCGCCAGGGCGCTAAACACAGAAAGAAAACCAACAGTACAACCGCCAAGAATGCAAAAAGCCCGAGCGGTCAACTCGGGCTTTGGACGCACCTATGGCTGGTGACAGGACGGATTATTTGAAAAATTCAGCGGCCTGTCAAGCGGCAATTGGAAGCTCTCCAGCAAATACTTGCTCAATCACCACTTCCAATTCGCCCTTGGCTGCAATGAACCAGCCATCCAGCACGGGCGCAACCAGCACTTCAAAGAACTTTCTCGCAGTGGGCGGCGATCCGCCGAACAACCGCGCAAACTCGCGCCAGCTGCCGTCATCGCGCCGCATCCACTTGCGCACCAACCAGGCTCCAGCCTCAGGCCCGAACCGCTCGAACGCTTCCGGACAACTCACCCTTACGAACGAACACAAGTCCTTCCACACCGGCGGCCCCTGGCGGATGTCGTCCGCGTGGACCTTGGCCAACATTGCCAGCAGCTGAGCAGGCGGTAACGCCACCAAGGCATCATTCACCCGCAGCGCTTCAATACGACCAGAAGCGCGGCAACCATCCCGCCACCCAGCAGCACCGCCGCCATATTGCACGGCACCCACGCCACCAGACTGCAAAAACTCGATAGCCCAGCGCACAACATTCACAACTTCAAACGACATAACAATTCCCCTATTGACCGAGGGAATCCCTAGCCCGGTCTTGCCGGGCTTTATTTGTGCTGCGATTTTATCACGCCTTGCGGGCGCGGTAGTCATCCCATGGGCAATGCATGATCAACGCGCTTTCAAACATCCGGCTTACCGCCCGCCGCCCCAACAACTCGTGCAACGACGCTTGATCCTGATTCGAGATAAACACCGTCGGCCGCTGCTCCCCGCTACGCTTGTCAATCACCGAGTTCAGCACCCGCAGCCCCGGCCCCTTCTCGTCCAGAATGTCCACCTCGTCCAGCACCAGCACGGGGTAAGCCCCGTAGCGCTCCAGAACCCGCGATTCCGATTCGCCGCCGCCCCAGCTTTCGCACACCTCCCGCTTGATCTGCTCAGACGTCACATAGCGCGCCCGGATGCCGCAACCCCGGATCAGCGCCAGCACCGCCGCGCAGGACATATGCGTTTTGCCCGTCCCCGTTCTGCCCAGCAACACCGCGTTTGAGCGGACCTCCCCGCGGCCAACACCGGCCACCCACCGCCGGAAATTTGTGATGACGGCGGCCTGTTCGTCGCAGACCCTTTCCAACTGGCTGAACGTCGCCACCGAGAACCGGCCAGGGACGCCCGCCTGTCGGAGCAGGCTCGCCCGCCGTCGCTCAACCTCCTGAAGACGCTCTTTTTCCTCGGTGCACCGCGGGCAAACCGGGCGGCGACCAGCGGGCACCAGCGCCTCAAACGGCCCATGAGCGTCACAATGCTCAGAAACAACAGCCAGGCCACGCCGCGCGGCAGCGCGCGGAAAATACTCCACAAACTCACTCAATCCAGTCATCCCCGCCCCCAGTCGCCTCTGGCGGCACATTGCCGGACACTGGCGGCAGCCCATCAAACGCACAGTCCGGAGCCACCTTCACCCAGCGATTCCCCGACCTGGCCGGCTTGCCGGTACTGGCCTTTGGCTTCGCAGTCGGACGGACGGGCCTTTCCTGCCCTTCCAGCGCCGTTTCGAGCACACGCGCCAAGTAATTGACGGGAATCCGCCGAGGAGGCTGGATATGCTCCCTAGCACGCAACACAGCCAGCTTCAAGATGGCCGGGGTCACTCCTGCTGCCGCCCAGTCGGAAATAGCCCCGGATACCCCCAACTTACTGGCAACCGCCGCAAGCTCGCTCACGCGAGCGCACGCGCGGGGTATATCTATATCTACAGATATCTCTGATATGTCCGCCTCAGGCGTGGCCGATGCATTCAATTCATCAGACCTAGCAACACCGCCAAACCCTTGCGGGGGCTTGCTGCTTGGACTCCCAATCATGTCCGGCTCATTATTCCCGCTCATACCCCCCTCCTCCTGCGGACGCAATAAGACCATGGGCAATTTCAAAACCATCTTTTTGACTTCATGCACAGTAGAAACCCGCTTAGCCAAACCCTCGCGGGTCAACTCGTCCACCAATGTATCCAGTTGTTTGAGGGATGGCTTCCAGGGCGCGCGCTGGCTCCCACGCGGCGGCGCAAACTGGATATTGATAGCCAGTTGCGCGCGGCTAACCGGAAAACCTCGACCCACCAGGCCGGTGCGGATATCCACCACCGGCCGCAGCCCCAGCACATACAGCCGGAAAGCCTCCAAACTGCAAGATGCAAGAGCCCCTTGCTCATCCTCGGATAGCAAAATATGCATACATTCACCTTCTATCGCTTGTCACTTGTTCAGCATCGCCAGCGCCTCATTGCGCCCGCCGTTCCTCATCTCCGCCGCCAACTGGGGCACATCCCCACTCAGCGCGCGTTCAACATTCATCCGGTAGCCATCGCCATGAACCAGCGCCAGGCGTCTAATCTCGCGCAGCCGGTGCGCTGTGCCGCCGTGGCTGCCGCGTAGGGCGTTCAGATACGCGGCGTCCTTGTCCGGGTCGCCGCTCTCCAGCACCCATTCAACCAGCCCGCTATCCGCCACGTCGCCGCGCCTCCTCGGCCCGATCCCGCGCCAGGCCATCCAGCAACGCCAGGGCGTCATCCAACATCCGCCGGCGCTCGTCTTCCTTGAGACGGGACGGCGCGTGCCGGAAGCGGGCGCGCTGCTGCATCAACCGGCGCTTTTGAAACTCGCGGGCCGACATTTTTCGGTTTCCTCGGCAATGCAGCCCAGCACTGCGGCAATAGCCTCTTGATGCGCTGCTTCCGACTCCCTCAACTCGATGAGCGCAGACTCCAGGCGCTCCAGCGTCGGCCGCTCAACCGTCATCGAAAATGCCGTCAAGCCCTCCCCCGTTTCTTTGATAAGCGACGTCAATAGCTCAACGTGGGAGGCGCTTGCCTCCTGCGTTTTGGCCAGCGCCACATCCAAACCAACCGGACGCGCAATTTCCGTCATCGCCAACAGCCGCAAATCCGCCGGCAGCGCCTGCAAAGCCACTTGCATGAGCTCAACGGGCAGCTGGCTTGTTGCCTTGGTTTCCACTTCCAGCCAACGATTGAGGCGCTGCCCATTTGTCCGCATCACCCGAGCCGTGTCTTTCCCCGCTCCAGGCCGCTGAAACTCAAACGGCAGCACATGAGCCAGGCCCATCGCATCGAATCGCTCAATAAACTCTGCGGCCACCGCTTCCCACGACTTATCCGAACGCTGGCGATACGTCGTGAACGCATCACGCAAAATGCGAATGGGCGTCTTGTGTGGCACACGTTGCATGATTTTCAATTTTCGGGTCGCTATAGTTACTGCGGCTGCTGGTCACAGCCACACACGGAATAAAAAAGCCGGAATCAGCCGGCAAAGCTCGCCGGCCCGGTCAGTGGCCGCCGAGAGGGAAAACCATAATGCCCACACCCTAAGCAGGGCATGGGCCATACAAATCAGGGCGAAGACGGTGACGGGAAACCCCTGTAGCCGCTTCAATCTTCAAAACAAATTCAGCTGGCGGAACCTCGCCAACAGCCTTTGTCAGCCAGTAGTGGACGTGAGCTTGGCGCTTGCCAATGGCCTCCGCCAACGCCGTTTGAGTGCCAGCCTTCTTAACCGCTTCGATGAGAGCTTCCCGAGACATGGGCATCACCATTACAAGTTCACAAGTATTTCGAAGGTTACAAGATTACAAGTATCCTTGCAAACGCAAAAAACAAGTTTTTTGTAAAATCATTCAAATGAACTCATTCCCAGAACGCATTCGGCATGCAGTTGAAATAGCCGGCGGACAGACGAAACTCGCCCGAAAAGTCACTGACTTGATGGGGAAAGAAGTACGCCCTCAAGCCATTCAATACCTCTGCAATTCAGCAAAACCAGCCAGAAGCTCTAGCCTCACCATTTTTATTGCCGAGGCCACGGGGCTTGACCCGATCTGGCTAAGCACAGGCAAAGGCAGCCCCGAGCCGGCCACCCCGCCCACAAACCCAACCCCTGTTAGCAATGATGCGGATTCTCCGCTCGCCCAAAACATCAGAAAAAAGATGGAACAGACGGGGAAAAGCGTTCAAGACATTGCGGATCACTTAGGCATCACATACGAAATGGCCCGGCGCTACACCCTGGCCACGGCACGTCCACGGCAGGACAAACTTGCAGTTCTAGCGGAGCTACTTGAAACAACCCCTTTAGAGCTTGACTACGGCACACCACAACAACCCAAAGTAACCGTCACAAAAGTAGCCACCCCTCCGGAGCCGCCAAGCACATCCCCCGCACGCTCGCTAAGCTTCAAAAACCCTGAAGAGATGGCCCGCCACCTCGCCGCAGAAAGCCCGGAAGCAATCGCCGAGTTTCTTAGACATCTAGTCAGCAACCTAGCGGACAAGCTAGATAAAAAATAAGCGGCTAAGCCGCTTATTTTTATTTGACCAAACCAATCGCACTAGTAACAAAAATCAATCGCCCTAGTAACAGAGTGTTCCCAGAAAATGGGGCACATGAAAACCGTAGGCGACAGAATCCGACACGCACGCCAACAAGCGAAGCTGTCACAGAAGGCACTAGCCCGTCGGGCTGGCGTGGGCACATCTACAATCGGCTCCCTTGAGTGCGGCCGCAGCAACTCCACTACCCTGCTAATCCCTATCGCCAAAGCTCTGAGCGTCAATCCTAGCTGGCTCAGTACCGGCAAAGGCGACCCAAAGGCAGGACACGTTAGCTCTGGAGCTTACGCCCAAGCGGACAACATAGAAGAACTTGCTCAACAGATTGCAGACAAAGGCATCGCGGAGATAGCACAACTCATCGGCCTTATCATGGAATGTCAGGCAACAAAAAAGCGGCCATGATGGCCGCCGCAGACTACTTGCTCACAAACTGCACCCAGAAATCAGACTGCCGCAGGAAACGCCAAGCCGCCTCCGCATCGCCCCACTCGTCTATTTTTAATTCGCCCTCCTCAGTCAGCCGGATTTGCACCACGGCTGCATCACGATTAGTTTCGAAAGTGCTGTTTCCATTAGTTTTATTATGCATTACCCGACGCCTAGTGACACAACAACCAGGCAAACTATACCCCTATTGCATTATCGTTAACATTAGCCAGCTAGCTAAACTCCAAAAATTATTTACAAGCAGCCCAGCTCAAAAATCCATCTAAATAAATTGCTCTCGCCACCGCCAGGCCAATTGCGCGTAAGTATTGTATCCACTACGTTTCAACACCCTCTGCATGTGGTGCTTTACAGTGCTGTAGCTTAGAGACAACGCATCACCAGCCTCGTGATATGTCATCCCCTCCGCGATTACTAATCGGAATATATCTCGTTCTCGCTGCGATAATTTAGCTAGCGAGACACTTGGAGCCAGCGCTCTAGCCGCCGCATCCGCAATGGACGGCAGCAGCCTACCCAACAGCTGACGGACACTTACCGAGTCCTCAAGCTCACGCCCTACCAGCGAAATCACGATCTTGTGGCCACCGCGAACCAACGAAACATAAGACAGACCATGCGTCATGCCGTGCTCCCTGCATGCATTCTGAAATCGTCGTAGGCCAGGGGACGGCCTCACCCCGCCCAGAATCAGCCGCGACCAGATCACAGCCGCGCCCGGAACAGCCTGAATAACAGGGTCCACCCGGTGGAAAGCGTGTTCTTTGTACATCCTCAACCACCGCTCGTCCCAACCTAGGTTTATCTCTATCACCGCATCCCGCGCCTCTGCCTCTGCGTCGATCCGAGCAAGAATCAGCGGCGGCGCGCCCGGCAATGCGTGCTGCAACGCAAGCAGAAACGCTCGGATGTCGTCCTCATCGTTCAGCTTTATCAATGACTGTTGCAACGCCGCGAGATGTCCAAGACCGATTGACGACAAGCTTCCCATCAACTGTTCCACATCTGGCGTCAGCCTCATTTCCACACCTCCCCTCCCTTAGTCATAGCAAAGAGGAAAAATTCTAACTAGTCCTACAAGCCAACCACCACAGGCAACAAAAAAGCAACAAGCGGGCTTGCAATTCAATTACCTGTTGACTTGTAATTTTCTACTTGCTAGAGTTCGATACAAGTTTTTTAGTAATCGATCTTTAACAACCCGCGAATATGCACCGACCCATTCCGGCCGGGACATCCAACAGCGCGCCAGTGGCGCGCACCCACGCCGGCGGCGCAACGCACGTTCAACCAACGCGCGCTCTCCTCTGACCAGCTCCGCCGGCATCCCTTTGCGCTTTCACACGAGAGAGCAAAGGGATGCACCGAACCCCAGGCCGTGAGGCCTTTTTTTGGACCCGCAGCATTAGCAATTCATTAGCTGCGCATTAGCGCGGCATTAACCACGCATTAGCAAAGGATTAGTCATGGACAGATTCTGCATCCAAGAAATCCGCACATTCACTAAGCAAGGAAACCCGACATGAACGACGCACGCCGCAAGCAACTGGAAAAAGCCCAGCAACTCCTTGAGGAAGCCAGGGAAATCATTGAGTCCACTAACGGAGAAGAACAAGAGGCATTCGAGAACCTGCCATCCAGCCTCCAAGACGGGGACAACGGCCAAAAGATGGACGAAGCCATCAGCAATATGGACGACGCCCTGAGCGACATTGAGAACGCCATTAACGGCATTGAAAACGCAAAGA
Organism: Chromobacterium sp. FG22; assembly: GCF_057809415.1. Classification (NCBI taxonomy): domain Bacteria; kingdom Pseudomonadati; phylum Pseudomonadota; class Betaproteobacteria; order Neisseriales; family Chromobacteriaceae; genus Chromobacterium; species Chromobacterium sp. FG22. The sequence continues at coordinate 66,724 of NZ_JBMDJX010000009.1, read as the reverse complement.
GCTAACCACCGGCCCTCTATTCATGCCGCCAGCCGGCGGCATGCGTGGACGGCCAGCAACTCCAGCACCATCAACAACCCAGCAAGGACACGTCATGTTCAGCAAAATCCAAAACCCGCGCGAAATCCGTAAATCCTCCGGCCTGAATCAACAGGCGTTCTGGTCCCGTATCGGCGTCACGCAATCCGGCGGCTCCCGCTACGAAAGCGGCCGCGACATGCCCAAGCCGACCCGCGAATTGCTCCGTCTGGTCTACATCGAGCAAATCGACTTGACCACGCTGCGCGGCGAGGATGTCCAGATTGCGGACTACCTCAAGACAACCCACCCGGACTTGTACAAGAGCCTGGCCAAGGCGGTGAAGACCCAAGCCGTAGCCCAGGCCCGCAGCGAGGAGCAAACGGCATGAGCGACAACGCCGCCATTCTGGCCAAGATCAAAAAATGCCTTGCGCTCAGCGCGAGCAGCAACGAACACGAAGCCGCCACCGCACTGCGCCAGGCCCAAGCGCTTATGCGCAAACACGACATCACAGACAGCGACATTCTGATAGCGGAAGTGAGCGAAGCCAACACGCCCGCAGGGACAAAGAAAACCCCCATCCGCTGGGAGGCATCGCTTGCGCACCTGACCGCCAAAGCCTTCAACTGCGACCACCTGCTAAGCACCAACTCAAGCGGCGGGCGGTGGAGATTCATTGGCCCAGGCTCCGCGCCTGAGGTAGCCGCCTACGCTTTCAGCGTGCTGGCGCGGCAGCTACGAAAAGCCCGCTCTGAATTCATCACAACCAAGTGCAAGCGCCTGATCCGCGCATCAAAAACACGCCGTGCGGACCTTTTTTGTGAAGGATGGGTTGCCGCGGTGCGGCAGCTGGTTGCCGACCTCGCCACTACCACCCAGGCAAAAACCGCCATCGCCGCCTACATGGCAAAACACTACCCAGACCTTGGCGACTTCACCCCACGCAACCGGCAGGGAGAGCGAGCAATGCTTAAGGGTGATTACTCCGCCCGCTCTGATGGCTGGCAGGCCGGCAAAGCCGCACAGCTGCGCAATGGTCTGGCTGGCCAGGCAAAGCAAGCCGCACTCTCACAACAATAAAGGACAAAACAATGACAGCCGTCTCCATTCGCTTTATCGCGGCGCAAATGATAGAAGCCCGCTCCAGCGCGCTTTATTTCCACGCCAAGCCGGAGCAAGACCCCAACCATACGGCCAAAGCGCGCGAGACACGCCGCCGTCAGGAAAACCGCGCGGAACGCCTCCAGCGCCGCGCAGACACCGCCAACGGCTGGGACGCCACGCCCAGCTGCCCAGCCCGCCGCATCATCCGCCCGCGCTAAACCTGACACCCGTTCGCACCCTTCATTAGCGCAGCATTAGCAAAGCGCTAACACCGCGTTAGCAAGGCATTAGCAAAACATGAGCAAACAGACGCCCAGCGAGGCGCTGGAGCAGCTGGGCGCTGAAAGCAAGATCGCCAAATTTCGCGCCGCCCTCCCAGCCATAGAGGAGGCCAAGAGACGCGGCGCGTCTTACGCCAGCATCCGCGCCACCCTAGCCGCTGCCGGCATCCATATGTCGGCTAACGAGTTCCGCGTAACCCTGCACCGGATCAAACAGGCCCAACAGAAAGAAAAGGAAGGCCATGCCAGACACCCAGCGCAACACCCCAAGCCGCCGGCCTCGCCGCCCCCGCAGCATCGAGGAGAAGCCCCAAGCTCAAAAAGCGAAGGCTTCGATTACCGGAAGTACCAAAACTCAGAAATCAAATGGTAAGGAAAACCAAATGCAGAACCACATTGACCGCACCGTCCACATTGTTGTTCAAGGCAAAGGCGGCTGCGGCAAGTCCACCACAGCCTCGCACCAAGCCCAGGCGCTACAAGCGATGACAGGCGCGCAGGTGATGTGCATCAACACGGACCCGGTTAACAACTCTTTAAGTCAATACTCCGCGCTCTACGTGCGCGACCTCGAAATCATGGAGAACGACAACCAGATTAACCCCCGGCGCTTTGACACCATGATTGACTGGATACTCGAACACCCCGGCCCGGTAGTCATTGATAACGGCGCGTCATCATTTATTCCGATTAACAGCTATATGGCAGAAACCGGCGCAATCGAAGCACTGGAAGATGAAGGACGGCAGGTTTTCATCCACACAATTTTAGTGGGCGGCAAGGACATGAAAGAAACCTTGACCGGCCTGAAAGCAATACTCAGCACCACAACCGCACCAATCATAGTTTGGGAGAATGAACATTTTGGGCCGGTAGAGCGAGACGGCAAGCGGCTGGCCGAATCAGAAACATTCCACGAGCAGCGTCACCGCTTCGCCGGCATTGTCACGCTACCCCCAAACCGCGACCAAATGCTAGGAACTGATTACGCAATGATGGCCAGCGCTGGCATGACATACGCCGAAGCCATTGGCAGCGACATATTCGGCACTATGCCACGCCGCCGCCTGCAGAAAGCTTGGAGCAACATCTTTGGCCAGATCGCTGCCATTCACGGGGGGCTTACCGCATGACGACCGCCGCACAACTCACCGCCAACATCATCCGAATTGCGGACCTCAAAACGGACGTCAAGATTGCCTACAAGCAATTTATAGACGCCCAAGCAGACGCGCGAAAACACATCGCCCAAACCCTTAGTCAACTCGACAATGCGCTTGATAAGGCTCGCCAACAAGACCTTAAATACGACTACGACGCCATAGACTTGGGCGATGGCCGCATCATTAAAGTTTTAGAAGAATGGTGGGAATTCAACGACCCTCTCGACGCTGTAATCATCGAGAGCAGTCCGGCCCATCTGGACCAAATCAGAAAAACTCTTGAAGCAACATGCCAATCCTCTTAATGCTTGCCAGCGCCGCCACTGCTGCGGCGCTGATCTTCGCACCAAAACACCCGCCGAAGCGGCGGAGCCGCTGCCGGCGAATCAGGAGCAAAAGCAATGGAATTGACGTTTGATTTACAACAGCAGCTTGACCAAACCGCCCTGCAAGTCACCAAGCAAATCCAAGCCCTTAAGGCCGAAAGTTTCCAGTTAGAGGAACTGCTCCTCGACATACGAAATCAACCCGGCGCGGGAATTGCCTCCATTACAACGCAACTAAACAGCGCCCGCCAAATAAACAGCAGCGGCGTTCTAGGCACTACCAGCGCAGTAACATGCGCAGTCGTCGGCGGCATCAGCCAGCGGCAAATCACTCAACTAGCCGCCCGCCGCAATATGAACACCCTTCGCAGCCTTGATGGTTGCGTGCTCGTATACCCAATATCGGGAATATACTGCACACACCTCCGCCTTGATGGCGTTAACCCCTGACCCATGACTGCGCCGCCGATCTGAACCGGGGCAATGCCACATGAAAACGCTGGAGAATAAAATGTGTATCGGACAAATCGAACTCGGCACCCTTGAGCACTGTGAACTGAGTGCCGTGATTTTTGAAGGACTCACCATCACCACCCCGGACGGCAGGACAGCCCGGCTAGCCATCGTAGACGAACACAACAACATTATTGAGTCCGGCGAGCAAGTCGCCCGTGAAGCGTGGAACGTATCCATCGCTAGCTACAAGAACTTTCTGAAAGGGGAGGGGCACCTGAAAGTACACACAACGCCGCCAGGTCTACGCCCAAGCAGACCCCGCAAAGCCGCATAACACAAAGCCCTGGCCCCCCCTGCCAGGGCTTTTTTATTTCAAGCGCAGCTGATGTATAAATACCATCATTAGGACAGCCCAGCGACACGAAGCCGATGCTTGGAATCTTGTCTGCCATGATGATGGCCTTGCTGAAGAAAAACGCGAGAGTATACAACGATTTGACAGGCGATGCGCAGCGTTCGGAGGGGTTTGCGCCGCGGGCTCGCCGATTCGTTTTCACCCCGCCGGCGCAGGGCCGGATGCGGACGCCGCCGAGCGACGCTCTCCTTTCAGACCTCACTTGATAGTAAAATCCGACGCCTCCATATAGGCCTGAGAGCCGGTTCAAAGTCTCTCGAGCTGGGGCGAGACAAGGCGACAACGGCTGTAAAGCGGAATGTGGCAGTGATGCATGAGCATTTCGAAGCCGGTTTCAACGCCCTGGTCTAAAATCCCGCCGCCGCGCCGCAGACTTTGAACAGCTTCTGAGCCGTCAACCCCTCACACGATACCGATATGAAAACTCTCGTTTCACGCATGGAGTCCCTGATTTTCGCCAGCCGCTGGCTGCAGGCTCCGCTCTATCTTGGCCTCATCGTCGCCCAGGGGGTGTACGTCTATAAGTTTCTGCTCGAACTGATCCACTTGGTCGCCGACGCCTCCAGCATGACGGAAACCCAGATCATGCTGATCGTGCTGGGCCTGATCGACGTGGTGATGATCGCCAATCTGCTGATCATGGTGGTGGTGGGCGGCTACGAAACCTTCGTCTCCAAGATCGACAGTCTGAACAGCCACGAGGACCGGCCGGAATGGCTGTCCCATGTCAACGCCGGCGTGCTGAAGACCAAGCTGTCGCTGGCGCTGATCAGCATCTCCTCCATCCATCTGCTGAAAACCTTCATCAGCGCGTCCAATCTGGGCAGCCCCGGCAATCCGCTCACCGAACAGGGCGTGATGTGGCAGGTGGTGATCCATTGCACCTTCCTGCTGTCCGCGCTGGTGATGGCCTGGACCGACAAGCTGATGCAAAGCAAGCACTGAGCGCCGGCGCCCGCAGAGGCCTTGGCTAAGGCATGCGCTCGGCGCAATAGAAAGCGCCGGGCACCGGACACCCCGCCTCCTCCCGCAACATCATGTCCCGGCGCTCCCGCAACGCCAACCCGCACGCCGCCAGCAGCCCCTCCACCCAGTCCGGATCGTGCAGATAGCGCCCGCAGGGCTGCAGCCGGTGGCCGCCCGGCAAAGCCCGCGGCGCGCGCTCTATGCTGAACAGCAGCAAGCCGCCCGGTTTGAGCGCGCGCGTCATCCAGTTCAGGGCCGGCTCCAGATCGCCAAAATAGCTGAGGGTGTCCAGGCAGCAGATCAGATCGACCGGCAATGGAGCCGTCGCCAGGAATTCGATGATGTCGCCCTGGGTCAAGACGTCGTACACGCCCTTGTCCGCGGCGCGCGCCAGCATTTCGCCGCTGAGATCCACCCCCTGCAAGCGGCGCGCATACGGCCGCAAGACCCCGCCGGCCAGGCCGGTGCCGCAGCCCAGATCCAGCGCGTCCAGAGCGGCCGGCGGCGGCGCCAATCGTTCCAGACATTGCGCCAGCCACTGCGGCCCCTGGTAATGCAGGTTGGTCAGGGTGGCGTCAAACGCCTCGGCGTTGGCGTCGAAAGTCCGCCGGATGAATTCCGGGCTGCACTGCGGCGGCGGCTCCGCGCCGCCGCAGGCGGCCAACAGATGCAAGGCCACCGGATCGTCCGGCGCTTGCGCCAGCCAGTCATGCAACAAGGCCAGGGCCGCGTCGCGCTGATCCAGCTCGCAATGCGCCTCGATGCGCGCGATCGGCCCATGCGCGGCCGGCTGGGCCACGATGCCCAACGCATTGTGGCGCCGCGCCTCGGCATGGCGCTCCTGTCGCAAACACAGGCCGGCCAGCAGGAAGTGCGCGTCGGCGCAGCCGGCGTCCGCGCTCAGCGCTTGCCGGCACGCCTGTTCCGCGGCGGCGAAATCGCCGTCCTGCTCGCAGGCGGCGGCCAGATTGGTCCAATACATGGGCTGGCCGCCGTCCAGCGCCGCGGCCGCGGCGAAAGCCCGCCGCGCGTCGCCCGAACGGCCCTGCCGCGCCTGCGCCATGCCCAGGCTGAAATGCCAGTCCGCATGGCCCGCCTCCGCGGCGATCGCCTCGCTCAGCCAGACTTCGGCCTCGGCCGGGCGCTGCGTCTGCAGCAAGAGGAAAGCCAGAAAGGATTTGGCCGCGGCGCACGCGGGCCAATCGCGCAGGCAGGCGCGATAAGCCCGCTCCGCCTCGGCCCAGTCGCCGTCCAGATGGCTGCGCTGCGCCGCGCGCAGGCAGGCGCTCAGCGCTTCGGCGGACATGGCGCGGCGCCTTGCCGGCCTGGCCGGCTAGAGTCGTCAATGGGAAATGGGGAAAATCGAAACACGGCGGACGCCGTGCAAGAGTAGCGGGCGCCGCTAACGGCGCCCGGCATCCAACATGCGGGAATCGGCATGGCAAGCCCTCCGGGGGCAAGCGGCGGATGGAAACGGACAGGCGGCCGTTCCAGCCGGTCGCCTACGCCTTAGAGTCTGTTTATGATCTGCTGCGCTGCGCACGATACGGCGTTGAAAACGCCTTGTCTCGCTGGCTCGCGAGATCGTACACGCGCTCTTTAGGACGGGTCCTTGTCGTCCTCGCCCTGCTTGTAAGCCGGGAAGGCGAAACCGCCGAACAGTTGCTTGGTCTGTTCCTGCATCCGGTTCTGCATGTCCAGAAACATGCTGGTGCTCTGTTCCATGTAGTTGGCCATCATGTTCTGCACCGCCGGCCCCTGAAATTTCATGAACTCGCCCCACAGATTGGCGTTCAACATGGTGTTGTCGCCGTAAATCGCGCGGGTTTGTTCCTGCATTTTCTGCTGCAGCTGGGCGAACAGTTGCAGATTGTTCTCCAGGAAGGGCCCCATCATGCCCTGCATGGCCTGGCCGTAGGAGCGGATGAACTGGGTCAGCACCTCGTAGCTGAACATCGGCATGCCGCCGTTCTCCTCCTCCAGGATGATCTGCAACAGCACACTGCGGGTGATGTCCTCTTGGCTCTTGGCGTCGACGACTTGAATATCCACATTATCAAGCACCAATTGCTTCACATCCCCCAAGGTGATGTAGGAACTGGTGGCGGTATCGTACAGCCGGCGGTTCGGGTACTTTTTGATGACCCGCTTTTCAACACTCATGTAACGCTCCCGGTTTATTTTGGTACGGTGTGCCGTGTGCCGGCAATTTATCATAAATACAACACGCTAGAGTAAATCTTCAGTCAGTGCTCCCAATTTTGCTGCAATGCATGATACATTTACTCGTCATTGTGCAGTGCAAAATTTTTGATTCAGACTATCTCCTTTTAAGGTCTCACCCCACAGCGGAGGAATACATTATGTCCATCAGCAATGAGCAACTGAACAAGCTGTCCCTGAACGGTCTGGAAACCATTTTCCGCTTTTCGCAAATCACTCTGGATAGCGCCGAGCGCCTGGTCAAGCTGAACCTGGAGATCTCCAAGCAGTCGCTGGAAGAAAACGTCAAAATCGCCAAGCAACTGAGCGGCGTGACCGACCCGCAAGAAGCGGTTAGCCACCTGAACAAGCTGGCCACCCAGAACATCGACACCGCTCTGGCCAATTCCCGCAATCTGTACGACATCGTTTCCTCCGCTCAAAGCGAACTGACCAAGCTGGCCGAAGAAAACCTGGGCAGCTTCAACAAGTCGCTGATCGGCGCGATCGAGTCCGCAGCCAAAAACGCTCCGGCCGGCTCCGACGCCGCGCTGAACGCGGTGAAAAGCTCGGTAGCCGCCGCCGCCGCCGCGGTCAACACCTTCAGCAAAGCCGCCCAGCAAGTGGTGGAGTTCACCGACAGCAGCGTCAAGGCCGCCACCAGCGCCACCGCCGACGCGGTGAAGACCGCCAGCAAGCGCGCACCCACCGCTTAAGTCCAGTTTCAGGCTAAAGCACAACCCCGTCCAGCCGACGGGGTTTTTCTTTGCCTTGCGCCTGAGGATGGCATGTGAGCGGCGACAGGTTTACAATCTCCGCCTTAAGCACGTTTCAGGAAACCAATAGGTTCAGCGCATGAAAATCAGCAGCAATTTTGACGCCGGCAGCATCGAGATCGTCTCCGCCGACAACTACGAAGACATCCAACTGCGCATCCGCCGCGACAATGCGGCCGATTTCGCCCAGTGGTTCTACTTCCGCGTGCAAGGCGCCGCTTATCAGCACTGCACCTTCAATTTCCTGAACGCCGGCGAAAGCGCCTATCCGGACGGCTGGGTCGACTACCAGGCGGTGGCCTCCTACGACCGCATCAACTGGTTCCGCGTGCCCACTCATTATGAAAACGGCGTGATGACGATAGATCACGTGCCCTTGTCCGGCAGCATCTATTACGCCTATTTCGAACCCTATTCCTACGATCAGCATCTGAACCTGATCGGTCAGGCGCAGGGCTCCGGCCTGTGCCAGGTCAGCGACCTGGGCTTTACCGTGCAGCAGCGCGACATCAATCTGCTGACCATAGGCCACGAGGTGGAATCGGATCTCAAGATCTGGATCATCGCCCGTCAGCATCCGGGCGAAACCATGGCCGAATGGTTCATCGAAGGCCTGCTCAACCGCCTGCTGGACCCGCAGGACCCCACCAGCCGCGCGCTGCTGGACCGCGCCACTTTCTACGTGGTGCCCAATATGAACCCGGACGGCTCGGTGCTGGGCAATCTGCGCACCAACGCCGCCGGCGCCAACCTGAACCGCGAATGGGCGGCCCCCAGCGCGGAGACCAGCCCGGAAGTGCTGGCGGTGCGCAACAAGATGCAGGAAACCGGCGTGGACCTGTTCCTGGACATCCACGGCGACGAGAACATTCCCTATGTGTTCCTGGCCGGCACCGAAGGCGTGCCGTCGTGGAACGAGCGCCTGGAAACCCTGGCCGATCAGTTCCGCCACCACCTGCTGCTGGCCAGCCCGGACTACCAGACCGAACACGGCTACCCGCGCAACGCCCCGGGCAAGGCCAATATGACCATCGCCACCAACTGGGTGTGCGAACACTTCGGCTGTCTCGCCTTCACGCTGGAGATGCCGTTCAAGGACAACGCTAATCTGCCGGACGACGACTTCGGCTGGAGCGGCCAGCGCAGCCTGCGCCTGGGCGAGGCGGCCTTGTCGCCCATCTATGCGATTGCGCAGAACCTGCGCGCCTGAGAACCAATCAGGCTGAAACCAAAAAAGCCACGGAGAACCGTGGCTTTTTTCATTTCCATTGCCGCTTAAACGTGATCCAGCAATTGCAGCGGATGATCGATGGCGATGTCGGCGCCCCATTCCGCCGGCCGGTCGCTGTCGGCGATGTAACCCCAATTGGCCAACACCGTCTTCATGCCCACGCTGCGGCCGGCGGCGATGTCGCGCTCGGCGTCGCCCACGTACAGGCAATGCTCGGGCGCGATGCCGATCCGTTCGGCGGCGAAGCGCATCGGCCGCGGATCCGGTTTGGGCACGCCCACGGTGTCGCCGCTGACCGTCACCGCCGGCGCCGCGATGAAAGGCAGCGAAGGCACCAGACGGTCGGTGAAGCGCATCGGCTTATTGGTGATGATGCCCCACAGCAAGCCCTTGTCCATCAAGCCCTGGATCAGGCCGTTGACGCCGTCGAACAGGACGGTCTCGTCGGCGAAGCTGTGCTCGTAGTGATCCAGGAAACGCAGGCGGTACTCCTCGAAACGCGGATGCTCGCGGTCGATGCCGAAACCCAGGCTGACCAGCCCGCGCGCGCCGTGACTGGCGATGGGCCGCACCGCCGCATAGGGCTGCGGCGGCAGGCCTTCCTCGGCCAGCAAACGGTTGAGCGCGGCGCCCAGATCGCGCGCGGTGTCGGCCAAGGTGCCGTCCAGATCGAATAGAACTGCCTTGATCATGATTCGCTTCAAAGAAGGAGCGCGGCGTCAGGCTGCCGACCACGAGCAGCCCGCCGGCCCGGTTCAACGTATGGTCTTGCCCAGGAACAGCTTGTAGGCCGGGTTCTGGGTTTCCTCGACATAGGGATAGCCCAGATTGTCGAGGAAGCGCTGGAACTCCGCGTCGTCGCTGGCCGGCACCTGTATGCCCACCAGCACGCGGCCGTAATCGGCGCCGTGATTGCGATAATGGAACAGGCTGATGTTCCAGTCCACGCTCATCGCCTCCAGGAAACGCATCAGCGCGCCCGGACGGTCCGGAAACTCGAAGCGCAGCACTCGCTCGTCCTTGAGCTGCGGCGCGTGACCGCCCACCAGATGACGGATATGCAACTTGGCCAATTCGTTGTCGGTCAGATCGATGCTGTCCAGCTCATGCGCGTTCAGGCTGGAGAGTATGTTCTCCAGGTCCTGTTTGCCGCTGATCTGCACGCCGACGAAGACATGCGCGGTGCCGGGATCGGCGAAGCGGTAATTGAATTCGGTGATGTTGCGGCCGCCTATCACGGTACAGAAGCGCTTGAAGCTGCCCGGCTTTTCCGGAATGGTCACCGCGATCACGGCCTCGCGCCGCTCGCCCAGTTCGGAACGCTCGGACACATGGCGCAGGCGGTCGAAATTCATATTGGCGCCGCAGGAGATCGCCACCAGGGTCTGGTCCACGCAGCCTTCGCGCTCCACGTAAGCCTTGGCGCCGGCCACCGCCAAGGCGCCCGCCGGCTCCACGATGGAGCGGGTGTCTTCGAAGATGTCCTTGATCGCCGCGCAGATGGCGTCGGTGTCCACCAGGATGATCTCGTCCAGCAGCTCGCGGCAAATGCGGAAAGTCTCCTCCCCCACCAGCTTGACCGCCACCCCGTCGGCGAACAGGCCCACGTCCTTCAACTCCACGCGCTCGCCCTTGGCGATGGATTGGCGCATGGCGTCGGAATCCACCGGCTGCACGCCTATCACCTTAATCTCCGGCTTTAGCCGCTTGATGAAGCTGGAGATGCCGGCGGCCAGGCCGCCGCCGCCGATGGCGACGAAGACGGCGTTCAAGCCGTCCGGGTGCTGGCGCAGAATCTCCATGCCTATGGTGCCCTGGCCGGCGATCACGTCCGGGTCATCGAACGGCGGAATATAAGTCATGCCGTTTTGAGCGGCCAATTCAGTCGCGTGGTGGAAGGCTTCGTTGAAGGAATCGCCATGCAGCACCACCTGGCCGCCGTATTGCTTGACCGCGTCTATCTTGATCTGCGGCGTGGTCACCGGCATCACGATGGTGGCCGCGCAGCCCAGCCGGCTGGCGGACAAGGCCACGCCCTGCGCGTGGTTGCCGGCGCTGGCGGTGATCACGCCGCGCGCGCGCTGTTCCGCGCTGAGCTTGGCCATCTTGTTGTAAGCGCCGCGCAGCTTGAAGGAGAACACCGGCTGCAGATCCTCGCGCTTGAGCAGAATCGTGTTGCGATAGCGGCGCGACAGATTGGGCGCCAGCTCCAGCGGCGTTTCGATGGCGACGTCGTAAACCCGCGACGTCAGGATGCGTTCCAGATAGTCTTGCTTCTCTTGCATGGCAAAGCCTTTGTCCCGATCATTATTTTGCTTGAACTGCCAGAGTAGCAGGAACTCCAAGCAGACGGGAAGCCTTGATAATATTGGATTGTTGCATTGCGGTATCGCAACGGCTCCGTCCGCCCCGCCCGCAGAAAATCCCCACTTCGCGGCAACCGGACGGCAATCCGCGTGTATAATCAACGGCTACTATTTGGACCTCAACCCCCAGCGTTGCCCATAGGAACAATGAAAACATTCACCAGCATTCTCACGGCAGCGGCGATCGCGCTGCCGTCCGTCTCTTTCGCCTCCGCCGCCTTTCTGCCGCCCGCGCCCGAAATCGCCGGCAAGGCTTATTACCTGACCGACTTCAACAGCGGACAAGTGCTGGCCGAGCGCGACCCGGACTCCCGCGTGGAGCCGGCCTCGCTGACCAAACTGATGACCGCCTACCTCACCTTCAAGGCGCTGAAGGAAAAACGGCTGACTCTGGAACAGACGCTGACGGTGTCGCAAAAAGGCTGGAAAACCGAAGGCTCGCGCATGTTCCTGGATCCCAAGGTGCCGGCCAAGGTCGACGACCTGATCAAGGGCATGATCGTGCAATCCGGCAACGACGCCTGCGTGACGCTGGCTGAAGCCATCGCCGGCAGCGAGGAAGTCTTCGCCCAGGTGATGACCCAGCAGGCGCAGAAACTGGGCATGAAGAACACCCAGTTCCGCAACGCCACCGGCCTGCCCAATCCCGAGCACTACACCACCGTGCACGATCTGGGCATCCTGGCCGGCGCGCTGATCCGCGACTTCCCGGAGTTCTACCCGATCTACTCGATCAAGTCCTTCACCTACAACAACATCAAGCAGCCCAACCGCAACCTGCTGCTCTACCGCGACCCCAACGTCGACGGCATGAAGACCGGCTACACCGACAGCGCCGGCTACAATATGATCACCACCAGCCACCGCGACGGCCGTCGCGTGATTTCGGTGGTGGTGGGCACCGCCAGCCCGGAGGCGCGCGCGGTGGAAAGCTCCAAGCTGCTCAACTACGGCTTGCAGTTTTACGATACGCCCAAACTGTATAGCGGCGCCAAGCCGGTGTCCGAGCTGCCCATCTACAAGGGCGCGGCCAAAACCGTGTCCGTCGGCTTCGCCAGCGACGTCTACGCCACCGTGGCCAAGGGCCAGGCCGCCAAGCTCAAGGCCGATCTGACCACCATGCAACCCTTGATCGCCCCGGTGAAAGCCGGCCAGGTGGTGGGCAAGCTGGTGGTGTCGCTGGACGGCAAGCCGCTGTTCGAGCGCCCGGTGGTGGCCTTGAAGGCGGTGGAAGAAGGCGGCTTCTTCAGCCGGCTGTGGGACAGCATCAAGCTGATGCTGGGCTGGAAATAAACGGCGTCCGCCGTTAATCGCTGCGCCGGGCATCGCCCGGACGCCGCGGCTGTATTATGATGTGACGTTTTAGTAATAAAGACGACCGTAAAATGTATTGGCGCGGGCGGCCCGGTTTGCAGTACAACTGGCTGCTGCGCCTTTGCCCGTTTCGGGTTCGGCGTCTTTAGAACCTGTTTACGATCTGCTGCGCGCCGGCGATACCGCGTTGAAAACCGCTTCGAAATGCTCATGTACCGTGTGTACACTCCGCTTTCTCAACTGTTTTCGCCTTGTCTCGCTCTTGCTCGCGCAATCGTAAACACGTTCTTAGCGGATTTGATTGCATATGTCTGAAAAACAGGAACTCATGGAATTCCCCTGTCGCTTCCCCATCAAGGTGATGGGCGAGCGTCACGAGGATTTCGTCCTCACCATCACCGAGGTCGTCCGCGTCAACGCGCCCGACCTGGCCGATCACGACGTGACGCTGCGCGAAAGCGCCAACGGCCGCTTTTACGCGCTGACCGTCACCGTCACCGCCACCTCGCGTCAACAGCTGGACAACATCTATCTGTCGCTGACCGGCCATCCGATGGTGAAAATGGTGCTTTAAGCGCCTGGAGATTGCCGTGTCGCGCATCGTCAAACATCTGGGCCGGGTGGATTACGAACCAACCTGGCGCGCCATGCAGGCGTTCACCGACGCCCGCAACGCCGACACCCCCGATGAACTGTGGGTGGTCGAACATCCGCCCGTCTATACCCAGGGCCTGGCCGGCAAGCCGGAGCACCTGCTGCACGCCACCGCCATTCCGGTGGTGAAAACCGACCGCGGCGGCCAGATCACCTATCACGGGCCGGGCCAGTTGGTGGTTTATCTGCTGGTGGATTTCAAGCGCATGGGCATAGGCGTGCGCGAGCTGGTGCGCCGCATCGAACAGGCGGTGATAGACACGCTGGCGGAACTGGGCATACACGGCAACGGCGATGTGGACGCGCCCGGCGTTTACGTGGCCGGCGCCAAGATCGCCTCGCTGGGCCTGCGCATCAAGAACCACGCGGTCTACCATGGCCTCAGCTTCAATGTGGACATGGACCTGGCGCCTTTCGATTCCATCAATCCTTGCGGTTACGCCAACCTCAAGGTGACCGACCTGAAACAACTGGGAGTGGAGCTGAGCCTTGCCGCCGCCGCCGATACGCTGCTGCCGCATCTGGAGCGCCTCCTGAACAGCACCAAGGAACTGACATGAAGCCGGAAAACCAGGCTGGGGTCAAACACAAGGGCGCGGCCAAAACCGCCCGCATCCCCATCAAGATCGTCCCGCTGGACGAAAAACTGAAAAAACCGGAATGGATCCGCGCCAAGCTGCCCAACGGCCAGCGCTTCCACGAGATCAAGCAGATTCTGCGCGAACAAAAGCTGCACACGGTGTGCGAGGAAGCCACCTGCCCGAACATCGGCGAATGTTTCAGCAAAGGCACCGCCACCTTCATGATCATGGGCGATATCTGCACCCGTCGCTGCCCGTTCTGCGACGTGGGCCACGGCCGCCCCAATCCGCTGGATCCGGACGAACCTCGCCACCTGGCGGAGAGCGTGGCCGCGATGAAGCTGAAGTACGTGGTGGTGACCTCGGTGGACCGCGACGATCTGCGCGACGGCGGCGCCCAGCACTTCGCCGACTGCATCAACTCGGTGCGTGAAATGTCGCCCAACACCCAGATCGAAACCCTGGTGCCGGACTTCCGCGGCCGCCTGGACGTGGCCGTCGACATCCTGAGCCAGACCCCGCCGGACGTGATGAACCACAATCTGGAAACCGTGCCGCGGCTGTACAAGCAGGCGCGTCCGGGTTCGGATTACGCGCACTCGCTGCAATTGCTGAAGGACTACAAGGCCAAGAACCCCGACGTCCGCACCAAGTCCGGCCTGATGGTGGGCCTGGGCGAGACTGACGAAGAGATCCTGGAAGTGATGCGCGATCTGCGCGCCCACAATGTGGACATGCTGACCATAGGCCAGTATCTGCAACCGTCCGACGGCCATCTGCCGGTGCTGCGCTACGTGCATCCGGATGTGTTCAAGATGTTCGAGACCAAAGCCTATGAAATGGGCTTCGTTCACGCCGCCGTGGGCGCGATGGTGCGCTCCAGCTACCACGCCGACGTGCAGGCGCACGAGGCCGGTGTGTGAGTAACCTTTTAATGCGGCTAAACAACGCTGACGTGCGCTGAACGTCAAACTAAAAAAATGCCTGATCAAATTCATGATCAGGCATTTTTTATGACTTCTCCAGCACATCAACCGGGGAAGGCTCCCAGATATTGCTGCCCCGTTCGAACTATCCGCAACGCCTATGGCGCCCCGCCAAAATGGAGACGCGCTAAAGCCACCACCGCTAAAACCTGCTTCAACGATCCACCAAGGAACCGACGCTGACAGCCGGCTCCGCCACATATTCATAACCCTGCTTGCGTCTCAGCACATTGCGCGCCCGCTCCAAGTCCATATCCCGCTCCCAGCGCGCCACCACCACCGCGGCCACGCAATTGCCGATTAAATTGGTCAACGCCCGAGCAATGCCCATGAACCAGTCCACCGACAACACCAACACCAGCCCGATCACCGGAATGGCGGGTATTGCCGACAGAGTCGCCGACAGAATCACCAAGGCAGAGCCAGGAATTCCATGCGCGCCCTTGGAGGTCACCAACGACACCGCGAGAATGGTCAACAAATCGTAATTGGACAGCGGCGTATTGGTGGCATGGGCGATAAACACCGCCGCCAGGGTAAGATAAATGGAAAAACCATCGAGATTGAACGAATAACCGGTGGGAATCACCAGGCCCACGGTGGCATTGCCGATGCCCAGATGTTCAAGCTTTTGCATGACTTGCGGCAACACCGCGTCGGACGAGGCCGTCCCCACCACGATCGATAACTCGTCTTTCAGATAGCGTAAAAATGCTACGATGTTAAGACCCGCCAATTGCAAAATAGTCCCCAGCACCACCAGAACAAACAAAGCGCAAGTGAGATAAAACATCAGCACCAGACCACCCAACTGCTGCAAGGACGATACCCCGTAACTGGCGGTGGTAAAGGCAATGGAGCCGAACACTCCCAGCGGCGCCAATTGCACCACCAGACCGATCAGCTTGAAAAACACATGGCCCGCCTCATGCACCAGCCGAATCACTCCGCCAGCGGAATCGCGCACTAGATTCAAGGCGCAACCAAACAATAAGGCAAACACCAACACCTGCAAGATATCGCCCGAGGCCAACGCGCCAAACACCGTGCCGGGAATCAAGTTCATGAAAAACGACCAGGTGCTGCCATGCTGCAAAGCCTGGGCTCTATCGGTGTAGGCGGCCATCGCTTGGGTATCCAAGGAGCCGACATCCACGTTCATCCCCAGACCGATGCTGCTATGCAGGGCCAACAGCAAGCCCAAAGCCAGAGCCAGAGTCGTGACCAGCTCAAAATACACAATGGCCTTCAAACCCACCCGGCCCACTTTTTTCAAGTCACCGGCACCGGTAATACCGCTCACCACCACACAGAATACAATCGGCACGATCAGCATCTTGATCAGCTTGATAAAACCATCTCCCAACGGTTTCAACTGTAGAGCCTGTTCCGGCCACAACAAGCCGGCGCAGATGCCGAGGACAAGTCCGATCATGACTCGTACAAACAACGACTTCTTAGTCAAACGCAGCATGGCTTCCCTTTCTCCTAATGAGGAGGTATGGCGAGAAGCCGCCCAGACAAGTCATCCAGGCCAAGACGGTTGACGCGGCGGCCTTCCGGAAACGGCTTCCAACATCCAACTGGCTTAGGTACCACCCTCCCCTTGTTGTGACCAGACGACAGACGTGCCACGAACCGGAATCCCCAAGCGTTCGCAAGCATGAATGATGTGCTGTTGCATGGCGGCGCTGGCCGCCGCGCTGTTATGCGCCTTGATGGCCCGCAAAATGGCCTCTTTCTCAATCAACGCCGCCTGTAACTCCTGCGGTCGCGCCAGCATGATGGCGCGGGCGTGACCAATGGCCTCGCTGGCCTGCTCCATCGACTGCTTGAACACTGGGTTGCGGCTAAATCCCACCAACTGCCGGTGGAACAAAATATCCGCCTCCACCACCGCAGCCATTTCGCCCGCAGCCAGCGCCTCACGCATATCCAGCAGCGTTAGCCGCAACTGCATCAGTTCTTCGGAAGTTATCGACTGCGCGACCAAGCCCACCACGAATGGCTCCAGCGCCAAGCGCAGTTGAAACACGTCCTCCGGACGCACCGTCGGCTGCGCCAACGGCTCACCCTGGGGATCGGTGCTAAGCACAAACACCCCCTTGCCGGGATGGGAGCGGACAAAGCCCAAGGCCTCAAGCACCGAAATCGCCTCGCGCAGCGGCGGGCGGCTTATGCCAAACTGCTCTGCCAGATCGCGCTGCGACGGCAGCATCTCTCCAGGCAACCAGACGCCGCGCTTGATGGCATCAAGAATATTGCGGGCGGCGACATCGCCCAGTTTGGAAGAAGTGAACATGGCGGCCAGGCGATCAAAAACATGATTAGTCATAAACGGCAAACTACACTGGTCTAACTGGCATTACCAGTAAGACCAATATTTTACCCGCTATCAAGTCGCGCCTCCGTCGCCCAAAACCGCCTCCGGCCAAGCCAGTTGCGGCATAGCTGCCGGTGACATTTCCGCAACGCACCGGGCGACCGAACTCAGCATCGCCGAAGTTCTGGCGGGCCGCCGGCAATCGACTGGCCTGTGCAGCTTGTTGCCAAGCCTGCGCTCAGATGTCGATATGCTCGTCATTCGCCACCACGGCGCTAATGATAAAGCTCGAAACCCGCTTAGATGCGCTCACGCGTGAAGGAACCACCCTAGCCGACCTCGATAGAACGATGAAAACGGCCAAACCAAAGGGAGTACCGGAGCGCCCTTTTCATTGCCATATCATTGGTACAGGCTCGCTGCAACAACGGATCGTCTATACCACGACATGCGCCCGCCATAGCGTCCGCGCACGTTTCATCCCGCAAACCGCGCGGTCGCGTCAGCGCCCGCCTGCCGATGGAGCAGCGCCATGTCCGCCAGCCCTTTCTTCCGCCTGCTGCCTTTGCTGCCGCTGCTGCTGGCCGCCTGCGCCAACGCCCCGGACACGCCATTCGCCGATTTCGACAACGCCGCCCGCAGCGTCACGCAAAGCTCCGCCGGCACCTTTGCGCGCATCCAGCAGAATGCGCGGCTCAACGCGGTGCTCACCGCGCCCAACGCGCCGCTGCGCGCGGACACCTTCCGCCCGCAAGCCGGCAACGGCGCCAGCTACGATCTTGCCCCCGCTCTGGCGCAGTTGCAGGCGACGTTGGACGCGCTGGAAAAATACGCCCGAACTCTGCGCAGCCTGGCTGGAGACCGGGAGGCCGAGGCCCGGGTCGACGCCGCCGCCCAGGACTTGGCCGACAGCGTTCAGGATCTCAAACTGCGCGGCGGCGACGAGGCCGCCGCCAAGATTCTGGCCACCGCGGCCGATGCGCTGGGCCGCCAGCTCACCACCGCGCAACGCAAGAACGCGCTGCGCGACACCATGGCCACCGCCCAGCCCGGACTGGACCGGCTGGCCGTCAGCAGCCACCGCGTCTTGAGCGCGCTGCCCGGCTATCTGAGCGTGCTCAGGGACAGCCTGCTGCGTCACGCCAATTTCAGCCGACCGCCCTACGGCAGCTGGGAGCGCTACCAATTCGACCTCGCCATCTCCGACCGGCTACGCGAATTCGAGCAGATCGAGGCCGCGCTGCAAGCCAGCGACAAGGCGATTCAGGGTTTTCCCGACACCAACCGCCAGTTGCTGCAAAGCCTGGACGCGCCCCAGTCCAAGCTGCAAGCGCTGCGCGACTTCGCCGCCGAAGCCAGGCGGCTGCGCAATTTTTATCGCGACCTGCCCGCCAAATAAAGGAGGCAGCATATGGACAGCCACCGAGTCACCGAGCTTGTCAGCGGCCTGGCATCCCGCATCAACAATCTGGCCGTCGCCAGCCTGGGCGCGGACAGCCGCGCCTTGCTGGCGCAACAGGATGAATTGGCCAACCAGACCCTGGCGCTGATCGCGCGGGATCTGAACGCCGACACCGACGACTTCCGCAACGCGATCGCCGCGCTGCAAGCGGCGACCGAGGCGGCCGATCACGCCGGGCGGCAGCTGCAACGCGTGGGCGACACCATCAAGCTGACCGCCAAAGCCATCGGCGCGGTGGCCAAGCTGCTGGCCTGAACGGCCGACGACGGGCGGCTACTCCCGCGCCGGGCGCGGCCGCGCACGTCCGTCCGCCAGGCTGAACGCCAGCATCAGGCCGGCGCTGGTCAGCAAGCTGAAATAAATCGGCGTATTGGCGTCCAGACCGTCCCGCAGCATGAAGAACACCGCCGCGCCCAAACCGCCCATCATGGCGCTCACCGCGCCGGCGGTCGTCGCCCGCGGCCAGCAGATCGCCGCCAACAACGGCACCAGCATGCTGCCCACCAGCAGGTTGTAGGCCAGGGTCAGCGCCTGGATCACGTCATTCACCCGCATCGCCAGCAGCAGGACCAAGGCCCCGGCCAGCAAGGTGGCCACCCGGTTGCGGCGTAAACCGGCGCGCCCTCCCGGCAACAAGTCCTCCGTCAAGGTGGTCGATGCGGCCAGCAAGGCGGCGCTGGCGGTGGACATCATCGCCGCCAGCGCCGCCGCGATCACCAAGCCGCGCACGCCGTCCGGCAACACCCCTTTGACGACGGCGGCGAAAGCGTTGTTAGGGTTCTCCAGCTCCGGCCGCCATGCCTATCAGCGCGCAGACCAAACCGTACAACAGGCAATACAGGCCGGCGGCGCTGCCGGCATAGCGCGCCACCTTGTCGTCGCGCGCGGTGAACACCCGCTGCCATACGTCCTGACCGATGAGGATGCCGAAAAAATAGATCAGGAAATACGTCAGCACCGTGCCCCAGCCCAGGCCCTCGAAGCTGAACGCGGACGCCGGCAGCCGGACGGCCAGTTGCTCCCAACCGCCCGCCCGCCACAGACAGATGGGCAGCAGCACCAGCATCAGGCCAACCGTCTTGATGACGAATTGCACGATGTCGGTCAAGGTCAGCGACCACATGCCGCCAATCGCCGAGTAAATCACCACAACGCCGCCGCCGATGACGACGGCCAGCCAGAACGGCAGCTCGAACAGCACCTGCATCACCGTGCCTATCGCCAACACCGAAGTCACGCAGATCATCAGCGCGTACGACAACATCACCAGCGCGCTGGCCTTGCGCGCCAGCGGATGATAGCGGCGCTCCAGCACCTGGGTGACCGTGAAAACCCGCAAGCGCAGCAACGGCTTGGCCAGAAACAGATTGAGCACCACGATGCCGCTGCCCAGCGCCGCGCACAACCAAAAGCCGGAAATGCCGTAAACATAGCCCAGCCGGACCGTGCCCACGGTGGAGGCGCCGCCCAGCACTGTCGCCGCCATGGTGCCCATATACATCATCGGCCCCAGATTGCGCCCCGCCACCAGGTACTGCTCCCGGTCGCTGGCCCGCCGCATGCCCAGCCAACCCAGCCACAA
Organism: Chromobacterium sp. FG22; assembly: GCF_057809415.1. NCBI lineage: Bacteria > Pseudomonadati > Pseudomonadota > Betaproteobacteria > Neisseriales > Chromobacteriaceae > Chromobacterium > Chromobacterium sp. FG22. Next base: position 46,515 of record NZ_JBMDJX010000009.1, on the reverse strand, counting down.
CATGGCGCCGATATAGGCGGCCACCGTCAATAGATCCAGACTCATCTCGTTCTCCTCTTGTTCTCGGGACCGCGGCGCATTCTCCGGCGCTCGCGGGCATGGAATCAGCGCGGCTTAGCGCGCCGGCGCGGGCAAAACGCACAGCATTTCGAACAGCAGATTGGCGCCCAGCAAAGCGGTGTTGCCGCTGGCGTCATACGGCGGCGACACCTCGACCAGATCGCCGCCCACCAGATCCAGGCCCCGGCAGCCGCGCACGATTTCCAAGGCCTGCGCCGAACTCAGGCCGCCCACTTCCGGCGTGCCGGTGCCGGGCGCGAACGCCGGGTCGATGCCGTCGATATCGAAACTCAGATACGCCGGCGCCGCTCCCAGCTGCGCGCGCACCTCGGCCATCAACGGCGCCAGCGAGCGATGCCAGCATTGCTCCGCCGTCTCCACCCGAAAACCGCGCTGGCGCGACCAGTCGAAATCCGCCGCCCCGTAGCCGCTGCCGCGCAGACCAATCTGGACCACCCGCCCCTCGGCCAGCAGCCCCTCCTCCCAGGCGCGGCGGAAGGTGGTGCCGTGCGCGATCTTCTCGCCGAACATCTCGTCGTTGACGTCGGCATGAGCGTCCACGTGCACCAAGCCCAGCGGGCCATGCTTGCGCGCCAGCGCGCGCAGCGCCGGCAAGGTGACGGTGTGGTCTCCGCCCATGCCCAGCAAACGTACCGGGTGCCGCAACGCCAGATCGTAGGCGGCCTCGATCCGCGCCACGCTGTCCGCCAGGTTATAGGGATTGGTGGCGACATCGCCGAGGTCCGCCACTTGCAGCCGTTCGAACGGCGCGGCGCCGCTGCCCAGGTTGTAGGGGCGCAGCAGCGCCGACTGGCTGCGGATTTCACGCGGGCCAAAGCGGGTGCCGCTGCGGTTTGAGGTGCCGATATCCAGCGGCAGGCCGATGAAGGCGGCGTCCAGGCCGGCGGCGCTGTCGCGCAGAGGCAGGCGCATCATGCTGGCGACGCCGCCGAAACGCGGCATCGCATTGCCGCTCAGCGGCTGGTTGAGCAAAGGGGCGGACATAAGACCTCCTGCGTCTTGATGGATGGGATCACGCAGTCTATGCGGCCGCCTCTCCGGCTAACATCACCAAACGCCACGGTTTACATGGATAAAAATGAATGTATTAATCAGCGGGTGCCCACTCATTGCGCCGCCGGCGCGGAGGCCCATGCTCAATACCTTAAGCAATATGGATTTGCGGCTGATCCGCGTGTTTCAGGCCGTGGTCGAGGCTGGCGGCGTCTCCGCCGCGCAGGGCACGCTGAACATCAGCCAGTCCACCATCAGCAATCAACTGGCGGCGCTGGAAACCCGGCTGGGCTATAGGCTGTGCGAGCGCGGCCGCGGCGGCTTCGCGCTGACCGCCAAGGGCGAGCGCCTGCTGGCCGCCAGCCGGCAGCTGTCCGAATCGATGGAATTATTCTGTCGGGAAGCCCGCCAACTGGACCGGCAGTTGGTCGGGCAATTGCGCATCGGCGTGATCGGCCATACCGCCCTGGGCGCCAATACGCGGCTGTCGGCGGCGATCCGGCGCTTTCGCGCGCGGCCGCAAGCAGTGGAGTTGATTCTGTCTATGTTGCCGCCGGGCGGCCTGGAGGAGGCGCTGCTGTCGGGCGGGATTCATCTGGGCATCGGCTATTGCTGGCATCGTGCGCCCCAACTGGAGTACCGGCCGCTATTCGTCGAACGGCAGCTGGCCTACTGCGGCCGCGACCATCCGCTGTTCCCGCAGGCCGGCGCGCTTGGCCCCGCCGAGCTGGCCGCCCATGACTGGGCCTGGCGCAGCTATCCGCTGCCGGATACCGGGCTGCCGGTGGCGGATTGGCGCATCAGCGCCCGCGCCGACAATATGGAGGCGATCGCCGCCCTGATTCTGTCCGGCCATCATCTGGGCTTTTTGCCGGAACACTATGCCACGCCGCTGGCGGAGCGGGACTTGCTGCGAGCGCTGGACCCGGCGCGCTGGCGCTATCTGGCCGAATTCCAACTGGTCACCCGCAAACGCGGCCATCCCAATCCGACGCTGCAGGCCTTCGTCGCCGACCTCGTCGCCGCCCACGGCGAGCCGCTTGCCGAGCGCCGGACATGAAAAATGCCGCCCCTGTTGCCAGGGGCGGCATTCCAAACTGTTCGCAGCTTTACGTCTAGCCCGTAACGCTTAGAACTTGTGTACGACGTTCAGACCGAAGGCCTTGATCTTGTCGGTGGACTGACCATTGCTCTTCAGGTAAGCGCTGTCAGCCTTGATTTCGCCGTACTGAGCGCCCACGGTGGTGCGCTTGGACAGGCTGTAGTCAACGCCCAGCAGGTACTGCTTGTAGCCGCTGTTATCTTTCTTCACGCCGTCAATCTTCGCGTCTTTGGACTGAGCGTAGGTGAACTTGGGCATGAAGGCGCCGATTTGGTAGCCGGCGGTCAGCGCGTATTCTTGCGATTCGTACTTGCGACCGTCAGTAGCGGTGCCCAAGTCAGCCAAGAAGTACTCCGGCGTCACGGTGGCGTCGCCCTTGTCATTGCGATAGCCCAGCGCCACGAAGATGTTGTTGGCGTTGTAGCCGGCTTCGATGCGGTGCTTGTTGTTGGCCTTGCTGCCACCGCTCTGAGCAACGGTAACCGGGCTTTCGTGGATGTACTGGTACTTGCCGAAGAAGCCGCTGTTCTCGTAGGACAGGCCCAGGTTGTAGGTTTCGCGATCGTTGTTCTGAACAGCGTTAGCGTTGCTATCGAAACCGCGCTTGTCTTCCTTGGTACCGTACAGGAAGGCAGCCTTGAAGCCGGCGAATTCCGGGGTGTCGAAACGCACGGCGTTCTTAACATAGCCGTCGCCGCGGGTGAAGGCATTCAGTTGCAGCGCGTTGCTGCTGCTTTCCCACGGGTTAACTTGAGCCATGTCGGACTCGCCGTAGTTGGCCAGGTGACCCAGACGGAAGGTACCGAAGTTGGAGGACAGACCCACGAAGGATTCGCGGCTGGCGAAGGAACCGCTGCTTTCGCCGGTGCGGCTCTGGCCGTCGATGCCGAAGCCGGTTTCAACTTGCCAGATGGCTTTCAGGCCATTGCCCAGATCTTCATTGCCTTTGAAACCAATACGGGAACCCAGGTCGTCGATATTGGTTTGCTTGGTGCCCTTGCTGCTGTCGACGTATTCAACGCCGCCTTTGATGGTACCGAACACGGTTACGTCGGCGAAAGCGGCTGCCGGCAGAGTGGCAACCATCAGAGCGATCAGACTTTTTTTCATGATGTGGCTATCCTTCTTGTTTACTTAGGAAGTGAGCGAATACTAGTTGCTGTGTTTCACATTTGCAACTAGCCATGCAAACTTGTGGTCATTAAACAACAGTAGTGTCAAAAAAACAACATCAGACTTCAGGCAATCAGACTGGAACACTCAGGCGAAGTTTCACTCTCAACTTGTTAAAATTCATTAACTACAAGCATTTGAGCAAAAAAATGCCCGCACGCGGCGGGCTGAAGATTGGATAGACTTGACTCGAATTCAAAGAAGCGAAAAAGAATCTGTATCAGTGAATTCTGACACTGATTGTAATCAATCACTTTGTAAATGTCCATTTACAATACGGCTTTAATGTAAATAGAGTGTGAACACATCGTAAATTTTGAGAATTCGGCAGATACAAAACCGCTCACCCGCCCCCTCTCTCATCACACCCCGGCGATAAGACAAGAAAAAAGCCGCGCTAGTGCGGCTCGCCACAAGATCAATGCGTTCAATGTCCGGCCGGCAAACTCAGTTTCACGCACAAACCGCCCTGAGGCCGGTTGTTCAGTTTGAGATCGCCGCCATGGTCGCGCGCAATCGCCCGCGCGATGGCCAGGCCCAGGCCGCTGCCCCCGGTATGGCGCGCCCTGGAGTCCTCCAAGCGGACATAAGGCTCCATCACCCGTTCCAGCTCCGCCTCGGCGATGCCCGGCCCCTGGTCCTGAATCCGCACTTCCACCCAGTCTCCCCGCTGCCGCAGGCTGACCTCGATCCCCGCGCCGCCGTAACGGCGCGCGTTCTCCAGCAGATTGCCCAGGCAACGGCGCAAGGCGCCGACCTTGCCGGCGACCGGCGCCACCGCTTCGCTGTGCAGTTGGATGTCGGCGCCGAAAGCCTCCATATCCTCCACCACGCTTTCCAGCAAAGCGTTGAGATTCAGCTTCACCACCTGCTCGCTGCCGCAGCCGCCGCGCAGATAGGTCAGCGAGTCGTTGATCAATTGGTCCATTTCCAGCAGGTCGCGCTCTATCGCCTGCTTTTCCGACGACTCGGCCAGCCCTTCCAGGCGCAGACGGATGCGGGTGATGGGTAAACGCAGATCGTGCGACACGCCGGCCAGCATCTGATTGCGGGTTTTCAGCAGGCGCTGCAGCTCGGTCTGCATCCGGTTGAAGGTTCGGGCGGCTTCCGCCACTTCTTCGGAGCCGGTTTCCGGCAAGGGCGCCTGATTAAGATTGCTGGCCAGGCCTCGGGCCGCCTGCGCGAACAGGCCCAGCGGCCGGATCAGCTGCCGCACCGCCCAGGCGCCCAGAATAGCGGCGGTCAAGGCCACCAGCAGCAGCCAGGCCAGGATGCGGATGGGCTGATCGGCCAGCGAAATGGGCCGCGAGGCGTTGAAGGTCAATACCGTGCCGTCGCTCAGCCTGGCCTGCACCGTGGCCAGATGGGTCTTGAATTCGGCCAGCGGACCCAGAGCGGTCAGTTCTTCGCCGACGATGGAGCCGGCAAGGCCGGCGTCCCGCGTGGGCGTGAAATTTTTCATCCCCAACCCGCCCACCCTATCGATCAAGGCCGCGCGGCCGCCTGCCGACGAGTCCTGCTGCTTGGACAACACCTGCAGCTGATAAGGCTTGATCAGATCGCGCTTGATCAATTGCTGAAACGAGCGGCCATGCCGGCTCAGCGTATTTTCTGGCTGCTCCCAGAACCGGTCCATGCGCACCAGCAGCGTGGGCTGGTTCAGGGCGGAAATCACCTGTTCCCGATATTTGCTTGGACACTCGTCCAACAGATTGACGATGTCGGCGATGTGCTGCGCGGTGTATTGCACGCGCAAGGAATTGCTCAAGCGGTCGCGGTCGCTGAGAATGAAATAAATGCCCAAGGCGTTGGCCAGCAGCAAGCCCCCCACCAGCGTCAGCGAAATCTGGCCATACAATGTGCGCGGCAACCACCTCATCGCAAGGCTTCCACCTCGCAGGCCAGCATATAGCCGCCGCTGCGTATGGTCTTGAGCAGCACGGGTTCGCGCGCGTCCTCGCCCAGCCGGCGGCGCACCCGCCCTATCATCACGTCGACGGTGCGGTCGAACGGTCCGGCCTCCTTGCCGTTCATCGCCTCCATCAGTTGATCCCGCGACATCACCGCGTTGGCGTTTTCCGCCAAGGCCTGCAGCAGTTTGAATTCGCCGCCGGACAGCGGAGTGACCACTCCGGCCTCGTCCAGCAGATGCTGGGCGTTCAGGTCCAGCGTCCAGCCGGCGAAACGCAGCCGGCGCACGCTGGCCGCGTTCGCCGGCTGATCCGACACCCGGCGCAGAATGCTCTTGATCCGCGCCAGCAGCTCGCGCGGGCTGAACGGCTTGGTCAGATAATCGTCGGCCCCCATTTCCAGGCCGATGATGCGGTCCAGCTCGTCGCCGCGCGCGGTCAGCATCAGGATGGGCATGCAGGAGCGCTCGCGCAGATTGCGGCACAGGGTCAGGCCATCCTCGCCCGGCAACATCAGGTCCAGAATCAACATATTGTAGTTCTGCGCGGCAATCGCCTGATGCATGGCCTGGCCGTCGCCGACGGCGTCGACGGCGAAACCCTGCTTGCCCAGGTAGTCGCGCAGCAGGTCGCGCAGGTCGGGGTCGTCATCCACCACCAGCAATCTTGGCACTTCGACAGTCATAACAGCTCACCTCCATTGCGGCTTTATTATAAGACCCGCTAACCCAAGCCCTGATCCTGCCTTGCGCCTCCTGGCCGTACGACTTGTACTGCCTGCGTCGGCGCGCCTAGGCTCAGCTTCTCTGCGAGGTTTGGTTAGCGGCTCTAAGGATACCGCGCCCGCCCGCCGGGCTGAGGGAGAAATCGTGGCCAAATGAGAGAGGTTTACAGAAGGTTTACAAAAAACCGGCCACGCGCATCGCGCATGGCCGGTTTCCCTTGCCCGCCGGAGCCCTGCTCCGGCGCGAACTATGCGTCCGCCTCAATCGTTGGGGTTCTGATCGCGCGTCTTGTGCAGCGAATACAGCACGCCCGCCAGCAACAGACCCAGCGTCGCCGCCAAGGACCAGGCAGTGGGGATCTTGAACGTCACCCAGCCCACGTCGTTGAAGAACACCAGACCCACTTTGACGCCTATCATCACCAATACCAGCGACAAGGCGTACTTCAGATAATGGAAGCGATGCACCATCGCCGCCAACGCGAAGTACAGCGCGCGCAGGCCCAGGATCGCGAAGATGTTGGAGGTGTAGACCAGGAACGGGTCCTGGGTGATGGCGAAGATGGCCGGGATGCTGTCCACCGCGAACACCAGGTCGGCGCTCTCCACCATGATCAGCGCCAACAGCAGCGGCGTCGCCCACCAGCCGCGAGCCAAGCCATGCGCCTCGCCGCGCACCAGAAACTGTTTGCCGTGCAAGTCCGGCGTCAGCCGCAGGTGGCCGCGCAGCCATTGGTACATGCGGTTTTCCTGGATGGGCGCGTGCTCGTCGTCGGAAAACAGCATCTTGATCCCGGTGGCGATCAGGAACAGGCCGAACAAAACCAGCACCCACTGGAACTGCGCCACCAGCGCCGCACCCAGGCCTATCATCAAGGCCCGCATCACGATCACGCCGAGAATGCCCCAGAACAGCACCCGGTGCTGGTACAAGCGCGGCACCGCCAGGCTGGAGAAGATCAGCGACATCACGAAGACGTTGTCCATGGACAGCGACTTCTCCACCACATAGCCGGTCAGGTACTGCATGCCGGCGTCCGCGCCCTGATACCACCAGATCCAGCCGCCGAAGGCCAGGCCGACGCCGATGTAGAAAGCCGACAGCATCAGGCTTTCCTTGACCCCGATCTCCTTTTCCTCTTTGTGCAGCACGCCCAGATCGAAAGCCAGCAGAGCCAGCACAATCGCCATGAACATCAACCACACCCACAAGGGGTAGCCGGCGAAGCCGGCGCTCAACCATTCCATAAGCATTCCTTTAGGCAATAGAAAGGCCCCGGGCCGAGCGAGCCGCCCCGGGGCCTGAATTCACATCAGCCGCCTCCGCTGCCGCGGAGGCGGATCAAAGCTTAACGACCGTGTTCCAGCGCGCCGATGCGCTCCTCAATGCTGGGATGGCTGGAGAACAGCGCCATCAGGCCGCCGCGCCCGCCGGAGATGCCGGAGGCCGCCATATTCTGCGGCAGGTCGCCGGCGGCGACGCCGCCGAGACGGCGCAAGGCGTTGACCATGGGACGCGCGCCGCCCAGCAGAGTGGCCGCGCCGGCGTCGGCGCGGAATTCGCGCTGACGCGAGAAATACATCACGATGGCGGAGGCCAGGATGCCGAACACGATCTCACAGACGATCACAGTGACCATATAGCCAATGCCCGGGCCGCTGGATTCTTCGTCGTTGCGGCGCAAAAAGTTGTCCACCAGATAGCCGACCACGCGCGCCAGGAAGAACACGAAGGTGTTGACCACGCCCTGGATCAGCGTCAGCGTCACCATGTCGCCGTTCTGGATGTGGGCGACTTCGTGCGCCAGCACCGCTTCCACTTCTTCTTCCGTCATCGAGGCCAGCAGACCGGTGGACACCGCCACCAGCGAGTTGGATTTGCTCGGGCCGGTGGCGAAGGCGTTGGGCTCGCCCTCGTACACCGCCACTTCCGGCATCGGCAGGTTGGCGCGGCTGGCCAGCTTCTGCACGGTGTGCACCAGCCAGCGTTCGGTGTCGTTGCTCGGGGTTTCGATCACGCGCGCGCCGGTGCTCCACTTGGCCATGGTCTTGGACAGCATCAGCGAGATGAAGGCGCCGCCGAAACCCATCACCGCGGCGAAGCCCAGCAGCGTGCCCAGGTTCAGGCTGTTGCCCGTCATGAAGCGGTTCAGCCCCAACAAGCTGGCCACAATGCTCAGCACCACCATCACGGCGATGTTGGTGGCGATTAATAGGATGACTCGTTTCATGGTGTTGGCCCTTGCGTTGAATTCGACGACATTCCGAGGAACGCCCGACACAGTGCATTCTAGACGCTGCGTCCCTCGGAAAAAATCAAATATAATCAGAAAATACATCAAGTTTTTTCGAACCATTATGTCCGAACGGATCAACTTCAAGCATCTGCATTACTTCTGGGCGGTCGCCCACGCCGGCGGCGTCACCCGCGCGGCGGAACAATTGGGCGTCAGCGCTCAAACCGTCAGCGGCCAGATTTCGCGGCTGGAACAGAGCCTGGAGCGAACCTTGTTCCGACAACAGGGACGCCAGCTGGTTCTGACCGAGGCCGGCCATGTGACGCTGCGCTACGCCGATCAGATCTTCATGCTGGGCGAGGAATTGCAGGAAACGCTGGAAGACGCGCAGTTGGACAAGACCATCCGCCTGGCGGCGGGCATCTCGGACGTGCTGCCCAAGGCCATCGCGCTCAAGCTGCTGGAACCGGCGCTGCGGCTGGACGCCAAGGTCAGGCTGCAATGCGGCGAAGGCGATTTCGACGAGTTGCTGGCCGACCTGACCCGCCACCGGCTGGACGTGGTGCTGGCGGATCGGCCGATGGCGGCCGGCGGATCGCAGCCTTTTCAATCCTGGCTGCTGATGCGCTGCCCGGTGATGATAGCCGGCGCGGCCGAACTGTGGCGGCGCTACGCCGAAGGCTTCCCCGCCAGCCTGAACCAGGCGCCCATGCTCTTGCCCAGCCGCCATCATGTGCTGCGCAGCCAGTTGGACCAGTGGTTCGAGGAGCGCCGGATCAAGCCGGACATCGTCGCGGAGTTCGACGACGGCGCCTTGCTGGACGCCTTCGGCCGCCAAGGCTTCGGCCTGTTTCCCAGCACGGCGCCCAGCGCCGGCGACGCGAACGCGCCGCAGGCGCTGGGCGAGGTCGACGGGGTCTGGGAGCATTATTACGCCATCGCCAACCGCCGCCGGCTGCAGCATCCGGGCGTGCAGGCCATGTTGCAAGCCGCCATCGACGCCGCGCTCTGAAAACAAAAAACCCCGGACAAGTCCGGGGTTTGGCGACGCGCGGCGAACTCACTCGCCCAGATAGGCGTTGCGCACGCGCTCGTCGTTGAGCAGATCCTTGGCCTGGCCGCTCATGGTGATGCGGCCGCTTTCCATCACATAGCCGCGCTGCGACACCTCCAGCGCCAGCTTGGCGTTCTGCTCCACCAGCAGCATGGTCACGCCTTCCTTGGCCACCATCTGGATGATCTCGAAGATCTTCTCCACGATGATGGGCGCCAGGCCCATGGACGGTTCGTCCAGCAACAGCAGCTTGGGCTTGGACAGCATGGCGCGGCCCATGGCCACCATCTGCTGTTCGCCGCCGGACAAGGTGCCGGCCAGTTGCTTCTGCCGCTCCTTCAGGCGCGGGAACAACTCGTACACCCGCTCGGCTTCGCTCAGGATCGCGGCCTTGTCGTCGCGATAATAAGCGCCCATCAACAGGTTCTCTTCCACCGTCAGCTTGGCGAACACCCCGCGGCCCTCCGGCACCATGGCCAGGCCGTGGCGCACGAAGTTGTGCGGCGCGATGGTGGAGATGTCCTTGCCGTCATAGTGAATGCTGCCGCCGGATTTTTTCACCATGCCCACCAGGGTTTTCAGCGTGGTGGTCTTGCCGGCGCCGTTGGCGCCGATCAGGGTCACCAACTCGCCCTGCTCGATGTGAAAATCGACGCCCTTGACCGCCTGAATGCCGCCATAGGCCACTTGCAGGTCTTTGACTTCCAAAATGCTCATGCGTGTGCCGCTCCCAGGTAGGCCTCAATCACTTTCGGGTTCTTGCGCACCTCTTCGGGAACGCCTTCGGCAATCTTCTTGCCGTAGTCCAGCACCGCAATGCGGTCGCACAAACCCATCATCAGTTTGACGTCGTGCTCGATCAGCAGCACGGTCACGCCTCCGGCGCGGATTTTGGACATCAGGGTCTTCAGTTCCTCGGTCTCGCGCGGGTTCATGCCGGCGGCCGGCTCGTCCAGCGCCAGCAGCTTGGGCTCGGTGGCCAGCGCGCGCGCGATTTCCAGCCGGCGCTGATGGCCGTAGGACAGGTTGCGGGCGCGCTCATGCGCCACATCGGCGATGCCCACGTATTCCAGCAGTTCCCAGGCCTTGTCGGTGATCGCCTTTTCTTCAGCCATGGTGCGTCTGTCGCGCAGCACCGCGCCCAAGGCGCCGGCCTTGGAGCGAATGTGACGCCCCACCATCACGTTTTCCAAGGCCGTCATTTCGGCGAACAGACGGATGTTCTGAAAGGTGCGGGCGATGCCGGCGGCCACCACCACGTGCGGCTTCTGTTGGAACAGATTGTGGCCGTCGAACTCGAACGCGCCTTCGTCCGGCACGTACAAGCCGGTCAACACGTTGAACAGCGTGGTCTTGCCCGCGCCGTTGGGGCCGATCAGGCCGTAAATCTCGCCCTTGTTGATGGTCAGCGCCACGTTGTTGAGCGCGTGCAGGCCGCCAAAGCGTTTATGGATGCCTTCTATCTTCAGCAAAACTTCAGCCATGGCTCAGCCTTTCTGCCCTGCGGCTTCTCTATCGTCACGGAACTCGGCTTTACGGCGCTTGGACGGCCACATGCCCTCCGGCCGCACCAGCATCATCACCACCATCGCCAAGCCGAACAACAGCATGCGGGCGTTCTCCGGATCGATCAGCATTTTGCCGAAGGTTTTCATCTGCAGCGGGCCTATCACTTCGCGCAGGATCTCCGGCGCGATGGTCAGCACCACGGCGCCGAGAATCACGCCCGGGATGTGACCCATGCCGCCCAGCACGATCATCGCCAGAATCATGATGGATTCCAGCAAGCTGAACGATTCCGGCGACACGAAGCCCTGGAAGGACGCGAACAGGCCGCCGGCCACGCCGCCGGACAAGGCGCCCAAGGCGAAGGCCAGCAACTTGATGTTGCGGATGTTGATGCCCATCGCCGCGGCGGCGATGTCGTCTTCGCGCAGAGCCACCCAGGCGCGGCCGATGCGCGAATGCTGCAAGCGCCAGGCCATGATCACCACGCCCACGGTCAGGGCCAGGAACAGATAGTAGTAGAGATAAACGCTGTGGAAGCTCAGACCGAACAGCTCCATCGTCTCGCCCAGCGATACGCCGCCCACCTTGATCGGATCGATCAGGTTGATGCCCTGCGGACCGTTGGTGATGTTGACCGGGGTGTTCAGGTTGTTCATGAAGATGCGCACGATCTCCCCGAAGCCCAGCGTCACGATGGCCAGATAGTCGCCCTTGAGCCGCAATACCGGCGTGCCCAGCAAGATGCCGCAGAAAGCCGCCAGCACCGCGCCCAAGGGGATGGTGATGTAGAACGGCAGATGCAGGCCGAAATGCGGCGAGCCCAGCAAGGCGAAGGTGTAGGCGCCCACTGCGTAGAAGGCGATGAAGCCCAAGTCCAGCAAGCCGGCGAAGCCCACCACGATGTTGAGGCCCAACGCCAGCATCACGTAGAGCAAGGCGAAGTCGACGATGCGGACCCAGGAGTTGCCCAGCAGGCCGCCCACCAGGAAAGGCAGTACCGCCATCGCCACCGCGGACAGCACGAACAGGCCGACTTTCTTGCCGGTGTCCATCTTGTTGATATTGAGTGCCATGGTCATGATATGTCGTCTCCAGGATCAGGCACGGTCGGCCATCTTTTCGCCCAGCAGGCCGGACGGACGGAAAATCAGCACCATGATCAACACCATGAAGGCGATGATGTCCTGATAGTTGGAGCCGAGGAAGCCGCCGGTCAGCGTGCCGATATAGCCGGCGCCCAGGCTTTCGATGATGCCCAGCAGCAAGCCGCCGGCCACCGCGCCGCCCAGATTGCCGATGCCGCCCAGCACCGCGGCGGTGAAGGCCTTCAGACCAATCATGAAGCCCATATAGTAATGAGCTTGCTCGTAGTTGGTGGCCACCATCACGCCGGCCACCGCGCCCAGGCTGGAGCCGATGACGAAGGTAGCGGAAATGATGGTGTTGACGTTGACGCCCATCAGGCCGGCCACCGCCGGGTTCTGACTGGTGGCGCGCATCGCGCGGCCTAGCTTGGTGCGCTCCACCATCAGCAGCAGGCCTGCCATGATCACCAGACACAGCACGATGATGGTGATCTGCAGCTTGGTGATGCTGGCGCCGAAGAAGGACACCACGTCGTGGTCCAGGATTTGCGGGAAGGGAATGTAGTTGCGGCCCCAGATCAGGATGGCCACCTGCTGCAGCACGATGGACAGGCCGATCGCGGTGATCAGCGGCGCCAGTCTTTGCTTGCCGCGCAGCGGACGGTAAGCGATGCGCTCTACGGTGAAGCCCAGCAGCATGCAGGCCGCAATCGCCACCAGCAATCCAATCAGCACCAGGGCGGGACCGGGCAGGCCGGAACCGGACAAGGCGTTGACGACGGAGATGGTGACCATGGCGCCGAACATCACCACTTCGCCGTGGGCGAAGTTGATGAGCCCCATGATCCCGTACACCATGGTGTAGCCCAATGCGATCAACGCATAAATGCTACCCAGAACGAGACCGTTCAGGATTTGTTGCAGAAAAATGTCCACGTTGGGAGATCTCCTTTGTATTGACGACCGGCAGCTTGCGGGGTTTCCCCTCTTATTGGCTGCTGCCTGTTCTTGAGTGCCCGGACGAGCCTTGATTATTTGGATTCTGTCAGACAGGCGAACGGATTATGTAGGCGGATTCCAGCGACTGTCAATCTTAAAGATTGGTTAAAACGGCACCAAATCAAGCCCATTTAAAAACAATATAATACATTGTTTTTTATGCATTTTTTAAAAAAACAAGACGAAACCGGCCAAAGAAATTTTGAATTTCTCCGGATAAAGGAAAACCCTGGGCCAGCAGGTCGTTTTTCAGATTTTGATCATGCTTTGGCGCAAAATATGTTCGCTTTCGAAAAGACGCCCATCAAAGAATTCGCATTACAACATTCGCTCGCTTTCGCGATTCGAATGGATACAATCTCCCAAAATAGCGCCCCAAGTCGACAAAAATTGCATGCCGCGGCGCATCAAACATCAAGCAAGAACAGGGCCATCGCCTACAGCGCCCATCCGACATTCCGGCCTCCGCGCTTTTATGGCTGAAACATAGCCCATTCAGTCCGTCTTGGCTGCAACTGTCTAAGACGCCGCCCAAGCTCTCGCCCTTGCTCGCGATCCCTGGAGCCGGTCTGAACAAGCGTCCATCCCCTCCCCCGTCGTGGCCCAGCGCCTGAGTAGACGATGGAAAGCCCCTGAGGCTCCGACCAATTAGATCGAAACAAGCAACAATTTATTGCGATTTAGATGGTTTATTCCCATTAAGCGCGCGTTTTATAGTGAGCGTCGAAATCCAGCCTACTCACCGCCGGCGATAGAAGCCGGGCCATATGGAGAATGAATCGATGTTCCGCCAAACCCTGATCGCCGGCGCCCTGACCCTGGCGGCAACGGCCGCCGTCGCCGCGCCGCTGAAACTGTCCATCTACAACGCCGACGGCAATAGCTTCAATGTCAGCTCGGTCCTGGTCAGCGGCGAGAAAGACGCCATCCTGATCGACACCGGCTTCACCCGAGCCGACGCCCACCGCATCGCCGCCAAGGTGCTGGACAGCGGCAAGCAACTGAAAACCATCTATATCAGCCAGGCCGATCCCGACTACTACTTCGGCGCCGCCGAACTGAAGAAGATCTTCCCGCAGGCCCAAGTGCTCAGCAACGGCCCGACCCTGGCCAAGATCAAGGCCAATATCCAGGGCAAGCTCGCTTACTGGAGCCCGCAAATGGGCGTCAACGCGCCCAGCGCGCCGCTGCTGCCCGAAGCGCTGAAAGGCGAACGTCTGGAACTGGAAGGCAAGGCGCTGGAAATCAAGGGCGCGCGCGGCGTGCTGGCGCACCGCGGCTATGTGTGGATTCCGTCCCTGCGCGCGATTGTCGGCAATGTCGGCGTCACCGCGCCCAGCATGCACGTCTGGACCGCGGACACCCAGAGTCCGGCCGAACGCCAGGCCTGGATCAAGCAGCTGGATGAAATGGAAGCGCTGCAACCGGAAATCGTAGTCCCCGGCCACATGCAGGCGGGCGACAAAACCGATCTGAGCGCCGTGCGCTTCACCCGCCGGTACTTGCAGCAGTTCGAACTGAATCTGGCCAAATCGGCCAATAGCGCCCAGTTGATCCAGGCGATGAAGCAAGCCTTCCCGCAAGCGGGCGAAGACATGTCGCTGGAGATCGGCGCCAAGGTCAATAAGGGCGAGATGAAATGGTAAGCGCCTCCACGATCCGGCTGCACTACTTTTACGATCCGCTGTGCGGCTGGTGCTACGGCGCTTCGCCGCTGCTGCTGGCGGCCGCGGCGCGGCCGGAAGTCGAACTGGCGCTGCACGGCGGCGGCATGCTCAGCGCGCCGCACAACCGCCGCGTGAACCTGGAGTGGCGCGGCTACGTGATGCCGCACGATCACCGCATCGCCGCCCTCAGCGGCCAGCCCTTCGGCGACGCCTACTTCGACGGCTTGCTGCGCAGCGAGGCGCGTTTGGACTCGACGCCGCCCATCGCCGCAGTCCTGGCCGCGCCGGAACTGGGCATTGCGCCGCAGACCATGCTGGCCCGCGTGCAAGCCGCTCATTACCTGCACGGGCTTGAGATCGCCGACGTCGCGGTGCTCGCCCGGCTAGCGGCCGAATTGGGCGTGTCCGCCGACCGCTTCGCCGACGCCTACGCCGGCGGTCTGGCGCGCAGCGTCGAGCATATAGACCACAGCCGCCGGCTGATGACCCGCCTGGGCTTGCGCGGCTTCCCGTCCGCGGCGCTGGAAGTGGACGGCCGCTTCCAAGCCCTGGATCTGGGCTCCTATCTGGGCAAGCCGGACATGTTCAGCCAGCACCTGGCGCAACTCGGCGCCGCCCCCCTCTCAGGCTCGGCCGAGCTGCCGCCGATGTGCGGGCTGGACGGCTGCTAAGCGCCTGTTCAAAGCCGCGCGCAGGGGCGCGACCTGCTGAAAGCCAGCGCTGAAAAAGCGGCCTTGCTCATGGGACGCATGAGCATTCCGAATGCGGCACGCCCCGAGTCGCGCCCTAGGCCGCGCAGCCTACCGTGAACGGCTGCCAAGGCCCCGCCCCTCGCCCTCCCCGCCAACGGCGGCCACGTCTGGACATGGCCGCCGTTCGTCTTCTCCGCTCGCGCGGCGCTTGATGACAAACAAATTCTCGGACGTTACAGTATTCGGACACATCAAAACAAATCCACTGTCTACAGCCATTGGCTGAATTAAGGGAAACCCGTCCGGATGAAAACCTTAGGCACCCCACTGTCCTTCGCCCTGCTCGCGCTCTGCGCCGCGGCGAACGCCGCGCAAGACCCCTATCTATGGCTGGAGGAGATTCAAGGCAAGGAAGCGCTGGCCTGGGTCGGCCGCCAAAACGAAAACACGCGCCAGGACCTCGGCCGGCAAACCGACTACCCCGCGCTGCGCCGCGAACTGCTGACTATCCTGGACTCCAACGACCGCATCCCCTCCGTGGAGAAGATAGGCGGGCTCTACTACAACTTCTGGCGCGACAAAGACCACCCGCGCGGACTGTGGCGACGCGCGACGCTGGACGAATACCGCAAGACCGCGCCGCAATGGGAAACCGTGCTGGACCTGGACCGCTTGGCCAAGGACGAGGGGGAAAACTGGGTGTGGCAAGGGGCCGACTGCCTGCGCCCCGATCAGGAACGCTGCCTGCTGCGCTTAAGCCGCGGCGGCGGCGACGCCGCGGTGGTGCGTGAATTCGACCCGGCCGCCAAGGCCTTCGTCAAGGACGGCTTCCAACTGCCCGAAGCCAAGAACGAAGTCAGCTGGCAGGACCGCGACACCCTTTATGTGATGAGCGACTTCGGCCCCGGGTCGCTGACCGACTCCGGCTATCCCCGCGTCGTCAAGACCTGGCGCCGCGGCCAGCCGCTGGCCGAAGCGCAAACCGTGTTCGAAGGCCAGCAGGCCGACGTCGCCGTGCACGCGGCCAGGATAGACGCCCAAGGCCGCCGCTACGACCTGATCACGCGCGCGCCCACTTTCTTCAGCACCGAGGCGCGGCTGCTGGTGGATGGAAAATGGCGCAAGCTGGACAAGCCCGACCATGTCGGCGTCGATTTCTTCGGCGACTGGCTGCTGTTGACACCCAAACAGGACTGGACCGCCGGCGGCAAGACCTGGCGCGGCGGCTCCTTGCTAGCCATCAAGGCCGACGCCTACCTGGCCGGCGAACGCGGCTTCAGCCCTCTATTCGAGCCCAGCGCCGCCGTCTCGCTGGCGGAGCAGACGTCCACTCGCGACAGCTTGCTGCTGACCATGCTGGACAATGTCGGCAGCCGCTTAATGGAATGGAAGGTCGTGGACGGCCAATGGCGGTCGCGCCCGGTGGCCACGCCCAGCTTCGGCAGCATCAGCGTGCGCGCGGTCGATCCCGACCGCGACAACCGCTACTTCTACAGCTTCACCGATTTTCTGACGCCGCCGACGCTGGCCCTGGCCGAGACCGGCAGCGACGAGCGCCGGACGCTGAAACAGCAGCCCGGCTTTTTCGACGCCGGCCCCTACCGCATCCAACAGTGGTTCGCCGCCTCTCGCGACGGCACCCGCGTGCCCTATTTCCTGGTCAGCCGCAAAGACATCAAGCTGGACGGCTCCAACCCCACGCTCTTGTACGGTTACGGCGGCTTCGAAGTGTCGCTGACCCCGCGCTACAACGGCGCGCTGGGCAAGGCCTGGCTGGAACGCGGCGGCGTCTACGCGCTGGCCAATATCCGCGGCGGCGGCGAGTACGGTCCGGCCTGGCACGAGGCGGCGCGCAAACAGCTGCGCCAGAACGCCTACGACGACTTCGCCGCCATCGCGGAAGACCTGGCCAAACGCGGCGTGGCCGACGCCCGTCATCTGGGCATCAAGGGCGGCAGCAACGGCGGCCTGTTGATGGGGGTGATGCTGACCCAGCGTCCGGAGCTGTTCAACGCCGTGGTCTGCCAGGTGCCGCTGCTGGATATGCGCCGCTTCAACCGCTTATTGGCCGGCGCCAGCTGGATGGACGAGTACGGCAACCCCGATTTACCGGAAGACTGGGCTTATATCCGCCGTTACTCGCCCTATCAGAACCTGAAAGCGGACGCGCGTTACCCGGCCACCCTGTTCATGACCTCGACGCTGGACGACAGGGTTCATCCCGGCCACGCCCGCAAAATGTTCGCGGCCATGCAGGCGATGGGCGCCCCGGTGCAGTATTTCGAGCGCACCGAGGGCGGGCACGGCGCCGCCGCCAACCATCAGCAGGAAGCCGATATCGCGGCCATGGAATACGCCTTCCTGTTGCGCCAACTGCGCTGACCCGCCCGGCCCGGCGGAACAGATGCGGGCATCAAAACAAACCGCCTGCGGCCGAAACGGCGGCAGGCGGTTTTGTATGGGACGCGGACCGTTCAATCATCGCCGGACTCGACCCAGCTGGGGCTGCGCTTGGCGATGAAGGCGCTGACGCCCTCGATCTGCTCCGCGCTGCCCATCAGCTGGCGCACCGCGGCGCGCTCGCGCTCCAGATGCTGAGCCAGCGTCAGATTGCCGCTCTCCTCGATCAGCCGACGCGCGGCGGCCACCGCGCCCGGCGCTTGGTTCGCCACTTTGTTGGCCAGGCTGATCGCCACGATCTTGGCGAAGCCCTGGTCCACCACTTCCTCGATCAGCCCGATGGTCAGGGCCTTCTCCGCCGTCACCACTTCGCCGCCCAGAATAATGCGCTTGGCCCAGGAAACGCCCACCTTGTCCGCCAGCGTCTTGGTGCCGCCCGCCGCCGGGATGATGCCCACCTTGGCTTCCGGCAGCCCAAGCTTGGCGCCGCGCTCGGCCACCATGTAATCACAGCCCAACGCCAATTCCAGACCGCCGCCCAGGGCGTAGCCGTTGATCGCGGCCACCGTGACGCCGCGGTACTGCTGCAAACTGCGCAAAGCGCCGGCGAAGGCGTCGAACACCTTGTCCGCCTCGGCCGCGTCGCCGGACGCGAATTGCTTCAAATCGGCGCCGGCGGAAAAAAACGCGTCGCCCGCCCCGGTCAACACCACCGAACGCACAGCCGGATCCGCATCCAGCGACCGCATCGTCGTAGCCAGCTCATTCAGGCTCTCCGTAGTCAGCAAATTCGCCGGCGCGTTTTTGAGAGTCACGATCGCTGACTGGCCCAGCCGCTCAAGTGTCAGATACTTGGCCATATTTTCCTCACTCTATCCCCATGGATTACATCGCTAATGCATATGTTTTGACCAGGTCGAGCGCCTGGATCCTCAGCGGGGGACCCATTGCGCATAGGTCCGAAGCCAAAGCAGCATTCTCATTGCAAACTGACCTTTTGACCAGTAGTCGGCCAGCTAGACCATCATTTTTTTTATAACTTTCTTTAAGGAGATGCCAAGTAAAATTTTGATAAAGGCAATAAATGCCAAAAGCAAATATGACCGCCGCGCGCGCAAGCGCGAGCCGCCACTCTGTTACCATAGAGCTTTCTGAGACAGGTTGCGGCATGATTGAAACGAGCGGGTGGATATTGTTTCTGGCGGGCTTGCTGGGCGGCGGCCACTGCATGGGCATGTGCGGCGGCATCGTCGCCGCGCTGACGCTGAATCTGCCCCCCGAAACCAGCCGCTGGCGCATCATGCTGGCCTACAATCTGGGACGCGTCGGCAGCTACGCGCTGATAGGCGCGCTGCTGGGCGGCCTGGCCGCCACCGGCCTCGCCCTGCTGGACATCCGCGGCCTGCAACTGGCGCTGGCGCTGTTGGCCAACCTGATGCTGGTGGCCATGGGCCTGTACCTGGCCGGCCTGTCCGGCGCGGTCAATCTGATCGAACGGCTGGGCGCGCCGATCTGGCGGCGCTTGCAGCCGCTGCTGGGCCCCCTGCTGCCGGTCCGCTCGCCGCAAGCCGCGCTGCTGGCCGGCATGGTCTGGGGCTGGCTGCCCTGTGGCCTGGTTTACAGCGCCTCGCTGTCGGCGCTGGCCACCGGCAGCGCGTCCGGCGGCGCGCTGGCCATGCTCGCCTTCGGGCTCGGCACCTTGCCCAATCTCCTGCTGATGGGCGCTTTCGCCGACAGCTTGCGCCGCTGGATGCAACAACGACCAGTCCGCCTGACGGCGGGACTGGTCGTTGCGGGCATCGGCGCCTGGCAGTTGCTGCGGACGCTTATTTGAACGATTTCAAAATGGTGTCCACATTGTAACGGAACATCGCCAAATAGCTGGGCGCCGGACCGGACGGGCCGGACAGCGCGTCGGCGTACAACTTGCCGCCTATCGCCACCTTGGCCTCGCGCGCCAGCTGCTCCAACAGACGCTTGTCGGTCATGTTCTCCATGAATACCGCCGCCACTTTTTCCTGCCGCACTTGGCGCACCAGCCGCGCCACCGCCTTGGCCGACGCCTCGGACTCGGTGCTGACGCCCTGGATGGCCAGCACTTGCAGCTGGTAACGCTCGCCCAGATAAGCGAAGGCGTCGTGCGAGGTCAGCATCTTGCGCTTGGCCGCGGGCACGGCGGCGAAGGCCTTGGCCGCCCAGGCGTCCATCTCCTTCACCTTGGCCGCGTAGTCGGCGGCGCGGCGCGCGTACTCCGGCTTGCCGGCCGGGTCCGCCTGGCTCAGGCCGGCCTCGATATTGCGGATATAGGTCAGCACGCGCTTGGGGTCGTGCCAGGCGTGCGGATCGACAGCCCCGTGGTCATGCCCGGCATGGCCGTGGTCGTGCCCGTGGTGATCCTCGTCGTCCGCTTCGCGGGTCTTGATGCCCTTGCCCGCCTCCACTTGCACGCCCTTGAAATGAGCGGCCTTGCTCAGCCGCACCATCCAGCCTTCCATGCCCAGGCCATTGGTGACCAGCAGCTTGGCGGCGGCCACTTTCTTGACGTCGGCCGGCGACGGCTGGAACACGTGGGCATCCTGATCCGGCCCCACCAGCGAGGAGACTTCGACGCGATCGCCGCCGATCTCGCGCGTCATATCGGCGACGATGCTGAAGCTGGCGACCACCGGCAGCTTGGCCCAGGCGGACAAGGGCAGGCCCAGCAACAGCAGGGCCATGATTGATTTCTTCATCGGCGACTTCCTTATCAAGGGTTCAGGATTCCAGATGCCGGGCGCGGATGTAGCGCGGCAAAGCCCCGCCCACCGGCGCCAACAGCAGCGACAGCAGATAGACCAGGCCCGCCAGCAGAATGATGGCCGGCCCGGAAGGCAGTTCGAAGTGATAGGACAGCAAGAGGCCGCCCAGGCCGGCCAGGAAGGCGATGGCCACCGACAGCCCGAGCAGGGCCTCGATGCGCTCGGTCCACAAGCGGGCGGTGATCGCCGGCAACATCATCAGGCCCACCGCCATCAGGGTGCCCAGCGCCTGGAAACCGGCCACCAGGTTCAGCACCACCAGCATCAGGAACAGCATGTGCCACAGGCCGCCGCGCGCGCCCACGGCGCGCAGATAGACCGGATCCAGGCTTTCCAGCAGCAAGGGGCGGTAGATCAAAGCCAGCGCCAACAGGGTGAAGGAAGCGACGCCGGCCACCAGGTACAGCGCCGCGTCGTCCACCGCCAGCACCGAGCCGAACAGGATGTGCATCAAGTCCACATTGCTGCCGCCGCGCGACACCAGCAAGACGCCGATGGACAAAGACAGCAGGTAGAAGGCGGCGAAGCTGGCGTCTTCCTTGATGCTGGTGAAACGCGTGGCCAGGCCGGCCAGCAAGGCCACCAGCACGCCGGCGAAGAAACCGCCCAAGCTCATCGCCGGCAGGCTGAGACCGGCCATCATAAAACCCACCGCGGCGCCGGGCAGCACCGCGTGGCTCATTGCGTCGCCCATCAGGCTCATGCGCCGCATCACCAGGAACAGGCCGATGGGGCCGCTGCCCAAGGCCAGGGCCAGGCAGCCCACCAGCGCCCGGCGCATGAAGGCGAATTCGGCGAACGGCGCCACCAGTAAATCGTATAAGTGCAGCATCAGGCTTGCGCTCCATCCACTTCGCAGACCGCGGCCTGAGATTGCCAATGCGCGGCGGTGTCCACCGCGCGTTTCAGATTAGCGTCGCACAGCACCTCGGCGGTATCGCCCCAGGCCACCACTTCGCGCGCCAATAACAAGGTGTGCGGGAAATACGCGCGCACCTGCTCATAATCATGCAATACCGCCACCACGGTACGGCCTTCCTCGCGCCAATGGCGCACCAGCTCCAACAGATCGTAAGTGGTCTTGGCGTCCACCGCGTTGAACGGTTCGTCCAACAGGATCAGCCGCGCGTCCTGCACCAGGATGCGGGCGAACAGCACGCGCTGGAACTGGCCGCTGGACAGCGCCGAGATCGGCCTCAGCGCGAAGTCGGCCAGCCCCACCTGCTCCAAGGCCAGCAAGGCCTGGTCGCGGCCGCGGCGGCTGACACCGCCGAACACGCCGGTGTCGTGCCACAGCCCGGTGCACACCAGATCCAGCACGCTGACCGGCAAGGAGCGGTCGATCTCCGATTGCTGCGGCAGATAGGCGATGTCCCGCCGCCGGAAGCCGCCCAGCTGCACCGAGCCTGAGTCCGGCTTCAACGCGCCTATCATGGCCTTGAGCAAGGTGCTCTTGCCAGCGCCGTTGGGGCCGAAGATGGCGGTGGCGTCGCCGGCGGCGAAACAACCGCTGACATGGTGCACCGCCGGATGGCGCTGATAGGAAACCGTCAGGTTCTGCAGGCTGACGCTCATGCCGCCTCCCGCAAAGCCCAGATCACCAAGAGCCAGAGCACCGCCAACGCGGCGCCGGCCAGGCCCAGCCGCTGCCAGGCCGACAGCGCCAGCAGGCTGAACGGCGCCTTGAAATTGTCCGGCGTCAGATGCCGGTGCGCGTGTGTGTGTTGATGTTTGGGCGTCATTCGAAGCACCTCCGCAAGGTGTTCTCGATCGCGGCGGCGTCGAAATCCTCGGCGATCAGTTCGAAGCGGCTATCGCGTCTCCAGGACACCTGAGCCGCGCCCCACTGTCCGGCCGCCCAGTTCAGCCACACCCAGCTGTCCAGCACTTTGAACACGCCCTTGGCGCGCACCAGGCCCGGCACCAAGGCGGGCAGCTCATCGAAGAAACGGGTCAGCCGCTCGCCGTCGAAAGCCTGCTCCGGCTCGAAAGTCCAGCCCATGGAACGCCATTGCGCAGCGGCGTCGTCCGGCACCGCCGGCCGGTAACGCGGCTTGGGCGCGGCGGCGGCGTCCAGCCAGGCCGGATCCAGCTCGCCGTTGCGCACCTCGCCCACCAAGGACTTGGGCGGGAACAAGGCCGCCGCCTGCCGACGGAAAGCCTCCATCGTCGGCACGTCGGCGGTGTCTATCTTGTTGGCCACCAGCACGTCGGCGATGGAAATCTGGTCGCGGTACAGCGGCTGGCGATGATAGTCCGGCTGAATGAACTGGCGCGGGTCCACCAGGGTGAGCACCGCGCCCACCTCCAGCGCCTCGCCCAAGGGCTTGGCGCGCAGCTCGTCGATGACGCCGGCCGCGTGCGCCAGGCCGCTGGCCTCGATCAGCAGACGGTCCGGGCGTTCGCGGCGCAGCAAGGTCGCCACCGTGGCGGTCATCTGCGGTCCGGCCACGCAGCACAGGCAGCCGCCGGCGATTTCCGCCACCGCCAGCTCGTCCTGGCTCAGCGCCGCGCCGTCGATGCCGACCTCGCCGAACTCGTTGACGATGATCGCCCACTTTTCATGCGCGGGACGACGATCGATCAAATGGCGCAACGCCGTGGTCTTGCCCACCCCGAGAAAGCCGGTGAACAAATTGACTATGGTTTTTTTCATGGATCAGGGAATTCTTGGATTCAGGCGCTGCAAGACTGGCAACGGCCGGTCAGCACCAGGTTTTGCGGACACAGGGAAAAAGCCACCGCTTGCGCGGCCTGGCGCAGCGCGCTCAAGGCCGGCGCGGCGTCGATCTCCTGCACCTGGCCGCAATCGCCGCAGACCAGGATCAGCCCTTCGTGTTGGCATTCGAAATGATCGCAGACGATGAAGCCGTTCAAGGCGTCCACCTTGTGCAGCAGACCGTGCTCCACCAGGAAATCCAGCGCGCGGTAGACGGTGGGCGGCGCGGCGGCGCCGCGCTCTTGCTGCAAGTCCGCCAGAACCTGGTAAGCCTTGACCACCCCGCTGTAACGCAGCACCAGCTCCAGCACCTGACGGCGCAATGCGGTCAGTTTGCTGCCGCGCCGTTCGCAATGCCGCTCCGCCGCGGCCAGATAGGCTTGATGGTCCATGCAGGACACCCGCTTGTTTAATCAGGACGCAATGTTACTGTATAACATATCGAATTCACAAGGATTAATCATTCATCGGTTTATCATGGCCGTCGGTCGTGGTAGCTTTGTGCTCCAGAATGTCCATGATAGGCTTATGGCTTATCCCTCATCGCTCATATAAGGAAATAACATGAAAACACTGATGATGGCCGTGGTGGCCGCCGTATTCGCCGGGCAGGCTTTCGCCGCCGATCCCATCGCGCAGCGCCAGGATGTTTTCAAGCAATACAAGCCGGTTGTAGGCGGCATGGGCAAGATGGTGAAGGGTGAAACCCCTTACAACAAAGACGAGTTCGCCAAACTCGCCGGCGAACTGGAAGCCCTGTCCCAAAAACCGTGGCAGCACTTCCCGGCCGGCAGCACCGCCGGCAAGACCGACGCCAAGCCGGAAATCTGGAGCAAGCCCGCCGAATGGCAAAAAGCCATCGACAACCACAAAGCCGCCACCGCCAAACTGAAGCAAGTGGCCGCCGCCGGCGATCTGGGCGCGATCAAGGTGCAGTTCGGCGCCACCCAGAAAACCTGTAAGGCCTGTCACGACGCCTTCCGCAAGGACTGAGCCCCGTCGCGTCGCGACCCCAGCAGCCCGCCCGCCAGCGGGCTGTTTGCTTACCCGCCCCCAGCCAGACCCCACCCCCGAAGACCCCGGAATGAAAAAACTGCTGACCGTATTGCTGTTGAGCGCCGTCGCGGCGCCGCTGGCGCTGGCCGACACGCCGGCCGAAACCCGCACCAAGTCCTTCAAGAAAATATTGCTGGCCTTCGAGCCCATGGGCGCGGTGGTGCGCGGCCGGGATCCGTACCGGAAGGACGCCTTCATCCGTCAGGCCGACGCCTTGCAACAGATCGCCGCCGAGCCCTTCAATCACTTCCCCGCCAACAGCATCAGCGGCAAGAGCCGCGCCAAACCGGAAATCTGGAGCCAGCCCGCCAAGTTTCAGGCCGACAAGGACGTGTTCCTGAAATCGGTCGCCGATCTGGGACAGAGCGCCCGCGGCGGCGAGCTCGCCGCCATCAAGAAAAGCTACGGCGCGGTGGCGCAAAGCTGCAAAGCCTGTCACGACGCTTTCCGCGGCCCGGAGAAATAAGCGACGCCCATGAAAAAAGGGCGGATGCCCGCCCTTTTCGCCCCGCTGACGCCGCGGTCCGCCGCTTACAAACGCGTCAACAGCACATAGACGCCGCCGCTGGACACCAGCAGGGCCACCAGCGCGATGATGGCGGGCGCGAACGCCAAACGCGGCACATCGCCGGCGATGGCCTTGTTGCCGGTGATCATCGCCTTGACCAGATTGTTCTTCTTGAACACCCGGTAAGCGATGATGGCCAGCAAGTGCAGACCGACCAGGCCCAGAATCACATTGAAAAAGCTCTTGTGAAACGAGGTCGCGGCTTCGGCCATGTCGCCGCTCAGCAGCTTGGCCAATGGGCCGTCGTACAGATAGCTGTCGACGTCGGCGGCGAACAGGCCGGTGCTCACCTGGGCCAGCAAGGCCAGCAACATCGCCAGCACCATCAAGCCGCCCAGCGGATTGTGACCCGGCTGCTCGTTCTCGCTCAGCTCGCCGCGCAGATAGCGGACAATGCTGCGCGGCCCCTTGATGAAATTGCTGAAACGCGCGGTCTGGCTGCCGATCACGCCCCAGATCAAACGAAACAGCAACAGGCTGGCAAGACAGGAGCCGAACCAGATATGGTATTGCAGCCAATCGCCGCCCTGCTCGCCGCTATACCACATGCAGCCGAACAGAATCACCAGCGTCCAGTGAAACAAGCGAGTGGGAACATCCCACACTTTTACCATTTGCGTCATTGCGCTTTCACTCCTTGAATCCAAAACTCGCCCGCTCAGGCGCACCCGAATTAATGCATTGCAACATGATGATACCGTGCCGGCGGGACAAACCCTAAGCCAAATGGGGTTTTGTCCGGATTCTACCGACAAAAAGGGGGCAAAAACCACCGGTTTTCGGTTAATATCCTTGATTGGGCTCGCCTGGCGAGTCCGGCTACGCCGCCCGCCAACGGGCGGCCTAACTTTTTGCGGCGGCGCGTTCATTCCGCCATTGCCGCGCATCACCCTGTTGTTGGAGACCCGATAAATGAACCATGCCCCCCTGATTCAGGATCTGCAGGCCCGCGGCCTGATTGCGCAAACCACGGACGCCGTTGCGCTGGAAGAACTTCTGAGCAAGGAGCAGGTAACCCTTTATTGCGGCTTCGATCCCACCGCCGACAGCCTGCACCTGGGCCACCTGGTGCCGGTGCTGATGTTGCGTCGCTTCCAACAGGCCGGCCATCGCCCGGTGGCGCTGGTGGGCGGCGCCACCGGCATGATAGGCGATCCCAGCTTCAAGGCCGCCGAGCGCAAGCTGAACACCCCGGACGTGATCCAGAGCTGGGTGGAGAAGATCCGCGGCCAAGTCGAACCCTTCCTCAGCTTCGAAGGCGACAACGCGGCGCTGATGGCCAATAACTACGACTGGTTCGGCCAAATGAACACGCTGGATTTCCTGCGCGACATCGGCAAGCATTTCTCGGTCAACGCGATGATCAAGAAGGAATCGGTGCAGCAGCGCCTCAACCGCGAAGACCAGGGCATTTCCTTCACCGAGTTCTCCTACAGCCTGTTGCAAGGCTATGACTTCTCCGAGCTGAACCGTCGCTTCGGCTGCAAGCTGCAGATCGGCGGCTCCGACCAGTGGGGCAACATCACCGCCGGCATCGACCTCACCCGCCGCCTGCAACAGCAACAGGTCTTCGGCTTGACCGTGCCCCTGGTGACCAAGTCCGACGGCACCAAGTTCGGCAAGACCGAATCCGGCGCCATCTGGCTGGACGCCAAGAAGACCTCACCTTACGCCTTCTACCAGTTCTGGCTGGGCACCGCCGACGCCGACGTGTACAAATTCCTGCGCTACTTCACCTTCCTGTCGCTGGAAGAAATCGCCGCGCTCGAGGCCGCCGACCAGGCGCGCGACGGCAAGCCGGAAGCCCAGCGCATCCTGGGCGAGCAGATGACAACCATGGTGCACGGCGCGGCCGCCCTGGAGGCGGCGCAGCGCATCACCCAAAGCCTGTTCAACAACGATCTGAGCAGCCTCACCGCCGACGACTTCGCCCAACTGGCGCAAGACGGCCTGCCCAGCATCCAGCTGGAACGCGACGCCGACAGCCTGATCGACGCGCTGGCCGCCGGCGGCCTGGCCAAATCCAAGAGCGAGGCGCGCACCTTCATCCAGAGCGGCGCGGTCAGCGTCAACGGCGACAAGGCCGACAGCCTGGAGCAGCGCTTCGGCGACGCCGAACGCCTGTTTGGCCGCTACACCCTGCTCAAGCGCGGCAAGAAGAATTACGCGCTGGTGGAATGGCGCTGAGCGCAACGCGCGCATAAGACCAAGCGGCCGTCACGGCCGCTTTTTTATCGCCCTCGCCTCACTTTCCCACTTCAAAAGCCTCCCCGGTCGCGAAAAAAGCGCCGCCGGCAATATAGTGCAAGCTGCGCTTGGCCTCGTCGTCGAAAAGCCAATGGCCGTCGGCGAACACCTCCGCGTCAGCCTCCGCCGCCACCACTTCCCCGATGAAAAGATCATAGCGCTGCTGGTTCAGCGGCTCGCTGATCACCTTGCACTCCAGATAGGCGATGCAGCCGTCCACGCGCGGCGCGGCCACCTCTTGCGCCGGGATCCGGCTCAGGCCGCTATGCGCGAACTTGTCCACCTGCCTGCCGTCGGCGCCGCCGGCCCGCAACACCGCGGCGGCCTGGGCACGGCAAGGCAGATTGAGCACAAACTCGCCCGAAGCCTCGATCAACTCCCGGGTATGGGTCGCCTTGTCGATGACCACCGCCACCTTGGGCGGATCGAAATCCAGCGGCATCGCCCAGGCCGCCGCCATCACATTGCTGCGCTCCCCGGCCGCGCTGGACACCAGCACCGTGGGGCCATGATTCAATAAACGATAGGATTTCGCCAGATCGACTGCGAGCAAACGGGACATAAGCAAACTCGAGAAAGCATGAAGCGGCTATTCTAGCCGGAGACTCGGAGGCCCCGCCGGCGCGAATAAAAAAAAGCCCGGCGCTCGCCGGGCGTACAGATTGCTAATTTCAACAAAGGAGAAGTCATCGAGATGACTATCCAGATATAGGACGCTTTATATTGCGTTGCAAGAACCCCGCAAAGCCTTCTCAAAACAGGAACATCGGCCCGCTGCCTAACGGATTGCCCTTCCCTTCCAGGCCGATATACACCTTGCGGCCGTAAAAGAAGGGCAAGCCCCAGTCAAAGTAGCTGCTAAGAAAGCCGCTGGCCGGCCCGCCCACCGCAGGCAGAGCGGAGTAACCTTGCGACAACAGTGTTCCAGCATTGCCCAGATTGAAGCCCACCGCGCTGCTGTTACCGCCGCCGCTCAAGGTGGCGTTGAGATTCACGGTGCCGCCGGGGCAGAACCAGGTGCTGCTGCCCACCACGCAGGTGGCGATCGTGGCATCGGCGAAAAACAGCCCATTGGAACCACTATCCAGAAAGCTGCTGTAGTTGAGCGATTTATAGCTGGTCGTGATCGCGTCCACGCCATTGCCGTCCAGCGTAGTGGGAAAAGCCTTGGCCGAACCCAAAGCGTTGTTGCTCTGCGTGCCCACACCGAAGTACAGCGTTCCGGTGGCGCTGGGCGCGCCGCTGATCGCCACCGCCGGCAATTGCAGCATCACCCCGTTATTGTCGCCGGCGAAGGCCGCCACGGGGTTGGACACCTGCAAGGCCGCGGCCGCCGGCGCCTGCTGGCAGGTCAAGGCGGTGGGGCAGGTGTAGTAAAAGCCGTTATTGCTAAAGTTGACGCAGTTGCTGCCGCAATCCTGCTGCCGCAGGCCGACGCCCAGAATGCCGTTGGCCCCCAGGACCGACACGCTGCCCAAATTACTCCCCGTCCCGCTGCACGCGCCCGGGATGAAGCCGTAGGCCGGGTCGCTGATAATCTGGATGGGCAGGGAGGACGCCGTCTTGCCGGCCATTTTGACATCGGCGTAGCGGACGCTGCCCCAGGTGAAGCCGCTGGCGAACTGCATGCACTCCGCCAGTTGCCGGCTATTCGACGTCACGCCGGGCAGGCTGCCCAGCGTCGATCCGCTCACGGCGCTGGCCAACAGGCGCAAACCGCTGGAGCCGGTATCCACCAGCACCCGGCTGATCGTCTGGCATTGGCTGCCGCCCGGCGCGCACACCGTCACCGACACATAGGGCATATTGATCTGATAAACATTAGCCACCGGCCCGCTGTCTACCGTCAGCGTCACCGAATTGGCCGTCGATCCACCATTGTCCGGCGGCGCGACGCTGCCGACCCCGCCGCCCCCTCCTCCGCACGCCGTCAACAATAAGGCGCAGCTCAACACCAGCCCAAAGATAGCCTGTTTCATCTCGTCCCCGCCCTGATTATTTGAGTTGATCGATGTCGAGGCCCGCCGGCACCAGCGCGGGCACATAGGCCAGGCCGAAGAAAGCGCGCGCGCGCCCGGCGGAGATCACCGTCAGCCCAGGCCCTCGGCCTTCCAAGCGATTCAGACCGGCCCGATTGGACTGCTGCGAGGAAACATAAGTGGGAAAGTAATCGCCAAGCAGCTGCCTCATATCCGGCAGCGACGCGCCCTGCCATGCCACCGCGAACACAACGCCGTCCGTCTGCCGGACAAACTCGCGGATGAGGCGGCCGGCCTCGTCCCGGCTCTGCGCCACGGAATAGACCGCGGGCGGCGCGGCCTTCAAAGCCAGCGCTTGCGGAGCAGCGGCCGCGCGGCCCGCCGGCAAGGGCTGCCCCAAGGTGGCCAAGGCAGGACTGGAGAACAGGCTGAAGCTGAGGCAGAGCAGCAAGGCGCGCCTCGCCAGAAAAGACGTCTGCATGAATACCCCCGTCGAATGGAAACGACCGCCGCCCCAGATGCTTTGCCCGGGACTTCTGAATATGCGCGGCGTCGACGCCGCCATCAAAATATAGCACCTCAGCATGAAACGGCTGCCCGATCGAACGGAAGGGAAGAAACGTAGATCATAAAAAAAGGGGGGCGAAAGCCCCCCAGCGTCCTCAAAATTCGACCAGCTGCCCGCCAGTCAAATCCTGGATTTCTCCATCAATACGCCAGCGAATCGTCATGCCGGGTCGTCACCAGCTTGCCCGCGCCCAAGGACAGCATCAGCAGGGCGACGCGTTCATGGACGATCACGGTATGGGTATTGCCGGAAAACTGCATGTAACGCCGCAAGTCCTCACGCACTTTGCGCGAGCCGGTCACATCGATGATGATGTCGATGCTGCTGCCCTGCTCGGCCAGCTCGATAAAATTATCGGTGACGGAAATGCCGCGCTGCTGAGCCAGCAAAATGCCCGGCGAATCCAGATTCAAGTCCGCCACCCCCACCATCCCGACGAAGGGCGCGTCCAACAGCTGCCGCAACAGCGGCGTTCCGGTTTCACCCGCGCCTATCATGCCTACTTTGATCTGTTCCATGCGGCCACCTGAATATGACTATCAAATAAACACAGCACTGTAACAGCTTTAGCCCGGGTCGCTATTTGAGCCAAATCAAGCGGAACTGCGGGAAGGCCCCACAATGCAGCAGGCCCGGACATCGCCGGGCCTGCGAGCGTAAAGCCTAGAAGGGGTTCAATGCAGATTTTGCTGCGACAAAAAGCGTAGATAGCCAACGCCCTCCAACCAGAAACCGCCATCGGCCAACGGCGTCGCCTCCTCCAGATCCGCCACGGTCAACACCAACTCCTGACCATCCAGATTGGCCTCCAGCACCACATCGTCGTCATCGGAAAACTCTTCGGAAGCCGTATGGAAATCCGGCTTCACGAACTGATTGTTAACCTGAATATAGTCGGACTCATTCAGCAGACGCAGGATGTTCATGGCGACCTCCTAATGATGCGGTGAGAGACAAGGTCCAACAAGACAGCAAAGGCGGCGCCGGTTCCAAGCGTCGCGAGCGCTCCCCGCAACGGCTCAACGCCTACAACCAGCCTCGCTCGGCAAAGGATTCCGCCCGCGCGCCGGTCACGACGAAGTGATCCAGCAACCTTATATCGACCAACTGCAGCGCAGCTTTTAATGTATTGGTTAGAGAATGATCGGCGGCGGATGGTTCGCACACGCCGGATGGATGGTTATGGGCAATGATCACCCCCGCCGCGTTGTTGGCCAGGGCCCGCCGCACCAGTTCGCGCGGATAGACCCGGGTTTCGGTCAGGGTGCCTCGAAACAACTCTTCTACCGCTATCACTCGATTCTGCACGGTCAAAAACACGGCGACGAACACTTCCACATCCTTGCCCGCAATCGCCAGTCTCAGAAAATCGCGCACCTGCCCCGGATCGCGCAAGGCGTCCGTCAGACTCATATTCTCCGCCAAGGCCCGCTGCGCCAACTCCTTGCAGGCCATCAGCTGCGCGTATTTGGCGGCGCCCAGGCCCCTGCGCGCCCGGAACTCTTCAAAACTGGCGTTGAGCAAGCCGGACAGCGAACCGAAGTCCAACATCAACTGCCTGGCCATCTCCACCGCGCTCAAGCCTTGCATGCCGGTGCGCAGAAAGATGGCGAGCAACTCGGAGTCCGACAACGCCGCCGCTCCCTGGGCCAACAGCTTTTCACGGGGACGCTCGGCCTCCGGCCAATGGGCGATAGACATCTGCACGCTCCTCCTCTGGCTATAGCACTGTTTTCAAGGTCAGACCAAACGCGATGAGGCATGGCTCACCATATCATCGAAGCAATATGCCCGCCAGCGCGCCCAGTCCGTGGAAATCCGCTAAAATTGGACATTTACCGCCTGTTGCGACAAGTCCATGACAAGCAAGAAAATTCTGCTAGGCATTACCGGCGGCGTCGCCGCCTACAAGGCGGCGGAGTTGACCCGCCTTCTCGTCAAAGCCGGCCACAGCGTGGAAGTGGTGATGACGGAAGCGGCCACGCGCTTCGTGACTCCCGCCACCTTCCAGGCCTTGTCCGGCCATGCGGTGTACACCGATCTGTGGGACGAGCGCCCCAGCAACGCAATGGCCCATATCGACCTGTCGCGCCGCGCCGATGTTTTCCTGATCGCGCCGGCCACCGCCAACACGCTGTTCAAGCTGGCCCACGGCGCCTGCGACGATCTGCTGTCCACGCTGGCCGCCGCCCGCGCCTGTCCGCTGATCGTGGCGCCGGCGATGAACCGGCAGATGTGGGACAATCCGCCCAACCAGCGCAATGTGGCGCAGCTGCGCGCCGACGGCGTCGCCGTCTTCGGACCGGCCAACGGCGCCCAGGCCTGCGGCGAAACCGGCGAGGGCCGCATGCTGGAGCCGGAGGAGATCGCAGAGCTGCTGGAAGGGTTTTTCCGGGCCAAAGTGCTGGCCGGCAAGAAGGTGCTGCTCACCGCCGGCCCCAGTTACGAGGCCATAGACGCCGTGCGCGGCATCACCAATATCAGCTCGGGCAAGATGGGCTACGCGCTGGCGCGCGCCTGCCGCGACGCCGGCGCCGAAGTCACGCTGATCTCCGGCCCCACCGGCATGGAGGCCCCGCTGGGCATGCGCCGCATCGACGCGGCCAGCGCCCGGCAAATGCACGACGCGGTGATGACCGAGGTGGGACGCAGCGATATTTTCATTTCCGTCGCGGCGGTGGCCGATTACCGGGTCAAGAACCCGTCCGTCCACAAGATCAAGAAAGGCGCGGCGCCGCCCAGCCTGGAACTGGAGGAAAACCCGGACATTCTCGCCGCCGTCGCCTCCTTGCCCGCCGCTCCGTTCTGCGTCGGCTTCGCGGCGGAAAGTCAGAACCTGCTGGAGTTCGCCGAAGCCAAACGCCTGCGCAAAAAGCTGCCGCTGCTGGTGGCCAACCTGGCGCAGCAAGCCATGGGCGCCGACGACAATCAGGTGGTGCTGCTGGACCAGAACGGCCCCCACCCCTTGCCCGGCATGCCCAAGCCGGACGTGGCCAAGGCCATTGTCGAACATCTGGCCCAGCTGTTGCCGCACAAGCAATAAGCCATCAACACCGCGGCTGCCCCGCGCAGCCGACAAGAAAGGACTCTCATGAAAAAACCCGTCATCGACGTCAAGATCTTGGATCCGCGTCTGAAGCAGAATCTGCCCAACTACGCGACGCCGGGCTCCGCCGGGCTCGACCTGCGCGCCGCCATCGAGCAAGACATCACCATCGCTCCGGGCGAAACCCAGTTGATCCCCACCGGCATGGCCATCCATATCGCCAACCCCAACCTGGCCGCCATGCTGCTGCCGCGCTCCGGCCTGGGTCACAAGCACGGCATCGTGCTGGGCAATCTGGTGGGCCTGATCGACTCCGACTACCAAGGGCAGTTGTTCGTATCGGTCTGGAACCGCGGACACGAGCCGTTCCGGCTGACGCCGCTGGAACGCATCGCGCAGATGATCATCGTGCCCATCGTCCAGGTGGGCTTCAATATCGTCGACGACTTCGACAGCTCGGAACGCGGCGACGGCGGCTTCGGCAGCACCGGACGCAACTGAGGCCGGCCGCCGCGCGATTGCCTATACTCACACCGTAGCGCAGCCGTCCACGCACGGCCGGCTTGCGCCGCGCACGCGACCACCGCCCTCAATCGCCGGCAAAGGATGTCCAGGCATGACGCAAGCCCCTCAAGAGGACGACAGCAAGCGGATTCTCGACAATCTGGTCGAACTCACCTCCCAGCGCGAACAGGACATGCTGGAAAGCAGCCTGGCCTCCACCTTGGTCGAGGTGATGCGGGTGGACAAGGTGGAGTTGTTCGCCTGTCGCTGGGTCAACGGCGTGCCCTACACCCGCCGGCGCCTGAGCGCCTCCTCCGTGGACGGCAAGACCCAGATTACGGAAACCGCCAACGACAGTTGGCTGCCACCGCCCATCTTCCTTTACGACCTGCTCAACTCGCTGGACAGAGACGAGGGCATTTTCCGCATTCCCCACGGCCTATGCCTGCCCTTGCGTTGCATGGGCAGCATCGTGTCCCTGCTGGTCATCCACGTGACGGCGGAGCAAAAGGTCAACAAGGCCATGCTGAAAGCCATGGCCAGGATTCACGAAAACTTCCTGCGCCTGCTGTTCGAGGCGGACCGCGACATGCTCACCGCGCTGAACAATCGCCGTAAATTCGATTTGCGCCTGTTCAACCTGATGGCGGCGCAATTGCAATCCCCCGGCGAAAACCACGCCTGCACCTTGGCGTTGCTGGACGTCGACCATTTCAAGCAGGTCAACGACCAGTTCGGCCACATGGTGGGCGACGAGGTGCTGCTCTTGCTGGCCCAGCTGATGCAACAGTCGTTTCGCGAAGACGACAGCTTGTTCCGCTACGGCGGCGAGGAGTTCGCCATCATCTTCCAGGGCTTGCCTCCAAACGAAGCCGCGGTGGCGCTGGAGCGCTTCCGCCAGCGCGTCGAACAATACTCGTTTCCCCAGGTGGGCCGCCTGACCGTCAGCCTGGGCTTCACCCGCATCCTGCCGCAGCTCTTGCCGGGCCAGCTGGTGGAACAGGCGGACCGAGCGCTGTATTACGCCAAAACGCATGGCCGCAACCTGGTATGCGGTTACGAAGAGCTGGTCGCCGGCGGCCAACTGGACAATGCTCAACGCTTTGGCGAGATCGATTTGTTCTAAGCGCCCGTTCAAAGCAGGCAAGCGGAACCCGCTCAAACCATCCAAGCCTTTCGAAGACGGTTGCAGCGCCCTTCGTCCTCCATCCTGCCGACGCGCGGCCCATCGTAAACAGATTCCAAATTTGCCCTGCCCCGCGTCCCAAGCAGGCCCTCCGGACGCAAAAAAAACCGGCTCCTAGGAGCCGGTTTTCAATTGACGCGATCCCTAGCGGGCGATCAGGCCAGCAGGTGGTTGCTCAGTTCGCGCATGCCGGCCGACAGCATGGCCAGATCCAACACGCTGAACGACTGCAGCTCGGCGAACATCTGCGCGCACACCTCCACTTCGTGATGGCGCTTCTCCATCCACTGCTGCGCAAACGCTTCCGCGCCGGCGGCGTCCTGCAAGGCCTGCCCCGCCAGATTGCGATGCACGCGGTACAGATCGTCGCGCAGCGCGGAGCGCGCCAGCGACTGCCAGCGGTTGTCGCGCGGCAGGCTGGTGATCGCGTCGCGCAGCCAATCCAGCTGCATCGCGTGGCCCAACTGGTAGTAATTCTTGGCCAGCTGCTCCAGCGGCAATGTGCTGCCTTCGCTGATTTCGATGATGTCCATCAACGGCACGGCGAACTCCAGACGCGCCAGCACCTGCGCCAGCGGCTGCGGCATGCCCGGCTGGCTCAGGCGCGCTTCCAGCGCCTCCACTGCCGGGTAGCTGCCGGAAGCGATCAGCTGAGGCAGTTGCGCCAACAGCGCCTTCACCTTGGCGGCGTACTGCTCGATCACGGCGTTCACCGAGGAGAACGGACGCTTGTTGCGCAGCACCCAACGCGTCACGCGCTCCACCAGCGTGCGCACCAGCACCATCATTTCCACCTGATGATCCGCCGACACCTTGTTGTCCAGCGCTTCGATCTCGCTCCACAGGCGCTCGGCGTCGAACACGCGGCTGGCAATCCACCAGGCGCGGGCGATGTCGCCGGCGGAGAACGGAGACTCTTCCTGCATGCGGAACACGAAGGTGGTGCCCATGCGGTTGATGATCTGGTTGGCCAACTGGTTGGCGATGATCTCCCGCTTCAGCTGATGCTGCTGCATCTGCGCGCCAAAGCGCTGCTGCAGCGGTTTCGGGAAGTAATGGGTCAGGATGGACAGGAAGTCCGCGTCGTCCGGCACATCGGTCGCCAGAATCGCCTGATCCAGCGAAATCTTGCTGTAGGACAGCAGCACCGCGATTTCCGGCACGGTCAGACCCTGACGCGCCAGACGGCGCTCATTGATCTGGGTTTCGGACGGCAGGTACTCGATTTCGCGGTTCAGTTCGCCGGTTTTCTCCATGTGCGCGATCATGCGCGCATGGGTGGTCAGCATCGCAGCGGCCTCCTGGCGTTTGATCGCCAGGATCTGGGTCTGCTGGATATTGTTGCGTAACACCAGCTGCGCCACCTCGTCGGTCATTTCCGCCAGCAGTTGATTGCGCTGCTTCAAGGTCATGTCACCGGCCTGCATTACACCGCCCAGCAGAATCTTGATGTTGACCTCGTGGTCGGAGCAGTCCACGCCGGCGGAGTTGTCGATGGCGTCGGTGGCAATGCGGCCGCCGTTCAGCGCGAACTCGACGCGTCCCAGCTGAGTGCACGTCAGGTTGCCGCCTTCGGCCACCACCCGGGCTTGCAAATCGCGGCCGTCGACGCGCACCGGATCGTTGGCGCGGTCGCGCGCGTCGGCGTGGCTTTGGCTGGACGCCTTGACGTAGGTGCCGATGCCGCCGTTGTACAGCAGGTCGATCTTGGCCTTGAGGATCTCGTGGATCAGCTCGTTCGGCGCCATGCTGTCCTTGTCGGTTTCCAGCCAGGCCTTCACTTCCGGCGACAGCGGGATGGACTTGGCCGAGCGTTCGAAGATGCCGCCGCCCTTGGAGATCAGCTCGCGCTTGTAATCGGTCCAGCTGGAACGCGGCAGTTTGAACAGACGCGCGCGCTCGGCGTAGCTCTTGGCTGCGTCCGGCGTCGGATCCAGGAAGATGTGCAGGTGATTGAACGCCGCTTTCAGGCAGATGTGCTCGGACAGCAGCATGCCGTTGCCGAACACGTCGCCGGCCATATCGCCGATGCCGATCACGCTGAAATCCTGCTCCTGGGTGTTGACGCCCAGGTGGCGGAAATGGCGCTTGACCGATTCCCAAGCGCCGCGGGCGGTAATGCCCATGCCCTTGTGGTCGTAACCCGCGGAACCGCCGGAGGCGAAGGCGTCGCCCAGCCAGAAGCCGTAATCGGCGGAAATGCCGTTGGCGATGTCGGAGAAAGTGGCCGTGCCCTTATCGGCCGCCACCACCAGGTACGGATCGTCCGGATCCAGGCGGCGCACATCCGCCGGCGGCACGATCTGGCCGTTCACCAGATTGTCGGTGACGTCCAGCAGCGCGGAGATGAAGATCTTGTAGCAGGCGACGCCTTCCGCCAGGAACGCCTCGCGGTCGCTAGGCGCCGGCAGTTGCTTGCCGACGAAGCCGCCTTTGGAGCCCATGGGCACGATCACCGAGTTCTTCACCATCTGCGCCTTCACCAGGCCCAGCACTTCGGTGCGGAAATCTTCCATGCGATCGGACCAGCGCAAGCCGCCGCGCGCCACTTTAGAGCCGCGCAGATGCACGCCCTCCACGCGCGGGCTGTACACCCAGATTTCGAACATCGGGCGCGGCTGCGGCAGGAAGGGAAGCAGATTGGATTCCAGCTTGAACGAGATATAGGACTTGAACTCGCCGTCGGCGCCCTTCTGCCAGAAGTTGGTGCGGCGGGTGGCCAGGATCACCGACAGGAAACCGTTCAGAATGCGGTCTTCGTCCAGATTGGCCACGCCGTCCAGCTGCTCGCGCAGCTTGGCCAGCAAGGCGTCGGCGCGCGCGTCGTCGGCATGCGCCGGGTCCAGACGCACGGCGAACAGTTCAACCAGCAAGCGGGTGATGGCCGGGTAATTGGCCACGCACTGCTCGATGTAAGCCTGGCTGAAGGTCAGGCCGCCCTGGCGCAGGTACTTGGCCAAGGCGCGCACCAGCGAAATTTCACGCCAGTCCAACCCGGCCACCAGCGCCAGGCGGTTGAAGCCGTCGTTCTCGCAACGTTTGGCGAACACCTGGGTCAGCAGCTCCTGGAAGTCCTGCTGCACTTCTTCGCTGGCGATCTGCTCTTCCGCGGAGCCCACGTCCAGGCCGAAGTCGCTGATCCACACCTGACGGCCGTCCGCGCGCTGCACGCAGTACGGATGCTCGTCGCGGACCTTGACGCCCATGTTTTCCAAAATCGGCAGGCTGGCGGACAGGCCCAACGCCTCGCCTTCGCGGAACAGCTTCAGATTGAAAGCCGAGGCGCCGCGATGGAAGGGCCGGTACAACTTCATCGCCAGCGGGGAGTCGGCGTTGACCGATTCGATATGCTGGATGTCCAGCACCGCGTTGCGCACCGCGAACTCTTCGCGGTAAGCCACCGGGAAAGCGCCCTTGTAACGGTTGAACAGCGCGTTGCCCAGTTCTTCGCCGTGGGTTTCCACCAGCAGTTGATGCAGCTCTTCCACCCAGCCGCGCACCAGGCGGGCGATTTCGGCCTCGATGTCGGCCTCGTGGAATTCCGGCAATTTGGCGGCGTTGGTGCGGATGATGTAATGCACGCGTGCCAGCGAGCCGTCGCTGATCTGCACGCTGAACTCGGCGCTGGTGCCGTTGAAGGCGTTCATCAACACCTTCTCTATCTTCAGGCGCACTTCGGTGTTGAAGCTGTCGCGCGGCACGTAGACCAGGCAGCTGACGTAGCGGTGGTAGCGGTCTTTGCGCACGAACAGGCGCACGCGCGGGCGTTCCTGCAGGCTGACGATGCCCTCGGAGATCGGTCCCAACACCTCGGCCGGGATTTCGAACAGCTCGTCGCGCGGATAGGCCTCCAGCACAAAGCTCAAGGTCTTGGATTTATAGCTGTCGTCCACGTAGTCGCAGTTGCTGACCACGGTCGCCACTTTCTGGCGCAGGATGGGCACGTCCTTGGGGGAGTCCTGGTAGGCGCTGGCGGTGTACAGGCCCAGGAAGCGGCGCTCGCCTATCACTTCGCCCTTGTCGTTGAAACGCTTGATGCCGACAAAATCGATGTAGGCCGGGCGGTGAATGATGGAGCGGGTCTGCGATTTGTTCAGAATGATCAGTTGCGGCAGATGAGCCAGTTCACGCAGCTCCTGCGGCAGCTGTTCGAAGCTGGCGGAGTATTCCTTGTCGCCCTGGTCCTTCAAGATGCCCAGACCGGAGGTTTTGACGATCTTCAGGCTGTCCTTGCCGTTGCGGCGCACCAGGTCGTAATCGCAATAACCCATGAACAGGAAGTTGCGCTTGGACATCCAGGCCAGGAAGTCCACCGCCTCCTTGGCTTCCGCCGCGCGTTTGCCCTTGACCAGGGACAGGTCCTTGCTGATGTCGGCCAACACTTCGCGCATCTTGGGTTCGTCGCTCACCACCAGACGGATGTCTACGATCACGCGGTTCAAATCCGCTTCCAGCTGCTTCAGCACCGCCGGATCGGTGACTCGGTCAATCTGCACGTGGATAAAGGACTCCAGCGGCAGGCTGCGGTCCTCGGTGCGCTTGACCGCCTGGATCGCACCGTTCTTGTCGCGGCCCACCGACAGCACCGGGTGCACCAGCAGGTGCAGGTTCAGGCTATGGCGCGACAGCAGCATGGTGATGGAGTCGATCAGGAACGGCATATCGTCGTTGACCACTTCAATCACGGTATGGGTGCTTTGCCAACCGTCGCGCTCGAAATCCGGGTTGTAAATGCGTGCCTTGTGCTGACCGGCCGCGCGCTTGGCGCCGAACGCGTAATGCGCCGACGCGGCGCCGAACAAATCCAGCGACGAAAACTGTCTAAGATCGGCATGCTCGGCTTCCTCGAAGTAGATCGGGAAGAAGGGTTCGAGCTGGTGTTTCTCCTTTTCGGAAAGCTTGGTCTCTGCTACAGCCTGAATATCGGCGATCAGGCTCGCGAGTTCGGTCTTATTGGTAAGCGACATGTTGCTTCTCTTGTTGTGTGCACGGAGTGTGTCGAGGCATTGTAGATACCCCCTTCATGCCGGGATTTCCTTAATGCGACGTGGACGTACATTTTCATGGAAAAGCCTGTTCGCCCCCATCGAATGCCGCAGGGATAAATCGTGGCGAACGCCACTTTTAGCCTTATAGCAATGCGACGGCGGCTTACAAGTTTCTCTCCCAGCCCCACATTGTACACAAGTCCAAAAAAGAAATATAAGTCATTGATTTTTCATACATTTCACATGAAGCAAGAATATCGGTTAAAATACGAACACTTGCTCACACCGATTGCCAGACAATGGCCCCATCTTGCGCACGGCGGATAACCGTTGCAAGCTGCGGCCAACTACTGGCAAAAGTAGAAAAAACTACAATGGTTCCGGCTTGGGCGAGACACCGTGAGCAGCCTCGTTCCAAGCGCCGGGTTTACAAGCTTGGGTTTGCGTTCGTCGCAACGACGCGAACACCCGATAGAGAAGTAGAAATCCACGCCATGAAAAAAGTCCTGATCGCCTCCGCAGCGGCAGCTCTGCTGTCCGGTTTTTCCGTCCAAGCAGAGACTCTGCGTTTTGGGGTTGACCTCAACTACCCGCCGTTCTCCAAACAAGGCGCCGATGGCAAGCCGCAAGGCTTCGACATCGACATGGCCAATGCCCTTTGCGCCGCCATGAAAGTCAGCTGTCAAATCGTTCCGCAAGACTGGGACGGCCTGATTCCCGCCCTCAACGCCAACAAGTTCGACGCCATCCTGTCCTCGATGCAAATCACCGAGGAGCGCAAGAAAGCCGTCGACTTCAGCCGCAAGTACTACAACATCGCCAGCCGCATCGTCGCCAAATCCGGCACCGCCGTTGACCAGAACAGCTTCAAGGGCAAAAAGATCGGCGTGCTGCGCGCCTCCACTCAGGAAAAGTTCGCCAAGGACTACTGGGGCAAATCCGGCGCCACCATCGTGCCGTACGCCAAGTCGCCCGAGTCCTTCCTGGACCTGAAGTCCGGCCGTGTTGACGCCGTCTTCGTCGATGGCGCCGTCGGCGATCAAGAGTTCCTGAAAACCGCCAACGGCAAAGGCTACGCCTTTGTCGGCCCGAACTACGCCGACGTCAAATACTTCGGCCTGGGCGCGGGCATCGCCGTCAAGAAAGGCAATAAGGCGCTGGCCGAACGCCTGAACAAGGCGATTGATCAGGTGCGCAAGGACGGCAGCTACAAGAAAGTCCAAGACAAGTACTTCAGCTTCGACGTCTACGGCGGCTAAACCCCTCGTAATCGCATCCGTCCCGGCCAAGCGCCCCAGGCGCTGGGCGGCTTGCTGCCGCCCGCACCGCGCGCCTCGCCGGGACTTTTTTGTTCGGCCGTTCCCCCAGCGGCCGAGCAAGGACCGGCCTTGCGCGCAAGGCTGATGAATGAGGCAGTAACACCATGTTTTTGCAAGGTTACCTTCCCAGCATATTGCAAGGAGCAGTGCTCACATTGCAGCTGGCCGGCTCAGCACTGCTCGTATCCATCGTGCTGGGCCTGATTGGCGCGCTGTTCAAATCCGCTCACTCCAAACCGCTGGTCTGGCTGGCGGAGCTCTATTCCACCGTGGTCCGGGGCGTGCCCGATTTGGTCTGGATGTTTCTGCTGTTCTTCGGCGTCCAGATGATGATCAACGACCTCTGCGGCCGCATGGGCTGGGAAAGTCCCAATATCGATCCCTTCGTCGCCGGCGTGCTGACCCTGGGCTTCATCTTCGGCGCTTATATGACGGAAACCTTCCGCGGCGCGATGATGGCGGTGCCCAAAGGACAGATGGAGGCTGGCATGGCCTACGGCATGACGCCGCTGCGCGTGTTCTTCCGCATCACCGTTCCACAGATGATTCGCTTCGCCCTGCCCAGTTTCTCCAATAACTGGCTGGTGCTGGTCAAATCCACCGCCCTGGTTTCGGTCATCGGCCTGAACGACGTGATGTATCGCGCCGACGCGGCCAAATCCACCACCCAGGAACCCTTCACCGTCTATCTGATCGTGGGCCTGCTGTTCCTGGCGATCACCGGGGTGTCCAATCTGCTGTTGGGCAAACTGGAAAAACGCTATTCGCTGGGCGTCAAGGAGAGCGGACTGTGATCGACTTCCAACTGATTCTGGACAAACTGCCCGCCTTCTTCGGCGGCGGAGACGGTAACGCCGTCATGAGCAGCCGCGACGGCTTGGTGATGACGCTGGAACTGCTGTTCATCTCCCTTATTCTGGGCATGGCGATGGCCGTCCCGATGGCGCTGATGCAAGTCTCCAAAAACCGGCTGGCCTCCGGTGCGGTCCGCGTTTACGGCTATGTCTTCCGCGGCACGCCGCTCTTGGTCCAGCTGTTCATCATTTATTACGGTCTGGCCCAGTTTGGCTGGATCCGCGACAGCTGGGCCTGGCACTACCTGCAGGAAGCCTATTTCTGCGCCATCCTCGCCTTCACCCTGAACACGGCGGCCTACACCACCGAAATCATCGCCGGCCAGATCCGCAACACCCACTGGGGCGAGATCGAAGCCGCCCAGGCCATGGGCATGAGCAAATGGCTGATGATGCGCCGCATTGTGCTGCCCTCGGCGCTGCGCCGCGCTTTGCCCGCCTACAGCAATGAAGTCATCATGATGCTGCAAAGCACCGCCATCGCCGGCCTGGTCACTCTGGCGGACATTACCGGCGTGGCTCGCCGCATCTACGCGGACAGTTACATGGCTTTCGAGCCCTTCCTCACCGCAGGCGCCATTTACCTTGCGCTCACCTTCCTGCTGGTCTGGTTGATGAAGCAGGCGGAAAAACGCTGGCTGGCCTATTTGGCGCCACGCAAGCACTAATGCGGATAGCGATACAGGAACACCATCATGCACACCCCCACCGATAAGAATCTGAAGCTGCAAGT
The DNA here is from genome assembly GCF_057809415.1 of Chromobacterium sp. FG22. Lineage (NCBI taxonomy): Bacteria > Pseudomonadati > Pseudomonadota > Betaproteobacteria > Neisseriales > Chromobacteriaceae > Chromobacterium > Chromobacterium sp. FG22. The sequence continues at coordinate 4,324 of NZ_JBMDJX010000009.1, read as the reverse complement.
CAGCGATCTGCATAAGAGCTACGGCTCGCACGAAGTGCTGAAGGGCGTGTCGCTGACCGCTCACGCCGGCGACGTCATCAGCATTATCGGCTCCTCCGGCTCAGGCAAAAGCACCTTTCTACGCTGCATCAACATGCTGGAGCAGCCCAATAGCGGCCGCATTCTCGCCGCCGGCGAAGAACTCAAGCTGGTATCCGATCGCAAGACCGGCGCGCTCAAGGCCGCCGACGCCAATCAGCTGGCGCGCATCCGCACCAAGCTGGCCATGGTGTTCCAGCACTTCAATCTATGGGCGCACATGACGGTGCTGGAAAACATCGTCGAAGCGCCCATTCACGTGCTGGGACTCAGCCGGGATGAAGCCTGCGCCCGCGCCCGCAAATATCTGGACAAGGTCGGCCTGCGCGGCGTCGAAGACAAGTATCCGGCCCATATGTCCGGCGGACAGCAGCAGCGGGTCGCCATCGCCCGCGCACTGGCGATGGAACCGGAAGTGATGCTGTTCGACGAACCCACCTCGGCGCTGGACCCGGAACTGGTCGGCGAAGTGCTGCGCGTGATGAAAGACCTGGCCGGCGAAGGCCGCACCATGGTGGTGGTCACCCACGAAATGGGCTTCGCCCGCGAAGTGTCCAACCACGTCATCTTCCTGCACCAGGGCCGGATAGAGGAGCAAGGCCACCCCAAGGAAGTGCTGATCCGCCCGCAAAGCGAGCGATTGGTACAATTCCTCTCCGGCAGCCTGAAATAAATCGTACAATAGGAAAATGTCGCACACCATGCCGGCCTCATGCCCGGCATGGTGTGTTTTTGTAATCTCCACCCTTCGCCGCGAAAACCAATGGGTCAGCATCCGTCCCACCCCGCCAAGCCTCTGCGCTACGGCTTCCTGCTCTTGCCCCATGCCTCGATGGCGGATTACGCCATCGCCTCCGAGGTTCTGCTGCACGCCAATTGGCTGGCGGAGAAAAAACTCTACGAAACCCTGCTGCTTTCCCTGGACGGACAAGCGGTGCCGCTTTCCAACGGCACGCGGCTGGCGGTGGATCTGCCGCTGGACGGCGCCCCCAAGCTGGATTGCCTGCTGATCCTGGCCGACGACATCAATCCCGACTTCAGCCTGGACGTCCTGAGCAAGGGGCTCACCGCCTGCGGTCCGGATAAAATCCAACTGGGCGGCATCGGCTGCGGCAGCTATTGGCTGGCCCGCACCGGACACTTCAACGGCCTGCGCGCAACGATACACTGGCGCGAGATCAGCCGTTTCACCGAAGAGTTTCCGGACATCATCACCTCGTCCAATCTATTTGAAATCGACGGCAAACGCCTCAGCTGCGCAGGCGGAGCGGCCACCTTTGATTTCATGCTGACCCAGGTTGGCAATCAGCACGGCCACGAATTTGTCGCTCAGCTGTCGGAACTGTTCAGCATGGAACGCATCCGTCCCGGCAATGAACGCCAACGCATCCCCCTGGCCACCCGCATCGGCGGCAGCCAGCCCAAGTTGACGGAAGCGGTCAGTCTGATGGAGGCCAATATCGAAGAGCCGCTGAGCACCGACGACATCGCCTACTATGTCGGCGTCTCCCGACGCCAGCTGGAACGGCTGTTCAAGCAATACCTGAGCACGGTGCCGTCCAAATACTACCTGGAGTTGCGCCTGAGCCGAGCGCGCCAGCTATTGCAGCAAACCAGCAAATCCATCGTCCAGATCGGCCTGGCCTGCGGCTTCTCCAGCGGCCCCCATTTCTCCAGCACCTACCGCAACCATTTCGGCATCACCCCGCGCGAAGAACGCTCGCATCGCACGCAGACCGCGTCGCCGGCTCCGGCCCCCAAGAGCTAGCACCGTCAAACACCGGCGCCGCAGCCGTCAGGCGAGGGCACCGGAGCACGCTCCGGCTCGCCTTGGCGCGACAATGGCAACTCGATCCGGAAGCAAGCGCCGCTGGCCGGGATGTTTTCCGCCGAGATCAGGCCGCCGTACTGCTCCACAATCGTCTGGCAGATGGACAAACCCAGCCCCATTCCGTTTGGCTTGGTTGAAAAGAATGGATGGAACAGCACCTCCAATGAACTCGGCGTAATGCCGCGACCGGTGTCCCGCACCTCCAGAATCGCTTTCTTGCCTTCTCGCCGGGTATGCACGATCACATGACGCTTCATCATCGGCTCGTCGCGCAAGGCGTCCATCGCGTTTGACAGCAGATTCAGCACCACCTGCTCCAGCTGAATGCTGTCGGCCAGCACCGCCACCGGATAACCCGACAACAGCTGAACCACCTCGATGCCGCGCTCCTTCAGATCGTACTCGGCCAGGAACATGCAATTGCCCACCACCTGGTTCAAATCGATCAGCCGCGTCTCGATCGCGCGCTTGCTGACCAAGGCGCGCAAGCGCTTGATGATCTCCCCCGCCCTCTCTGCCTGCGCCACCGCCAGACGCAGCGCCGCGTTCACCTGGGCCGGCGCCTCCTCAACCCCCTCCAGCAACTGAATGCTGGCCTGGCAATAATTAGCGATCGCCGTCAGAGGCTGATTCAGCTCATGCGCGATGCCGGACGCCATTTCGCCCATCGTATGCAACCGGGCCACATGGGACAATTTCTCCAAATGCTCTTTGACTTTGCTCTCGCTGGCCTCCAACGCCGCCACCGTGCGTTGCCGCAAAGGCCCCAGGTCGCGCAAGGCGCACACCACGCCGATCAGCCCCCCTTCCCGCGAGAACAACGGCGATACCCCACCCTCCACCGAACGAATCTGACCTCGCGCCGACGTCAGCTGCATCCTCTCAGCCAATACCACCGGCTGCGCGGTCCGGAAACACTCTCGGATCGGATCCTCCGCCAGCTCCGCGGCCAGCTCGGCCTGCAAGTGGAACACCTCGTGGCAGACGCGGCCAACCACCTCCTCCGCCGCCATGCCCATCAACTCCAAGGCCATCGGGTTTGCCAGCTCGATCGCATGGTCCTGGCGCAGAATGATCACCCCGTCATGAATCGCGCTCAGCGTGACGGACGCCCGTTCGCTCTGCAGGAAGATCGCCTCGTCCGATTGCTGACGCTCATGCCGCAAAGCCATTCTTTGCAAGTGAACCAGGCCGGCGAACACGAAGAAAGCGAGCAACAAAGACTGCTGCCACAGCCAAGGCAACAACGCCAAGTCCGTCACTCTGACATCCCGAGCCACGCCCAGCACAAAAGGCTGGGCCACGCTGGACAGCGGAAGCCGAGCCTCCAGCCTACGCAACACCGGCCACCAATCACGCTCGGACGAAGTATGCAGGCGCTGAAACAAGGGCGCGCCCGGCGCAAGGACGCCGTCCTGGTACAGGGTCAAGTCCAATCCAGGCAACAAGCGCTCCAGAGCCGGCGCCTGCAATAGGCGATCGCAAAACACCACCAGCCCCACCACGCCCACCAATTTGCCCGGCGCCTTCTCCCTATCTTCGAACAAGGGCTGGAACAAGAAATAAGCGCGTCCACCGCCCTCGTGCAACTCGAACGCGCCGCTGGCCACTCGCTGCCCAGTCTCCAAGGCCCTGCTCAAGGCCGGCCGGAAATAAGCATCGCCCAAAATATCGTAGCCAAACATCGGACCGGCTTCCGGCCGATCCGGCTCCAGCATGGAAATCACCAATGACTGCGGACGCACGGCGGCCGGCCGCCATGCCCGATTGCCCGCCACGTCGAAATCGCGAATGTAAAAGGTCGCGCCAAACTTGCCGCTCATCTGGCGCAAGAAGAGCGGCCTCTCCGCCAAGGGCACGCTTTGAAAAAAGATAAAGGAATGAAGCTGCGGATAATGGGGCAATAGCTCGCGCGCAAAGGTGGACAGCTCAGATGCCTCAAATGGCCGGCTTGCCGCCATCAGCGCATCCACGGAAGACAGCACCGACTCATTTTGGTCCAGCTTGCGCGCCACCATTGCATGCGCCCGCTGCGCCACTGATTCGAACTCGTCCCTCAAACGCTGCAGCTCCCCCATCCCCCACAGCACCGTCACCAACAAGGCGCAGAGAGCCCAGGCCAATACAAATAAATGCACACCATCCCGCCTGAAATTTCTCAAAATTCCCGCCTCGATTCCCGATCTTGATGCTGGAATTCTATTCATAACCAATAGGTTCTGCTGAGTAATTAGCCGAAATTTCAGTAAAAATAAGTGAAAATACAGCCACAAAAAGAACAATGGCTTAATAATCAAGGAGAAAGCTAAAGAATGGGGAAGACAGGAAGGAGAGTTCGATCACGCCGTCTGGCGGTCAGCGCAATGCATAAAGCCCAGCTCGTGTGAGCTGGGCTTTGCAATGGGGCGTCTGGCG
>NZ_JBMDJX010000089.1:0-372 GCF_057809415.1 Chromobacterium sp. FG22 | reverse complement strand
TTTCCTGAATCCAGCGCTCGCCGTCCCGCCGCCAGCCTATCCGCAGCGCGTCGTGCCGCTGCGCCACCGCCTGCAGCGCGCCGATCAGCGCTTCGGCGTCGAGCGGGCCGCTCAGGCCCAGATAAGCTCCCTGGCTGAACTGTTGCCAATCCGTGCCCGGCCAATCCAGATACCAGGCCTGGATCGGGCCGGGCCTCACTTCGCCCCTCACCTCGCCCTGCTCCGCCGGCGCGCCGGCTTCTTCCGCCGCGCCGCTTTCCGCCGCCAGCTCGGCAATGGTCGGATAGCGGAACACCTGCTGCGGGCTGATGCGCAAACCCCGCTCCGCCGCCCGCGACGCCATCTGTATGCTCAGGATGGAGTCGCCGCCCA
>NZ_JBMDJX010000088.1:0-383 GCF_057809415.1 Chromobacterium sp. FG22 | reverse complement strand
GCGCCCTGAGCGGCGCTTACGACAGCGCCACCCCGCTGGACACGCTGCGTCAGCAGCTCAAGCCCCACGCCGACGACCGCGTGCGCGAAACCGACTACGACCGGATGGGCCGCATCAGCGTCGAGCGCAGCCTCGGCGTCCAGATAGCCAGCGCCGACGGCCAAAGCCAGAACGTGGTCACCGCCATCACTCGCTACCAGTACAACGCGCTGGGCAAGGTGACGCAAAAGACCGACGCCGCCGGCCAGGTCACCGACTGGCGTTACGACGCGCAAGGCCGGGAAACCCGACGTCAGGACGCCGCCTATACCGACTACGAAGGCCGCAGCGTGCGGCCGACCAGCGACAGCGAATACAACGGCCTGGACCAGCTCAGCCGCCAG
>NZ_JBMDJX010000087.1:0-399 GCF_057809415.1 Chromobacterium sp. FG22 | reverse complement strand
CGGTCAGGCTGGTGGACACGCCGGTAAAGCTGGTGGACACCCCGGTGAAACCGGTGGAAATGCCGGTGAAGCTGGTGGAGACGCCGGTAAAACCGGTGGACACCCCGGTGAAGCCGGTGGAGACGCCGGTAAAGCTGGTGGACACCCCGGTGAAACTGGTGGACAGGCCGGTGAAGCTGGTGGATACCCCGGTGAAGCTGACCGACAGGCCGGTGAAGGACACCGACACCCCGGTGTAGCTGATCGAGGCGCCGGTGACCGAGGTGGACGTGCCCTTGACCGAGGTGTTCTTGTCCTGCCCCACCGCCTCCGAGCTGTTGCGCTCGGTGGTCTGCTGCATGTCGCGCTCGGCGTGCACCATCACCCGCTCCGCGCCGCGCTGGTCGTCGAAGGTGATCT
>NZ_JBMDJX010000086.1:0-405 GCF_057809415.1 Chromobacterium sp. FG22 | reverse complement strand
GGCTGCGCGACCTGCACCGCCATTACCTGGGCCTGTGCGAACGCCACAGCCGCGCGCCCACCGGCGACGCCACCGCGCGGCGGATGATGGAGAACTACTCCGCCCTGCTGTGCAGCTGGGCCTTGCTGTGCGAGTTCGCCGACCTCGACCCGCAGCAAGGCGGCTTCATCGAAGACCTGCTGGCCGAGATGAACAGCCATATCGTCGACACTGACGGCAGCCGGCTGCCCTGGGTGTGGATCATGGAAATCCTGCTGTCCGAGCTGGAAGCCCGGCGCTTTGACTACCCGCACTGCTGGGACCGGGTCAAACTTCCGGACGGCCGCAGCGAGATGGCGCTGTTCCTCCGCCCGAATCACGTGATGGACCATCTCTCCACCGCGCCGCATCTGCGCGCCAAGTTCG
>NZ_JBMDJX010000085.1:0-416 GCF_057809415.1 Chromobacterium sp. FG22 | reverse complement strand
CCACCCACCCTACCCAAACGCGGCCCCAACGCGGCTCCAACCGTAGGGTGGGAGGAGCGAAGCGATACCCACGCGGAAACGGATTCAACGCCATAAGCCGCCGGATAGCCGCCTATTGGTGGGTATCGCCTGACGGCTCCACCCACCCTACCCAAACGCAGCCCCAACGCGGCTTTAACCGTAGGGTGGGTGGAGCGTAGCGATACCCACGCGGAAACGGATTCAACGCCACAGGCTGCCGGACAGCCGCCGATTTGGTGGGTATCGCCTGACGGCTCCACCCACCCTACCCAACGCGGCCCCAACACGGCTCCAACCGTAGGGTGGGAGGAGCGCAGCGATACCCACGCGGAAACGGATTCAACGCCACAGGCCGCCGGACAGCCGCCTGTTTGGTGGGTATCGCCTGACGGCTC
>NZ_JBMDJX010000084.1:0-435 GCF_057809415.1 Chromobacterium sp. FG22 | reverse complement strand
AGGCCAGCGAAGCCGACGACCAGATCGTGCGCTACCAATACGGCGCCGGCGGCCGGCTACTGAGCCAGACCGACGCGATGGGTAATGGCATCCGTTACGACTACGACGCCGCGGGTCAGCTGACCCGCAGCCAGCGGGCGCGACGTCAGGCCGACGGCAGCGAAGTCAACGACGTGACCGGCTACCGCTACGACGCGGCCGGCCGCCAGACCGAAAGACGCGACCAGGCGACCGGCATGCGCTTTGAAACGCGTTACAACGCCTACGGCGAGATCGTGGGCAAACGCACCAGCGCCGATGGTCAGGGCGCGTGGCAGGAGTTCGCCGACTACGACGGCGCCGGCCGGGTGTTTCGGCGCAACGAAGGCGGGGTGACGCGCGCCTACCTGTACGACGCCAACGGCAACGCCACGCTGCAGATCGAATCGGACAGCG
>NZ_JBMDJX010000083.1:0-449 GCF_057809415.1 Chromobacterium sp. FG22 | reverse complement strand
AACCCGCGGCGACGGCGGCAAGCTGGCCGCTACCACCCGCTATCAACTGGACGCCAAAGGCAATCGCATTGCCGAAACCGACGCGGGCGGCCACACCACCCGCCGCGACTACGACCTGCTCGGCCGGCTGATCCGCGAAACCGATGCGCTGGGCGGCGTCACCGTCACCGAATACGACGCGGCCGGCAACGCGGTCAAGATCACCGACCCGCGCGGCTATAGCGGCTACAACTATTACGACGCGCTCGGCCGCCAGACCCTGCACATCGATCCCGAAGGCTACGCCACCGCCACCGAGTACGACGCGCTCGGTCAGACCACCCGCATCACCCGCTACGCCCAACGCGTCGACACCGCCGCGCTCAAACCCGGCCTGACGCCGACCCTGATCGTCGACGCCCAGCGCGACGCGGTGACCCGGATCGAACACGACGCGCTGGGACGGCAGA
>NZ_JBMDJX010000082.1:0-468 GCF_057809415.1 Chromobacterium sp. FG22 | reverse complement strand
GCAAATCTTGGCGCTGGGCAAGGACGCCGCCAGCAGCCTGGAGATCAGCGGCCAGTTGAACAACCAGGGCAAGATCGCCGGCAATGCCGGGCTGGATATCAAGGCTGCCGATATCGACAACCACGGTGGCACCTTGCAGTCGGCCGGTGAGTTGAAGCTGGAGAAGCAAGCCAGCCTGAACAACGACGGCGGCCACATCATCGCCAAAGACCTGAACCTGAAGGCGGACACGCTCAGCAATCAGGGCGGCGAAGTCTTCGCCCAACAAGCGTTGGACGCCCAGCTGCGGCAGTTGAATAACGCCAAGGGCAGCCTGATTGGCTCGCAAAGTCTGAGCCTTAGCGCCAGCGATGTGCTGCGCAACGATGGCCTGCTCGGCAGCGATGACCAGTTCAAGCTGACGGCCGGGCAGTTGGAGAACGGCGCAGGCCTGATCCAGGCGGGCAAGGATTTGCAACTGACGGCGGC
>NZ_JBMDJX010000081.1:0-478 GCF_057809415.1 Chromobacterium sp. FG22 | reverse complement strand
CCTATGTATTCAGTCTGGGATCTCCTTGCGGAGGGGTTTCCCCATTCGGACATCGCGGGATCAAAGCTCTATTGCCAGCTCCCCCGCGCTTTTCGCAGGCTTACACGTCCTTCTTCGCCTATGATCGCCAAGGCATCCACCAGATGCACTTAGTCGCTTGACCCTATCATTTCAGTAACCTAGATCACCAAAACAACAAGTGTGTTTGTGCGACGACTACACCGCCCCTTTTGATATGGCGACGTAGCCTAGATACAATCAAATACCCAAGATGACGATCCGTCCACGTAAAGAGTTAACTTTACGCTTCCTTCTCGCCGTCTTTATATATTCGGCTTCTTCAGTTTGTTAAAGATCAGTGCGTTCAAACAACGCGATCACAGTACTCATCCAAGCACTCTGATCGCGAGACTCAAACTCGCGAATAACCGATAGGCTGTAAGTACTCGATCAACAACCTTCTCTAGAAAGGAGGTGA
>NZ_JBMDJX010000080.1:0-495 GCF_057809415.1 Chromobacterium sp. FG22 | reverse complement strand
CGCGGCTGTGGCGTTCGCACAGGCCCAGGTAATGGCGGTGCAGGTCGCGCAGCCGGGCCGGCTCGACGTCGGCTAGAAACTGCAGCCACGGCCACAGCGGGAAGGCCGGCAGATCATGCGGAATCAGCGCCCCTTGTCGCGCCACCGACAGGCTGCTGCGGCACAGCTTGGACTGCAGGCTCTGCACGTCCACTTCCTCGCCGGCCAACAGCACCGGCGCGCACATCAGGTAGGGCGTCAGGCTGGCCCCAACGCGGGTGAACTCGAAACGATAGGTCGACTGCAGCAGCGCGTCGATGTCGGACAGCACCGCTTTGGGCAGCTTGGAGAATTCATCCCAGCCCACCGGCTGCGAGGTGAAGGAGACTGACGCCCGCCGGCGGTGGTCGGTTTTGAGCATCTGCCCGGACAGCACCTGAAACGCCAGGGTGGTTTGCAGACTCTCCAGCAGCTTGGACTTGCCCGAGCCCTTCTCGGCCTGCATCTGGAAGTGCG
>NZ_JBMDJX010000008.1:0-186935 GCF_057809415.1 Chromobacterium sp. FG22 | reverse complement strand
ACCCGTCCGCGCGCCGGAAGTGAGCGCGGCCCTGGCGCGGCTGGGATTCGCGCCCGGCGCGCCGCTGCCGGCCAGCGAGGCCATACACGCCGCCGCCCAGGTCAACGTGGGCTTGAGCACCGACCCGGACACCCTGCGCGCCGCGCTGGTGCTGGCGGTGTGGGTGGCCAGCGCGCCCAGCCGCATGTTCACCCACGAGCATTGGCGCCGCTGCGCCGCCCAGGTTCGCCCCTGGGCGCACCGCTTGCCGATACGCGTGATGCACCTGGCCGAGACGCTGTTCCCGGAATGGCCTCAGACCGGCGCGGGGTAGGAGGGCCCGGCCGACGCGCCGAGCGCCGGCTCAGGCCTTGACGGCCGCCGTCCAAAGCGGAGCCATGGCGACGCGCACCGAGGCCAAGAGCCGCTCGCGCGGCACGCCGTCGCGCGCCTGCACCGAGATGCCGTGCAATTGCGCGGCGTAGAAATCACCCAGGGCGTCCGCATCGGCGTCCGGCCGCAGCTGGCCGTCGGCCACGCCGCGCCGCAGCCGCTCCGTCACCGATTGGGTGCGCTCTTGGCGCTGCGCGCGCAGCCATTCCTGCACGCCGTCGTTCTGTTCCGAGCAATTGGTGGCCGCCGACACCACCATGCAGCCCTGCGGCGCGTCATGCCGGGTGTAGAGCATGACCGCGTCGCGCAGCATCCGCTCGATGGCGGCGGCCACATCGCTCTCCTGGCGCAGCGCCAGATCGGCGAAGCCGCCGTCCCCGGCGGCGTAGCGCGCCACCGCCTCGCGGAACAAGCCCTCCTTGCTGCCGAAGGCCGCGTAGATCCGCGCCGAGGCGATGCCCAGCGCCGCAACCAGATCCGACATCGACGTGCCCTCGTAGCCGCGCCGCCAAAAGGCCAGCATCGCCTGTTGCAACGCCTGTTCCCGGTCAAACTCCCTAGGCCTGCCCGCCATCTTTCCGCCTCGCTCGATTGTTCTTGGGCGGAATTTTATCGCGCTCCGCCGTTGACGTGTAGCCTTGGCGTCGCCTATTATTTGTCGATCGACAAACAATTAAGGGCGACACATGAAAACACTCAAGGGACCCAGCCTGCACCTGGCTCAATTCGGCGCGGATCAAGCCCCGTTCAACAGCCTGGACGGCATCGCCGGCTGGGCGGCGCGCACCGGCTTCAAGGCCTTGCAGATTCCGGCCTGGGACAGCCGCTTCATCGATGTGGAGCGCGCCGCCGTCAGCCAGGACTATTGCGATGAAATCACCGGCACGCTGGCCGCGCACGGTTTGGAGATCAGCGAGCTGAGCACGCATATCTTCGGGCAACTGGTCGCCGTGCACCCGGCCTACGACGCGATGTGCGACAACTTCGCGCCGCCCGGCCTGCGCGGCAAGCCGGCGGAGCGCGCCGCCTGGGCGTTGGAGCGTTTGCGGATGGCGGTCCAGGCCTCGCGGCGGCTGGGCCTGAGCGAGATGGGCACGTTTTCCGGCTCCTTCGTCTGGCCGTATCTGTTCCCGTTTCCGCAACGGCCGGAAGGGCTGATTGAAACCGCCTTCGAAGAACTGGTGCGTCGCTGGCGGCCGATTCTCGACGTCTGCGACGAACACGGCGTCAATCTGTGCTACGAAATCCACCCCAGCGAAGACCTGCACGACGGCGCCAGCTTCGAACGCTTTTACGAGCTGGTGGACCGGCACGCGCGCTGCAAGATGCTGTTCGACCCCAGCCACCTGGTGTTGCAGCAACTGGATTACCTCGCCTTCCTGGACATCTATCACGAGCACATCCGCATGTTCCATGTGAAGGACGCCGAATTCCGGCCCAACGGCCGGCAAGGCATTTACGGCGGCTACAGCGGCTGGATGGAGCGCGCCGGACGCTTCCGTTCCCTGGGCGACGGCCAGGTGGACTTCAAGGCGATCTTCTCCAAGCTGGCGCAATACGACTACGAGGGCTGGGCCACGCTGGAGTGGGAGTGCTGCCTCAAGAACCAGGAGGACGGCGCGCGCGAAGGCGTCGACTTCATCAACCGCCACATCATCCACGTGACCGAGCGCGTATTCGACGACTTCGCCGGCGCCGCGGTCGATCAGCAGCAGATCCGCGCGATGCTGGGCATCGCCTGACTTCCCATTCACCTTTTCAGCGAGACTACAGATGTCGGCACTTCCCCTTATCGACACCGAACCCGATTTCATTCACGACTACGTGCGGCTGGACGGCCAGCGCGTCCATGTGGTCACCGCTGGCGCTGGCCGGCCGGTGCTGCTGATCCCCGGCTGGCCGCAAACCTGGTTCGCCTGGCGTCATGTGATGCGCGCCTTGGCCGCGCGCGGCTTCCAGGCCATCGCCGTGGATCCGCCGGGCACCGGCTTGTCCAGCCGGCCGGACAGCGGCTACGACACCGGCGCCGTCGCCGCCACATTGCGCCAGGTGATGAGCCGGCTGGGCCATGAGCGTTACCAGGTGGTGGGCCACGATGTGGGCATGTGGCTGGCTTACGCGCTGGCCAGCGATCACCCCGGCGTGGTCAGCCGGCTGGCGCTGACCGAGGCGGTGATACCCGGGCTGGCGCCGGCGCCGTCGATTTTCGCGCCGCCGGAAGAAAACATCTTCCTGTGGCATTTCATGTTCAACCAGTTGGCCGACTTGCCGGAAACGCTGATTGCCGGGCGCGAGCGCGCCTACCTGGACTTCATGTTCCAGCGCTGGTCATGGCGGCGTAACCGGGTGGCGGCGGAGGTGTATATCGATGCCTACTCCTCGCCGGGCGGCCTGCGCGGCGGCTTCGCCTATTACCGGGCCATTCCCGAAACCATCCGTCAGAATCAGCGGCGCGCGCAAAGCAAGCTGGCCATGCCGGTGCTCGCCATCGGCGCCGAACACGCCACCGGCAAGGCCCCGCTGGACACCATGCGCGGCCGGGCCGACGATTTGCGCGGCGTGGTCATCCCTGACTGCGGCCACTTCATCATGGAGGAGGCGGCCGAGGCGTTCATCGCCGAACTGCTGCCCTTCCTGGAAAGCGAGGACTGAGATGCCCTTGGATAGCAAGATCCAGCAGTGGCTGGAACAGGCGGAGGCGGGCAAGGCCGGCGCGCCCGTGGACATGGCGCGGCTGCGCGCCGACACCGACGCCGGGCTGCGCCAACAGCAGGGCCCGCTGGAAGATGTGGCGCAGGTGGAGGTGTTCCAAGTGAAGGCGCGGGACGGCTACCCGCTGCGGGTGATCGGCTATTGGCCCGAGGCCCGCGCGGCGGCGCAGCCGGCGCTGGTCTTCGCCCACGGCGGCGGCTGGTGCCTGGGCTCGGCCGAGGTCTACGACAACCCCTGCCGCGCGCTGGCCCAGGCCACCGGCTGCGTGGTGCTGTCCGTCGATTACCGGCTGGCGCCCGAGCACCGCTATCCGGTGCCGCTGCACGATGTGTACGACGCCTTGTGCTGGGCGTTTGAACACGCGCAAGCGCTCGGCCTGGATCCCGCCCGGCTGGGCGTGGCCGGAGACAGCGCCGGCGGCAACCTCGCCGCCGCGGCCTGCCTGCTGGCGCGCGATCACGGCGGCCCGCCCATCGCCCATCAACTGCTGATCTACCCGGCCTTGAACCACAAGATGGACAGCGCCTCCTACCAGGCTTACGGCGACGGTTATTATCTGACGCGTGAGCTGATGCGCTTCTGCTACGCCAGCTATCTGTCCGCGGAGGCGGAGGGGGCGTCGCCCTATGTCTCGCCGCTGCTGGCGACCCGCCTGGACGGCCTGCCGAGCGCGACCATCCTGACCGCCGAGTTCGATCCCTTGCGCAGCGAGGCGGAGGACTACGCCGCGAGGCTGAACGCGGCAGGCGTCAAGGCGACGGCGCGGCAGCTGGACGGCATGGTCCATGGCTGCATCCACATGCTGGGGCTGACGCCGGCCGCCGGCGCGCTGTTCGACATCGCCGGCGGCGAGGTGAGGGCGGCCTTGGGCGTGGACGGCTGACTGCGTTTCAAGCGACGGCCGCCAGGCGGCGTAGTTCAAGGCCCAGGAGATGGGGATGGCTACGCCAGGCGGTGGATGCGGCCTAAGACCCATTAACAAAACTCCTGATCCTGCGTTACGCCTCCTTATGGAGTCATGCTCGCATGAAGAGGCGTGACGACAGGTTCACACAAAATTTCGAATTCACTTTCATCAACCGTTCAAAGAGCGATCTAAATATGAATGGGGCCAAATATTGCGTTGGATTTTTCAGACATGAAGGCCCAGTAGCGATCTCCAAAAGACCAATGCCACCATTCAAATGGATAGTTTATAAAGCCAGCTTGCGTCATCGCATCAAACAACTGCTTACGGTTGAGTTGCTGAGTGGAGTTCAATTCATCAAAGTATGAGTGGCAAGCTCCGTTAGAGCTTTTCTCATCTTCATCATATGCGCAGCCCATATCTAGCTCATTGCCCTTTTTATCTATTAATGTAACATCCACGGCGCCTCCGGTGGGGTGGCCCGCGACGATGGGCGGTGCGATAAAGTGCGATGCTATTTTTTCAACTTCTTTGATTGATAGATTGGGTTTCTCAATGAGCAAGTCGTTAACGTAGCCGTCAAACAGTGTTTTTTGTAAATGATAGGGACGGTATGATTCTTTTATTAGGATGGATAAGTGTTCAGGAAGCGCGTCAGCTACTGTTTTAAGCCGTTCGGCAACAGAGCGTCTGGCAATGAAATTTGCCTGATAACCCAAGCAATTGGCGTTTTCAGTGGAAGTGTCTGCATAAATTTTTTTATGTATGTTTTCTATTGAAATCATGGGCTCGTGACACTCTTGAATTAAAATGTCGGCGATGCGTGGGTCAGACAGCGGTATCTTCTTTGATATTTTTAATCTCTTTTGGCCTGGCATGAGTTTTGGATTCATCCACAACTGGGACAGAAGGCATGACACCCCCTAGTGCTAACGCCGCACCAATGGAGTCATCTGGGTTTTCTAAAATTCATGTCAAACGGAAGTTGATATGCTTCGGTAATCTGTGCAATTCGTCGGGATTTTTTTTGACCAAGGTCGCAGTGTCTTGTTCCGGTAGCCGCAGTCATAGTTGGTGCGGTTGTATTCGGTTTTTTCTTGATAGGGTCTACGGAAGCGGTGTAACTGCCGGTAGATGATATGAAAATTACATCGTCTTGACGGATGCGTATTTAGAGCGTCTTTGCTTGCAAGACTTTAACACCGGTTTTGAGCGCCAAGGAGCGCTGGGCGCTCCCTGGCGATTTGCCGGGCTACACCAGGCGGTTGATGTGGTTCACGCCATGATTCAAGCGTTGTAGCACCGGCTCCAGCAGCGCCACCGCCTCCTCGCTGCTGAACAGCAAGGGTTCGTCGCGGCGTTGCAAGAGAGTCATGATGGCTTGCAGGCCGGTCTGAGCGGAACGGATATCGATCAGACCTTGCAATAAACAGGCATCCATCTCCGCGCATTGCTGGGCCAGCTGCTGGCCCAAGTGAGGCAGCGCGGTGTTGTCCCGTGTATCGAGCAGGTTCCGGTTCAACTGCTTTAATTGCTCCAGCACCGGTAGTTCGTCTTGCTTCATGACCGGGCCTCCTGCGGGATCAGCTTCGCCTGTGGTTTTTGGATGAACAAGATGATCAGCACCGCCGCTGCCGCCTCCAGCAGCGCCACAAAATACAAGCCAGCGCTCAAGTTGCCGGTACTGGTTTTCAGAAAGCCGATCATATACGGCGCAACAAAGCCCGCCAGGTTGCCCACCGAGTTGATCAGCGCAATGCCGCCGGCCGCGGCGGTGCCGGCAAGGAACAGCGAGGGCAGGGCCCAAAACACCGGGAAGGCGGCCAGAATGCCGACCGAAGCCAGGGTCAGCGCCAACAGCGCCAGCCAGGTGTTGTGAAGCAGCGCCGCGGTCAGCACCAGGCCCAGGGCGGCAATCAGGGCCGCGACGGCGCAGTGCAGGCGACGTTCGCCTACCTTATCGGAGTGCGCGCCGTTCCAGACCATGGCGATGGTGCCGGCGAGGAAAGGCAGCGTCGAAATCAGGCCGATATTGAGGGTGCCTTGGATGCCGAGTTCCTTGATGATGGAGGGGGACCAGAAGGCGATGGTGGCGTTGCCGCTGACGATGCAGAAGTAGATGGCGGCGCAGAGCCAGACATAGGGGCTGGTGAAAGCGGCTTTCAACGAAGACTGCTTGTTGGGGTCGCGCTGATCCGCTGCGATGTCCTGGCGGATGGCTTCTCGTTCCGTCGGACTCAGCCAAGCCGCTTTGGCCGGCGTTTCCGGCAAGTAGCGCAGCACCGCCAGGCCGGCCAGAACCGAGGGCGCGCCTTCCACGATGAATAGCCATTGCCAACCCTGCCACTGGTTCAAGCCGTCCAGACTGGACATGATCAGCCCGGCCAGCGGGCCGCCGATCACCCCGGCAATGGCGAAGGAAGTCATGAACAGGCCATTGATGCGGGCGCGTCGGGCGAGAGGGAACCAATAAGTCAGGTACAGCACCACGCCGGGGAAGAAGCCGGCCTCGGCGGCTCCCAGCAGAAAACGCAGCACATAGAACTGAGTCGGGGTCTGCACCAGGGCCATCGCCATGGAGATGGCTCCCCACAAGATGGTGATCCGGGCCAGAGTCTTTCGCGCCCCGACTTTTTCCAGATACAGGTTGCTGGGGACTTCAAACAGGAAATAGCCGATGAAGAAAATGCCCGCGCCCAAGCCGTAAATGGCCTCGCTGAACTGTAAGTCGTTCAGCATCTGCAACTTGGCGAAGCCGATATTGACCCGGTCAATCCAAGCCAGGATAAAGAGCATGATCAGGAAGGGGATAAGCCGCAAGGTGGCTTTGCGGTAGGCATTGTTCCGCTCGTCGGGAGTCACTCGCAGGGTCTTGTCCATTGCCGTTCTCCTTTAGGCATGGGCCAGCGCGGATTCAATGCTGGCGGCTAGTTTCAGGGTGTGATGATCGCGGTTGTAGAGCCCGCTCACGCTCAGGCCGATTTGCGGCGTCAAGGGGAGGCTGACCGCGCAGCCATCCAGCAGGTTGATGATGCTGGTGTTGCGTAGCACCAGGCTGTTCAAACGGGTGAACGTGGCGTCGTCCTCCAATTCGGCCAGCGTGGGCGGGAGAATCGCCACGGTGGGCATCAGCCAGGCGTCGGCCATGGACAGGCGGCGGGTGGCGACGGCTTGCAGCGCGCGGCGCTGTTCGAGTATGTCCAAGTAGTCGGCTGCGCTTTGACTGGCGCCCGCGCGGATGCGGCGGGCGATGCGCGGATCATAGGAGCTGCCGTCTTTTCCTGTTAGCCGCGCGTGATGCCAGCGCCAGGCTTCGGCCGCGACTAGGCCGCCCTTGGCGTTGATGTCGGCGATCTGTCGCAACTCGGGGAAGTCGAAGCGGATGATTTTGGCTCCGGCACGGGATAAGCGGGACAGGGCTTGCTCAAAGGCCTGGGCCACGGCGGGATCAAGCTGATCGGCGACATAGTCTTCGCTTACATAGAGCCTGCGCCCATTGAGGCTGGGCAGAATGTCTTGGGAGAGCGCAGGTGTCCCGCCAACCCGAAGCACGGCGTCCATCATCGCGCAGCAGGACACGGAGGAGGCGAGCGGCCCAATCGAGTCCAGCGACGGCGACAAGGGCAGGCAGCCTTGTTGCGGCACGCGCCGCGCGGTGGGCTTGAAGCCGGTCAAGCCGCAAAAAGCGGCGGGGATGCGGAGCGAGCCGCCGGTATCGGTGCCCAGCGCGGCGGCGCTCATGCCCTGCGCCACGCTGACCGCTGCGCCGGAACTGGAGCCGCCGGCAATGCGCGTCGGATCGCCGGGGTTGATCGGGGTGCCGTAGTGCGGGTTCAGTCCCAGGCCGGAGTAGGCGAACTCGCTCATATTGGTGCGGCCGAGCAGCACCGCGCCGGCTGCGCGCAGCCTGGCTACCGCCTGCGCGTCTTGGCGGGCCGGCGGCTCGTTCTTCAGCACCACGGAGCCGGCGGTGGTGACTTGGCCCCGGACGTCGAACAGGTCTTTGACCGATATCGGGATGCCGGAGAGAAAAGAGGGATAGTGCTTGGCCGCATCAATCTTGTGGGCGGCGGCCAGCGCGGACTCCGCATCAAGCTGAAGGAAGGCGACGCCGCCATCCTCCCGGTGACGGTGAATCGCGTCGAGCGCGTGTTCGGTCAGCGCCACGCTGCTGGTGCGCCCCTGGCGCAAGGCCAAGTGCAGCTGCGTCAAGGTCGGCCTCATGTCGCCACCTCCAGCGTCTTGACGCGGTAAGCGTGGCGCAGCGTGCGCCCCAGCACCGGGTCATGCAGTTCCATTTCAAACGCTTCGCCATGGCCCAAGGAGCCGTTTACCGCCAAGGTGCCGCAAAACAGTACGCTGCCTGTCGGCAGCGGCCGGCCCTGGCCATAGCGTTCGATCAAGAGCCGCGGATGCAGCAGCTGCGCGGTGCCGCCCTGCTGGTACAACTCGCGTACGCCATTGCGTTCCCGCCAGCATCTCATCAGCAGTTGGTCCCAGTGCGCGACGACTTCATTGAAACGCCAAAGCTCGGCGCTGATCGGCTTGGCGCACATCTGTTTGGAGACCGTCACATCATAGGCTTCCACCTGGCGGTCGGTGTGGTCGGAGCCGACGCCGACGAACAGGCCGTCGGCATCGGCGAACAGCACGCATTCGACTTCGCCGGAGGAGTTCTCGCGCGGCACTTCCAGTTCGGCGGCGGTCGTCAGCAACTGGTGCGACAAAGGATAGAAACAAGGCGTGCTTGCCGGGGGGCGCACCCCCAGCGCTTCCAACTCGCGGATATGGTGCTCCACCGCGTGTTGATCCCGCCCGGCCCAGCCGGCGATGATTAATTGCTGTGGGGAAAACCTACGTGGGCCTTGGCCGACGACATGAAGTTCCAACATGGCTGCCTCCTGGCTAGATACTGCGGGTGGTATTGCGCTTGAACTCCTCGATGTGGTGTTGCATCAATGCTTGCGCGCCGGCGACGTCCCTGCGTTCAAACGCCTCGACAATGGCGAGGTGCTCGCGGTGGACCTGCTCAAGATGGTCGGGGGCGGAGAGGGACAGGAACCAGAAGCGCGCCTGTTTTTCGTGAAGGGCGCGTAGCAGTTCGGCCAGCGTGCTGTTGCGCGCGGCGGCGGAGATGGCCATGTGGAACGCCACATCCAGTGCGGCCAGACCGGCGATGTCGCGCTGAGCGATCAGGGCGGGAGTGCGTTCAACGATGGACCGCATGGCGGCAATCTCGCCGTCCGTTGCGTTGTTGACCGCCAGCCCGACGCAGAACACCTCGTTTAGCGTGCGCACGGCGACCAGCTCCATTAGCAGATCAAGCGACAGCGGGGTAATCAGCAAGCCCTTGCGCGGCAGAATCGCCACCCAGCCATCCACCTCCAGCCGATGCAGCGCCTGATTGATCGGTCCGCGGCCCAGTCCCAACAACTCCATGATGCGAGACTCGTTCTGGACTGCGCCGGGCGTGAATTCAGGCTCGCAATGGATGATTCGGTGTTTGATTTCCGCATAGGCCGATTCTCGCTGCGCGGCGCCCTTGGTGATGTTCGTCATCTTGATTCGCACTCGTGAATGATGAGTGAATCAACCCTGATCTATCAGGCTGCGGATGGTCAAGCCAGCGTGGTCAGCGTGATCTTAAACAGGCCTCTCCGTGATGACGGTTTCGCTTACGGCCTCAAGCGGTGCCTGCTGAACTTCGGCATAAAGGTGTTGGAAGCGGGCGGCGTAGTCGTCCAGTACCTGGATGGACAGGCCCGCCAACAAGGACTGATGGGAGGCTGGGGGCGTTTGGGACTGGAGGGCGGCTAGGGTGGAGCGTAAGAGGGCGAAGCAGTTGAAGGCCATGACGCAAGCGTCCAAGGTTTGGGACAGCAGGCGCGGTTGCTGGCTTGAGGTTGGGGGAGGGGCGTCTTGGGTTTGGGGAGGATCGTTCAGGGAGGCAAGGCCAGTGCGCACGCGATATACCGCGTAATACATGATTTTCGCTTTCGGCTCTGAGACACCACTACAAGAGCATGGCTTCGTAGAATGCCCTGTGGACTGCCTGCCAGGGCTGTGTCCATACCTCACAGTCGTCGTCATGGATGATAGAGGCTTGGCGGCACCGTCCCTCGAGAGGGCCGCCTATCAGAGACCAGAGAATCTGAGGAATTGAAGCTCCGTCAAGGAGCGCTTGCTCTTGCTTGCGAGGCTTTGAACTGGCTCTTTAGGGAACAATCGGCCATCTCCAGGGCGCTGGATTTAAGCCGATCATTACGCAGGGGGGGGGGCGGGAAATGAAAACGGTCTAGGCGTAATTCAGCTAGCATAGGCGCTTCCGTACCGCCTCGGCCGCTGGCATGAGGTGTTGGAGCGGAACCCGTTTAAACCGATTGGGAACGACGATGCCGGAATACTCGAATCTGCTTGCCTTTGCGCTGGTCTCCTTGGGCATGGTGGCCACCCCGGGGCCGAATATGATGTATCTGATCTCGCGCTCCATTTGCCAGGGCAAGCGGGCCGGGCTGATCTCCTTGTCCGGCGTGGCGCTGGGCTTTGTGTTCTACATGTTGTGCGCGGCGCTGGGCATCACCACCTTGCTGCTGGCCATCCCCTATGCCTACGACGCCTTGCGCTTGGGCGGCGCGGCGTATCTGCTGTATCTGGCGTGGCAAGCGCTCAAACCCGGCGGCAGCTCGCCCTTCCAGCTGCGCGAGCTGGCGCCGGACAGCGACCGCAAGCTGTTCATGATGGGTTTTCTGACCAATCTGCTGAATCCGAAAATCGCCGTGATGTATTTGGCCCTGTTGCCGCAGTTTCTGTCCAAGGCGGGCGGCGACGTGTTGTCCCAATCGCTATTGCTCGGGTTCACGCAAATCCTGATCAGCGTCAGCGTCAACGCCTTGATCGTGCTGAGCGCCGGCGCCATGGCCGCGCTTCTGGTCCGGAAACCGGCCTGGGGCGTGGCCCAGCGCTGGATCATGGGCACGGTCTTGGGCGGCCTGGCGGTCAGAATGCTGTTTGAAAAGCCGCGCTGACGCGATTGAGCGCTTGCCGGCGAGAAAAACAATGCGGCGGCCCCGTTGAATGGGGCCGCCGCATTGTTTCAGCCTAAGAACCGGTTCATGGCCCGCCGCGCGTCGGCGGAATGGATGGACAAGAGCGTTGAAAATCGCTCTTGCTCGCCAGGCGCTTAGGCGGGGAGAGCCTTACTGCAACACGCCGTTGATCGTGTAGCGCAAAGCGCCGCTCGCCGCGGGAACCGCCTTGCTGGCCAGCGCTTTTCCGCCGCAAACCACTTTCGCGTTTTGCGGCTGCAAGGCGCTGGGCACGTTGACGTGGAATTTGTTCATCACCTCGCCGTTGACGCGCGTGCTTTGCAGTTTGAACTTCAGCTGCCCGCTGGCGGTGTCGACCTGCAACTGGCATTGCGCGGAGGACGCCGACGCGCCGTCATCCGGGTAGCTATAGCCGTAAGCGCCGCGCAGGGCCGGGTATATATAGGAGGTGAGTTTCATCTCCGGGTCGTAATACCCCAGCAAGGTGGTGACCGGCACGCCAAAGCGCTGCGGTTTGCGGTCGGTTTCGATGGACTGCGTCTTGACCCACAGCCGGCCGTCGGACACGAAGTGATTGTCCCCGCTGCGGCCCGTTATCGTAAACGTCTGACCGGGCGCCAGCAGGCTGGTGGCGTAGGTGGCGCGGTTGTCTATGGTGATGAGCTTGCCCTTGTTGGCGGCGCTGGCCGCCGGCGCCTTGACCTCCCGCGTCCAATAGCCGTCTTCCATCTTGATCAGCGCGCGGTCGGCCTTGCCTATCGCCTCGGCGAGATAGGCCTCGCTCAGTTTTTCCAGCGGCACGGTCGCCGTGTCCGGCGCGATCCGGTGAGGGTAGGGCTGCATGCTCTGGCTGGACGCGTTCCACAGGCTGAAGCCGGTGGCCGAGGCGGGGTCGAACATCGGCTTGCTCTCCAGGAACTGCTGAATCCGCTTGGCCACATAGGGCGTATACAGCGTGAAGCGGTTGACGGCGCTCATCGGGCTGCCGCCGGCCATGGCGTCCAGGCCGTAACTGCGGCCGGCGAAGGGCGTTTGGCAGGGTTTGCCTTCCGGCATGCAAGTGTCTTGATTGCTGACGACGCCGCTGAAGTTGGGAAGGAAGCGCTTGAGGTCCGCATCCCAGCCCCAGCTGGAGTTGACGGCCCCGGCGGGACGGTGAACCGAACCGTCGAAACCGCCGACATAATGGCCCAGACCGTAGTTGTGGCCCACTTCGTGGCTGAACTCGTTGCCCAGGGACGCATCCAGCGTGACTACGCCGCCGCCGCCGGAGCCGCCGTGCACTTGCACGCCGTTGGCGTACCGGCCCTGGCTGTTGTGCGCGGTCAGCAAGGCGGCGGTCAAGGGGAAGTCCGCCCCGCGGCCGGCCGTGCTGTTGACGCCGTAATTGGCGTAATTGATGCCGGTGGAAATCAGTTCCTTGCCGATGTCCTCCCGCATGGTGCCGGTATGCCAGCCGCCCTCGCTGGGGTCTTGTTGAGTCAGCCGGCTGCCGTCCGGCAGCATCACTTCTTTCAAATGGACGGGTTCGTACTGGGCCACCAGCAGTTGATTGAGCGGAACGGTTTGCAGGTACTCGCGATGCGCGCCGGGATCGTTGGCGAAGGCGAAAGCCCGGCGCGGCTCCACCAGCATGCCGATGTCTATGGTGTTGATCAGCAGCTGGGTGGCCGGGCCCACTTCAAGCTTGGCCAGGGTGCCGGATTTCGCCGCGTGGCTGAACTGCAGGGACATGCCCGGCTTTACCCAGGCGGCCGGCAGGACGGCGCTCCAAAGGTTTTGCGCGTAGACGATGCGGTTGTTGTCCAGCTCTCCTTGGCGGAACCATTGGCCGTTGACGTATTTGAACAGCAGGGTGTCGCCGCGACTGACGTCCACCGCGCGCGAGCTGTAGCGCACCGTGGAGCCGTAACCGGCCTGGGACTGGAAGCGGATCATCTTGCCTTCGAAGGAGGCGTCGGCGGGCAGATAGGCGGTCTTGACCCAGCTGCCGTCCGCGGTCTGGATATTCACCATGGCGTTGGCGCCGAGCTTGCCGCGCAGGAAGGCGCCGTTGGGGTCGTCGAGCTTGGCCAGATCGGCGTTGCTGCTGATGGTGGTTTGAGCGCCTGACGGCGGCGTGAAGTCAATGCCGCCTTCCGGCGCGCCGTCGACGAAATACGCCGTTTTGGGCTGTTTGTCGGGCGGATTCAGCGACAGCGTGCCCAGCGTGGCGCCGCTCTTGTCCTTGACGGCGACTTGCAGCGGCTTGTCGGCGCTGATGGCGGAAATCGGACGCAGCATCAGCAAGGCTTGGCGTCCTGCCACCAAATGCGGCTGGCTGTCTCCGGCGACGCCGGAGCCGGCCGGCATGATCTGGCTTTGGGCGACGGATACCTCGCCTTCAAAGGCGCCGCTTAGATCATTGCGCGGCGCGACGGCGTTGAACGGCCAGGCATTGGCGACGGCGGCATAGCCGGCGGCCTGCCCGGCCAGCTGTTTTTGCGCGTCGTCTTCATTACAGCCAAATAAAGAAACCCCGATCAGCAGACTTGGAATAATAGCTAGGCGCATGTTCTCTTTCCCTTATATGAATGAGGGTGGTTGACATTTGGATCCATAGCCGCGCAGCTATCAGCAGTGACTGGACCTTATGCGGTAAGTTTCTGGATGGGGGTGGTTTTTGTGAATAATGCCGATTATTTTAACGCGGCATTTTGTTTTAAAGATGACTGTATTTATTGGTTTTTTCGTTGTGGATGCTTGGGGGTTAATTGCGGCGTGGCGGTTTTCCGTCTGTTTGATCCCGCCGTGTTTTGGCGGCTTGATCGTCCCAGGTTTTAAAGGACGGCGGCTTGTTTGATGTGAATAGAGAGAGCGGTGTTTTCTTGGCTTTTATGGAAGACGAAATTGTTCTTTCATTGATTTTCCGGCGGTTTGATTGTCAATGAAATAATGGCAACGCCAAGAGGCTTAGCGATGACAGCAGCGCTTCCTTACGGCGTTGAAACCCGCTTAAAAATGCTTATGCGCCAGGTGTGGATTCCGCTTTCTCCTCAGCGGTTTTCGCCTTGTCTCGCTTGTGCTAGCGAGACTTTGAACCGGCTCCAAGGCCCGCCTCCTCTTGGCGTTCGGCTAACCGAATAAAGGCCGGCCGCCGGGCGGAGACGTCGCAGGCCGGTTCGGCCGCCGCGGGATGTGAAGGGCGGTGCGGTCTTGGACTCAGTCCAGCTCCGGGTCTTGCTCCACCAATTCCAGGCGCGCCACCACCGCGTGCGGCGGCAGCAAGGTGCCGGGAGACAGCACGGCGTTGGCGCCGATGCGGCTGTGGTCGCCCACCAGGGCGCCGAATTTCTGCGTGGGCAGGGTCCAGGCCTGCTGGCGGCAGCGCAGCGTGATGGTCTTGTCGCGGCGCTCGTTCCAGTGGTTGGCGATGACGGCGCCGGCCTCCATATTGATGTCCGCGCCCAGCACGGAATCGCCGACGAAGTTGAAGTGGGCCAGCCGCGAGTAAGGGCCGATGACGCAGGTTTTGAGTTCGCAGCCCGGTCCCACCGTCACGTCGTTGGCCAGCGCCACGCCGCCGCGCAGATAGGCGTGGGCGGCGATGCGGCAATTGGGGCCGATCAGCAGCGGGCCTTTGAGGACGGCGCCGGCTTCGATCGAGGCGCTGCGGTGGATGGCGATGTCGCCGTCCACCGCCCAGTGCGCCGGGTCCAGCAAGGCGTTTTGCCGCGCCAGGCTGTCGGGCAGCCGGCCAAGCCAATGCCACGGCGGCTGGGCGCGGTCCAGCCAGGGAAAGTGGGTGAGCAAGTCGGCGAACAGCTCGGCGGCGAGGGCGGAGGACATGGTTGAGCCTGTTGCGTAAGGAGATTTGTATTGTAGGGCCGGCGGCGCGAGGCGGCCAGAAGGCCGGCCGTCGCGGCTTCAGATTTCGTAGACCCAGCTGATGGAGTCGCCGGGGCGCTCCACTTGGGAGGATTCCAGGCTGAACAGTTCCATTTTGCGCAGCGGCGGCGAATACAGATGCAGGGTGACCAGGTCTTCGCCGTAGGGCTGGAGGTTGGAGATCTGGTGGATGTCCAGATGGCTGTTGACGGTCAGGCTGCCGCTTTCCAGGCGGTGGGACTCCACCGCGTACACCAGGCCGTGATCGGTGCGTTCGAACACGGTTTCGGTGGCGGCGCCTTGCAGCACGCGCAAGCCGCACAGGCTGCCGCGGTGGTTGTGGATGCGGCTGCGCTGGGTGCTGCGCCAACAGAGCAGCAAGAGTTCGCACCAGGGGCTGAGGTAGATCTGGTTGCGGCGGTAGCGTTCGTCGCTGAATTGGCGGAAGGGCTGCAAATCGTCCGGGCCGAGTTGCAGCGAATCGTGAAACAGCCGGATCTGCTCGATGTTCAGATTGGCCTGGTAGGCGTCCAATTGCCGCAAGGAGGCGGCCAGGCTGGGGCTGAGGGGGAAGGCGGACTGCGCGGCGGCGCATAAGGTGTCGTTCATCGGTTTCTCCTTTGGCCGGCGCGGCCGCGGACAGTGGGTTCTGTCCGTCGGGCTGGAGCGCGGGCGGCGTTTTTCTGACTGGGCCCGCGCCGGCAAAGTTCGCGGCGGCGGGGCCGCGGCTATGGATTCGGTATAGCCGATGGGGCCGCGGCCCGGCTGCCTGAATGGGCAGGTTTCAGCCGCTCGGCGCGCCGGACGCCTCGCCGTGGCGCCGCAGCGCGGAGCGCGTGCGGCGCAGGCCCAGGGCGATGGCCAGCGCCAGCAGCGGCACCGCGGCGGCGGTGGCCAGCTCCACGTTGAGCGGCAGGCCGGCGGCCTTGGCGCCTTTGAGCAGATAGCCGATCAGGCCGGCGCTGTAATAGGTGATGGCGGCGATGGACAGCCCTTCCACGGTTTGCTGCAGGTGCAGCTGCATGGCGGCGCGGCGCTCCATCGAGGTGAGCAGCGCCTGGTTCTGCCGTTCGCGGCGGATGTCCACGCGGGTGCGCAGCAACGCGGTGGCGCGGTTGACCCGCGCCGCCAGTTCGCGCTGGCGCGCGGCCACGGCGCGGCAGGTGTCCATGGCCGGCGCCAGGCGGCGTTGCATGAATTGCTGGAAGGGCTGCAGGCCGTGAATCCGGCGTTCGCGCAGCTCGGCGACGCGGCTGCGGACAATGTCGTAATAGGCGAGGGAGGCGTTGAAGCGATGATCGGTGCGGGACAGCGCGTTTTCCGTCGCGCCCGCGAGCTCGGTCAAGCGGTGCAGCAGCTGGGGCTCGCTGTCGGCGCCGGCGCCGCTCATGGCGCCGGTGAGCTCGGCCAGTTCCTCGTCCGCCTTGGCCAGCTCCGGGGCGATGCTCTTGGCCACCGGCAGCGCCAACAGGGCCAGCATGCGGTAGGTTTCCAGCTCCAGCAGACGCTGCAGCATGCGGCCGGCCTGGCGGCGGCCCATATAGAGGTCCGCCAGCAGATAGCGGGAGAAGCCGTCCGGGTGGATGCGGAAATCGGTGTAGGCGCGGCCGGCGCCGTCGCCTATCTCCGCGCCCGCCAGATCGTGGCCGTTGAAGCACTGAGCGGCCAGATCCTCGATGCGCAGCGGCAGCGCGCCGGGCGGCAACAGCGCGGCGTGGGCGGCCACCAGCACATTGCCGGGCAGCAGCGGCAGCCAGGCCGCCGGTAGCGCTTGCAGCGCGGGTTGGGCGAAGGGGCTGGTTTCCGCGCCGTGGGCGAGGATGGTGAAGCTGGAAAATTCCCCGTGCCGTTCCCAGCGCACGCGGCCAAACGCGGCGTCCAGCTGAAACTGGCCGGTCCCGACGTCGGGCGCCGGCTGTCCCAGTTGCAGCGCCAGTTCCCGGCATAACCAGTTTTCCTGTTCGCGGCTGATGTGACGGTGCAGATAGGCCAGATAGCTGACGCGGTTGTCGGAGGCGATCTGCAGCGCCGGCCTGGCGTGGGCTTCGCGGTTGAGTTGCCGGCGTTGCGGATGTTCGTTGAGGCGGAGGCGGGGCGGATCGGAGAGTTCGGCGGTCATGGCGGGCTCCGGTTGCGGGCGGGCAGTCTTCAGCATAAAGCGTTTTATGCTGCAATGCAGCATATTTTGATGCAGGATTGTTTCGCCATGAATAAAGGGCGGCCGTGGCCGCCCTTTGGTTTTGTTCTCGGTCTTTAAATCCGTGTTTTGCCCGTCTAGCCTTGGGCTGATCACTGTTCAGCTAAAACCCCTGATCCTGCGATGCGTCTTCTTATCGTACGACGGGACTGTAGCTTCGCGGAAACGTCGTGTTAGCTGCGCGGCTACAAGGTCGTCTGCGTCGGCGCGCTGGGGCTCGGCTTATCCACGAGGTTTTGTTCGCGGCTCTGAATCGGGCGCTGGCCTGCTATGGCTGGCTGGCGACGGCGTCCGGCGCGACCAGGGCAAGCGTCTTGCCGTGCCGCCTCATCAGCAGGTAGTAAGTCGATAAGCCCAGCCCGCAGCCGATGAACCAATTGAAGTTGGCAAGCGTTTCCCATGAGCTGAAGGTAATGATCAGGCCAATGAGCACGGAAGGGGCCAAGGCGTAAAGGGCTTTGGGGTTGACGCCGTTTTGATACCAGTAACGGCCTCCGGGCTGATTGCTGTAGAGGTCGTCGACGTGGATGACGCGATGACGGATGAGGTAGAAATCGGCAATCAGGATGCCGAACAAGGGACCGATAAAAGCGGCCAGCACGTCCAGCGTATAGTGGATGACCTGAGGGGAGTTGAACAGATTCCAGGGCGTGATGAAAATCGAGGCGAAAGCCGCGATGAAACCGCCGGTCCGCCAACTGATGTGCTTGGGGGCGACATTGGAAAAGTCGAAAGCCGCGGAAACGAAATTGGCCACGATGTTGATGCCGATCGTGGCGGTGACGAAAGTGAAGCCTCCCAGCACGGCGGCCAGCGTATTGTCGATCTTGCTGACGGTTTCGATGGGATCGGTAATCATGCGGCCGAATACGGTCAGGGTTCCGGAGGTGATGACCACGGTGACGATGGAAAAGGCCAGGAAGTTGACCGGCAGGCCCCAGAAATTGCCGCGTTTGACCTCTTTGAACGTTTTGCCGTAACGGGAAAAGTCGCCAAAGTTGAGCATGGGGCCGGAAAAATAGGAGACCACCAGGGCGGTGGCGATCGCCATCTGGCCCAGGGCGAGGAGGCCCTGATGGCTGGTTTCGCTCAGCGTGGGGCTGATATTGGCGGGGCCCGCCCGCCAGACGACCCACGCCGCGAGCAGCAGCATGACGGCGTATACCGCGGGGCCGGCCCAATCGATGAATTTGCGGATGGACTCCATGCCATGCCAGAACACGATGGCCTGCAGCGTCCACATGATCATGAATCCCAGCCAGCCAAGGTAGGACAAGCCCAGCAGACTGCCGTGGGCAAGAACTGCGAGCTGAGGGAAGAAGCGCAGCAGTATGATGTTGAGCGCGCTGGAAGCCAGGAAGGTCTGGATGCCATACCATGCCACGGCGATCAGTCCGCGGATGACGGCGGGCACGTTTGCGCCGTATACGCCGAAAGACATGCGACAGACCACGGGGTAAGGGATGCCGGCTTGCTGGCTGGGTTTGGCCACCAGGTTGCAGAATAGGTTGACCAGGCAGATGCCGATCAGCAGGGAGAGCAGAACCTGCCAGACATTGAGGCCTAGAGCGAACAGGCTGCCGGCAAACACATAGCCTCCAACGCTATGCACGTCCGACATCCAGAAGGCGAAGATGTTGTACCAGTTCCAGTTCTGCTGCTTGAGAGGTCCGAGATCTTCGTTG
Source organism: Chromobacterium sp. FG22 (assembly GCF_057809415.1). NCBI lineage: Bacteria > Pseudomonadati > Pseudomonadota > Betaproteobacteria > Neisseriales > Chromobacteriaceae > Chromobacterium > Chromobacterium sp. FG22. The sequence goes on along the minus strand of NZ_JBMDJX010000008.1, from coordinate 168,149 downwards.
TATAGCCGGTCGCTATAGCGGGCGGGGTGTTGCTCTGACATAGGGTGACTCCTGGTGGGGGTGAGTCGCTCCTTTTTTGTCTACGATTTTTTTGTTTTCGTATACAAAATAAAGGATGATTTACTAGGGTTTTGCAAGGCTCCATGGCTGTCCATGGCCTAACAAAACATCTCTGCAGCAAACCACATGCCAATCCGCTGATTTTAATGGTTTTTTCTTATTGAACACTGATGGCGCATTGTATTTTGCGTTTTTTGTTGTGTACAATATTATTGTAGATTGTGAATAATTTTTGTTGTTTTGATGGTCGGCGTCGTTTTGCGCCGCGGATGGGACAGGGAAAGGGAGGGGAGGGTGTCGGAGCGCAGCAAGGAGGGGGACGCGGCTTTGGACGAGGTCGGCGCCAAGGATGCATTGGTCTACGAGCATTTGCTGACGGCCATTTACGAGGCACAGTTGCCGCCGGGCACTAAATTGCCGGAGGATGCGCTGGCGGAGGCGTTTGGCGTCAGTCGCGCAGGGGTGCGCAAGGCCTTGCAGCGTTTGTCGATTGCGAGGCTGGTTGATTTGCGTCCGAATAGAGGGGCTTCGGTGGCGGAGCCGACGGTGCAGGAGTCGCGTGATGTTTTCGCCGCCAGAAGGTTGATCGAGTGCGGCGCTTTGCCGCTGGCCATGGCCAATTTGCGCAAGGAAGATCTGTCCGCGCTGGCGGACGCGCTGCGGCAAGAGTGCAAGGCCCAGCACGAGCAGAACCGGTCGGCGGCCATTACGTGGTCCGGCGCCTTTCATCTGCGGCTATTGTCCATCGCCGGGAATCAATTATTGACCGATATCCTGCATGAATTGATTGTGCGCAGCTCTTTGATCATTGCCCGCTACGGCGCGCCGATTGCCGGTTCATGCCGCCATGCCGATCATCAGCAGATTCTCGAACTGATGGAGAACGGACAGGCGGATGAGGCGGTGGAATGGATGCGGCGTCACCTCGACGCCGTGGAGGGCAACTGTCGGTTTGAGGAAGAGAGCGCCGGCGGGCCGGATTTGAAGGCGGTGTTGCACGGTATCGCCAAGCGGCGCAGCGGCCGATAAATGGCGTTTGCGCATGGAGCGTGCTCATGAAGATTTGCGTGATTAATCCTAATACGACCGCGGATATGACCGAGCGTATCCGTTTGGCGGCGGTGCGGGCGGCCAGGCCTGACACCTTGATCGTGGCCAGGAAACCAGAGGATGGACCGGTGTCGATCGAGTCGCATTTCGACGAGGCGGTCAGTGTGATCGGGGTGTGCGAGGAGATCAGGGAGGGCGCGCGGCAAGGCTACGACGCTTACGTGCTGGCTTGTTTTGGCGACCCCGGCTTGAACGCGGCGCGGGAACTGGCGCGCGCTCCGGTGGTGGGGATCGCGCAGGCCGCTTTTCAGATGGCGTCCTTGATCGCCACGCGTTTTTCGGTGGTCACCACATTGGGCCGAACGTGCGTGATCGCCGAGCATTTATTGCATAGCTACGGCTATGCCCATCTTTGCCGGCGGGTGCGCGCCGCCGAGGTGCCGGTGCTGGATCTGGAGCGAGAGCCCGATATCGCTTACCGGCTCATCGTCGAGGAGGCGCGCAGGGCCCGAGACGAGGATGGCGTCGGCGCCATTGTGCTGGGGTGCGCCGGGATGGCGGATCTGGCTCCCCGTATCGGAGATGCGATCGGCCTGCCGGTTGTGGAAGGAGTGGGCGCGGCGGTGGCGTTGGCGGAGTCGCTCGTCGCCCTGGGTCTGCGGACCAGCAAGACGGGCGACCTGGCATTCCCTCCGCCAAAGCATTTTTCCGGGCGCTTCGCCGCTTTTTCGCAATAGCGCGCGGGCTCCAATGAAAACAGGGCGGCTTTGGCCGCCCTGTTGCTTTGGGCGCGTCGGTTTCAGTCCGGCAGGTTCAGCGCCGCCGCGCCCTTGGCGTCGAACCAGGCCACGCCGCTGCCCAGCATCGCCTGGCCGTTGCGCACGAATAGATTGTGCGCCATCGGCTGCTTCAGCTGTTCCAGATAGGCGGGAGTGAAAATGGCGCTCCACTCGCTTTGCAGCTGGCGGGCATTGGCGATCTGGCGGCTGCCGCCCTTGTGGTTGATCCGGAGCGGAAAGTGCACATAGCGGCTGGCCTGCTGGGCTTCGCCGGCCAAAGCGGCGCGCTGGAAGCCTTGGACTTTGGCTTCGAAGGCGGCGTCGCTTTCTTCAGTGACGTCCTGATACCAGCGGCCTTCGGAGGCCGGCGCCATGTCGCCCATGGTCAGCGCCACCGGCAGGGTCTTGGCCTTCAGCGTCCAGTCGCCGTCCAGGCCCACGCTGTTGTCGAAGCTCAGCGGCTGGCCGTCGGCGCTGCCGTTGCCTTTGAAGCGCAGCTTGAACACGCCGCCGCCCGGTTCGCTGAGTTGCAGGATCTCGCCTTGCAGCTTGCCGCGCAGCGGGATGTCCTTCAGATAGCGGCCGTAGAAGTAGTGGCCGCCGCTGAAGGTTTTGCCGTCCTTCACCAGCAGGCTCATGCCTATGCGTTCCTGTCCCAGCGTGCCTTCCAGATTGACGCGGTCGATGTCGTCGGCGGCGTGGGCGGCGCCGGCCAGGCCGGCGAGCAGGGCGGCGGCCATCAGGCCGCGGGATGCGAGTTTGAGCGCGGTCATGGGATGTTTCTCCGTTAACGGGCGATGAGGCGTTTGCGGTAGCTGGCGCGGTCTATTTCCTGGATTTCCACGCACAATTGCACTTCCATGCCCGGCGGCAGCGCCGCGCTGTCGGCCAGCGCCTGCAGACTCAGTTCGGACAGACGCTGTTTTTCCTCGGGGCTGCGCCCGCTGAGTATGGCCAGTTTGGCGTGGACGAAGCCGCGCGGCAGATCGTGGACGCCGATGCGGCAGGCGTCCAGCGCCACGGCGCGGCTCTTGATGTCGGCTTCTTCGAAGTGGCCGCTGGCCAGCAGCGCGCGGTTGATGTCCAGCAGCGCGTCCGCGGCGGCGAAGCCGGCCAGATTGCCGCTGTACTCCAGTGTCAGATGGGGCATGTGTGAGCCTGTGGTGTTGCGCCGCCTTCCGTGTGCGCCGGGAGGGCGATGGAATGGTTGCGCGGCGGTCGATACGCCATTGTATTGCAACGGCTCAGTGTACCCAAGCCCCGGACGGGAGAACAGGGGCGCGGCCGGCGGCGCGCCCGGGGCGATCAGGGCTTTTTCGCGGTCCGGATCAGGCTTTGGATGTCTTCGGGCTGGATGATCTCGTGTTCCAGGCTGCGGCTGATCAGCTCCAGCAAATAGGTTTTCTTGAATACCGGGGAGCCTTCCCATTCGCTGCCCGGCTGTCCAAGCACGCTGGACTGGGTAATGATGGCGGGTTCGCCGTCAATCACGTCCAGCGCGAATTCATCTTCTGAAATTCTCATTTAAGCGCTTTCCTCTGCATTGCGTCGTGGCGGGCTTTTGCGTCGCGTTGATTGTTCTTATTAATATTTTTCTTCTTTTAAATTTATGGTTCGCGAGTATCTTGCGCCTGCCCCGAATGATATAGTGTTGCAAAATTATTATATTGTCTTTTTGTTTAAAAGAGTAGTGACGGAATTACAAAAGATAGTCTGATAAAAACAATATCGTTTGATGCTTGCGCCGGGTTTGGCGCTTGCGTTTAAAATGGGCGTGCATGTTTGGACGTGAAATTAAAAATGGAATCGAAACGGATTCGACTTGCATGGAGGGCTGAATGAGCAGGGCGGTGTGGAAAGAAGAGGCCGAGAATGGCGCTTTGTTGAGCAAGGCGTCGAAAAACCTGACGTGTCTGATGGGGCGCGCCGGCGTCGACGCCGCGCAATTAAGCGAGGCGATAGGCCTGGGCGTGGCGACGATCAACAATATCAAGCGCGGCGTGGGCAATCCCACCTTGCTGACCTTGATGGAGCTGGCCCGGTTTTTCGATGTCAGGCTCAGCGATTTCGTGGAGAGCGATCTGGGGCGCGAGGCCGGCGACAGCCCCGCGGCCATGGCGGTGCCCTTGATCAAATTCACCGAACTGACCCTGTTTTTTGACGGAATGATTATCGAGCCGGAACGGTATTTTGTGGATGCCGCCGGTTTCGACGCCGCGGACGCGTTTGCGGTGTTGTTGAACAATGATTCGCTGTTTCCCGGTTTTTCCCAGGGCAGCGTTTTCATCGTGGCCCGGCAGGAGCGCCCGGCGGACGGCGATGTGGTCTTGGTCAGCATGGCCGGCCAGCAGCCTTGTTTCCGGCGGGTGTTCATCGACGGCGAGCATTGTCTGTTTTCAAGCATTTCCTTGATGCACGATTTGCAGCCTTTGGTGTGCCGGGATTTCAAGGTGCTTGGCGTGGCGGTCAAGGCGATTAAGACTTTTAGCGCAGGATGAAGGTGTGGAACAGTTCAGAGTTTACGGATTGATTGTGGGTTTGTCGGTGACCATCATGGTGGTCTGCGATTCGCTGGTGTACAAGACGCTGGATATTTACGGCTTGAAGATCACCGCCAGCGGCATCGTGTTTTCGCTTTGCTATCTATTGTCCACGGTGTCCACCGAGGTGTACGGCTATAAGCTGGGCGGACGCACGGTGTGGATTCTGGTGGCGTGCCAGACCTTTTTCGTTCTGATCATCAATGGCTTCGCCTTGCTGCAGCCGGATAATAACGAGATTTCCAAGCAGTACTACCTCTTGTTCAACGAATTTTGGCGGGTGATGGTGGGCACCTGGATCTCGGTGCCGGCCTCTTATTTTTGCAATGGCTTTGTCGTGTCGCGGATGAAGGTCTTTTTCGCCGGCCGCTTCTTTTTCATCCGCTATGTGATCGCGTCCATGCTGGCCCAGGCGGTGCTGCTGACCACGGCCTATCCCATCAGCCTGTCGTCGCGCTATAGCGGGCAGGAATTGCTCAACATCATCGCCACCACTTGGTCTTACAAGGTGTTCGTTTCCATCGCCTTGCTGCCGGTGGGCTATTACCTGGTGGGGGTGGTGAAGCGGATAGAAAAGACCGATTACTTCGACTGGAACGTGTCCTACAACCCCCTGGCGGTGTTCAAGGAGGACGGCGAAGACGTCAAGAGAAACAAATACGCGATGGAGGAAGGACGATGAGGGCCGCGCAGATATCCGACACGCATCTGTTCGCCGAGGCCGGCGGGCAGTTGATGGGCTACGACACTTATCGCGAGTTCGACCGGGTGCTGAGCCAGCTGGAGCGGCGGCATGCGGCGGAGCTGAACGCCGTTCTGGTCACCGGGGACATTTCTCAGGATGAGAGCGCGGCTTCCTATGAGCGCTTCGCGCAGCGGCTGGAAAGAACGGGCCTGCCGGTGTACTGGCTGGCCGGCAATCACGACGCCGCGTCCTTGGCGGCCGAGGTGCTGGGCCGCTACCCTTTCATGCGGCCGCTGGAGCGCCTGGAAACGGAGGACTGGCTGTTGTTGGCGCTGGATTCGGTGCGGCCGGGCACGGACGACGGCCATATCGACGAGCGCGCCGCCGCCGCCTTCCGGCAACGGCTGGCCGGGGCGGACGCCGCCGGCAAGCGCTGCGCCGTGCTGTTGCATCATCATCCGGCGGCGGTGGGTACGCCGCTATTGGACAGCTGCATGTTGCAGGACACGGAGCGGTTTTGGGAATTGATGGCGGAGACGCCGCGTTTGCAAGTGCTGTTGTGCGGCCACGCGCATGGGGATTACCGGCTGGAGGCGCGCGGCGTGGCGCTGGAAGTCTGTCCGGCCAGCTGTTTTCAGTGGCGCAAGGGCACGGCGGCGCTGGACACCGTGGACGCGCGCGGCTACAAGCTGCTGGAGTTCGACGCGGCCGGCTTCCGCAGCCAGACCGTGATGATTTAGCGCCTGTTTTCAACGCGGTATCGCCGACGCGCAGCAGACTATGAACAGGCGCTTAGCGCGGCCGGGCCCGCCGGAGCGCCAGCACCTTGCCCGAGCCGTCCGCCGCCGGCGTATCCTGGCGGCGGGCTTCCGCCGCCGCGCGGCTGATGTGGCCGGAGACGGCGCGGCCTTTCTGAAAACCGGTGGCGTAGGCGATCTTGCAGACTTCCTGCGGGGGCAGGTCGGCGAAATAATCGATGTTTCGACAGATGCTTTCGCCGGAAAAGGTTTCGCTATTGCCGTGCAGATGAATCCGGTATTGATTGCCGCGCAGTTCTTCCTCCACCTTGCAGCGCTTTTCTTCTTCTTTCCTATGGTTTTCCAATAGCGCGATTTTTATCAGGTCTCGCGGCCGGATGGCGGACAGGAGCTGATTGCTGGCCAGGATGTCCGCGTGGGACAGCTTGACGAAGTCGTGGCTGCCGTAAAGCTTGAACAGGTAGAGATATTCCTTGGAGTTCTTCTTGAGCATTCTGTCGCACAATACCAATTGGTAGGGCGGATTGAATACGCTGATGATCCATTTTTTTATTCGAGTCAGAAAACGAGCGCGCATCGTGCATTACCCCTGCATTTAACGCGCTCTAGTTTACCCAAAGCCGACAAAAGGCGCTTGAGGGAATGTTTTTGGAATATCCTGATCCTTATTATTTTAACGGCGCGGCGGATCCGATTTTCGGCGCAGGCGTTTGCAGCGGCAGAAACAAATCGCAGACGGCTTCGTTTTCCGCCACGTCCGGATAGAAACGCACGCGCTGGAGAAACAGCGGGTCATCGCGCGGGGTTTCGCCGCTGGCGGGCAGCCATTCCGCGTACAGGCGGCGCGCGAGGGCGGCCAGCGCGTCGTCGGAGCCGATGTGGCGCAGCCGGGCGCAGCGTCCGGCGGGTATCAGCGCGGCGCGCACCCCTTGGCGGTTGGCGGCGATGTCGCCGTCGAAAGCGGCGCAGAGGCCGAAGCGGTAGTCCGCCGGCGCGCAGTCGTCCGGATCGGCGTACAGCAGGTTGTAGGTGGCGGCGGCGCTGGGCGGCAGGCGGTGTTCCCGCCGCCAGGCGATGAAGTCGCGCAGGCTGTCTCCCAAGAGCGCGGGGTCGCCGCGGTGTTCCAGCAGGGCGATCGGGGTGGCGGGGAAGTCGACGATGTCGACGGCGAGCGGGATTTGGCGGGATGGCATGGAACGGCTCCTCAGTTGGGATAGGGCGTGGAAGTGCTGATGCCAAGGCCGCCAGCGCGGCCGCCGCCTAAAGGCGGACGGCGTCTGGCCCGTCGCCTGCCGGAAAGCGCGGGCAAAGGCTTCCGGGCTGCGGTAGCCGCTGTCCAGCGCGATGTCCAGCACGGCGCAGCGGCGGAAGGCCAGCCGCTCTCCGGCGCGGCGCAGCCGGCAAAGCCGCACGTATTGGTGCAGGCTGAGGCCGAAGCGGGCGCGGAACAGGCGGTGGAAATGGAAGCGCGAGCAGGCGGTCACCCGGCTGAGCCGTTCCAGGCTCAGGTCGGCGTCCAGATGGGCGTCGATATAGGCCAGCGCCTTGTCCAGGCGCGGGCTGGCGATGTCGTGCTGCATGCTTTCCTCCTTGGCGCCGCCAGTCTAGCGCGGCCGCGCCGCCGCGCGCCTGACCGATCTTGCGGTGTTGTCGGACACCTTAAAGCAGCGGTTTCTGCATCGCCACGCGCCGCCTGAGGCCGTGCTCGGCCTCGGCGCGCAACAGGGCCAGCAGGAAGGGCGGGCTGTCGGCGGGGTTTAGGGTCAGGAAACCGCGTTTGTGGTAGTAGGGCGCGTTCCAGGCCAGGTGTTCGAAGGTGGTCAGCGTCAGCCGGCGCAGGCCCAGCCGGCGCGCGGCGGTTTCCGCGTGCGCGATCAGCGCCGAGCCCAGGCCCCGGCCCTGATGCTTGGGGCAGACGTCCATTTCCTGCAGGTGCAGGCTGTCGTCGTGGCGGCGCGCCAACAGGAAGCCGTGGACGCCGTCGGCGTCGGCCGCCGCCCACAGGAGGCCGGCTGCGCAGGCGGCGGCCAGTTCGTCGCGGGGCAGCGTGTCGCCGGCCAGGGCCGGCGGCAGGTCTTGCGGGTCGAAGCGGGCGGCGGCGGCGCGTTCGATTTCGGCCAGCCGGGCAAAGTCTGCCGGCGCGGCCGGACGGATGCGCGGGGCGTTCATGTCAGCGCGCCTCCCGCCACAGGCCCTGGTAGTCGCGCGGCAGGCCGTCCGGGGTGAGGCTGAGTTCGGCCTGGAACGCGCCTTGCCGCGATTCGTAGCGGTAGCCGATCTCGGACAGGCGGGTGTAGCGCTGCGGCAGCGGCGCCAGGGTCAGCGCCGGGAATTGCAGCCAGGCGGCGTTCAGTTCCAGCGCCGCGCCGATCTCAAGCCGGCCGCGGCGGATGGGCAGCAGATTGGTGGCCGGGGTGAAGGCCAGGTCGATGTCGACGCAGCCTTGCACTTGCGGCTGTTCCGCGCCGTTGAGCCGCCAGCGGCCTTCGGCGTCGGTTTCCAGCCGCAGGGCGATGGCTTCCGCGCCGCGGTAGCCGTTCACCTCGACGCGACGGGTGCTCCAGTCCGGCGCGCAGTCCACCTGGTAATGCAGCAGGCAGTTGACGCCGTCTTCGACGAAGACGGCGCAGCCCTTGAGGCGCGGGCCTTGCTCGCTCTGTTCAAGCGCCGCGTAGTCGTGGCCGGAGGCGTCCAGCCGTTGCCAGACGATGGAGGAGACGAAGGTGTGGGACATGCGGCGGCCTTGCTGTTTTTATGATGGCGTATTTCACCGCATTGTCCTGTTGCTTGTCCATGGCGGGCATTGCCCGATCCGGTGTTTATGCGGCCTGGCCGGCCAGCCGCCGTTCCCGGCTATGCCACAGCAAGGTGGCCGCCAGCGCCAGCGCGGCCAAGGCGCCGCCGGCGACGAAGGTGCTGGCGCTGCCGTGGCGGTCCCACATCCAGCCGGCCAGCACGCTGGCCAGCAGCAGGCACAGGCCGCTGACCAGATTGAACAGGCCGAAGGCGGTGCCCTTCATGTCGGCCGGCGTTTCCTCCGCCACCAGCGTGGCCAGCAGGCCCTGGGTGAAGCCCAGGTGCAGCCCCCACAGGGCGATGCCGGCCAGCGTGACGGCGACGGAGCCGGACAGCGCCAGCGTGACGTCGGCCAGGATCAGGATCAGCAGGCCTGTCGCCAGCAGCGCGCTCTTGCTGCAGCGGTCGGCCAGCACGCCCACCGGGTAGGCGGTGAGCGCGAAGACCAGGCTCATCACCACCATCACCAGCGGCAGCCAGCTCAGCGGCAGGCCGTGGCGCTGCGCCAGCAGCACCAGGAAGGCCTCGCTGAAGCGGGCCAGGGTGAACAGCGCGCCGATGGCGACGATCCACCAGTAGCGGCTGGAAAAGCGGCGCAGCAGCGCCAGGCGCAGCGGCGAGCGGAAGGGTTTGCGTTCGCCGCCGTCCGGCTCGCGCACGCCGGCCGCCAGCAGCAGCACCGCCAGCAAGGCCGGCAGGCAGGCCCACCACAGCACTTGCTGGATGTCGTCCGCCAGCCAGAACATCAGCGCGATGCCCAGCAGCGGGCCGGCGAAGGCGCCGACGGTGTCCATGGACTGGCGCAGGCCGAAACAGGCGCCGCGGATGGCCGGCGGCGCGACTTCAGCCACCAGCGCGTCGCGCGGCGCGCCGCGTATGCCCTTGCCCACGCGGTCCATCAGCCGCGCGGCCAGCACGGTTTCGGCGCTGTGAGCCAGCGGGAACAGCGGCTTGCTCAGCGCCGCCAGGCCGTAGCCCAGCAAGAGCAGGCCTTTGCGGCGGCCCCAGTAGTCGCTGATGGCGCCGGAGAACACGCGCAGGATCAGCGCGGTGGCCTGGGCCAGGCCTTCGATGACGCCCAGGGTCAGCGCGCTGACGCCCAGGGTGGAGACCAGGAAGACCGGCAGCAGCGCGTGGATGATCTCGGAGGACATGTCCATGCACAGGCTGACCAGGCCCAGGGCCCAGATGGTGGCGGGGATGCGGGGCTGCATGCGGGAGGCCTTTCTCGATGGGGGAATGCGTTCACGGCAGGCGCCACAGGCTGAGCAGCAGGCCGGCCAGCGCCGCGCCGGCTATCACCGGCATCGCCTTGACTTGTTTTTTCAGCAGCGCCCAGGCCGCCAGCGCGGCGATGGCGGCGGCGGCTCCGTCCACGCCGCCGCGCCAGCCTTGCGGCCACAGCACATGCCAGCCGAAGAACAGGGCGAGGTTGGCGATCACCCCGACCACGGCGGCGGTGACGGCGGTCAGCGGCGCGGTCAGGCGGATCTCGCCATGGCTGTGTTCGATCAGCGGGCCGCCGGCCAGGATGAAGACGAAGGAGGGCAGGAAGGTGAACCAGGTGACCAGCGCCGCGGCCAGCGCGCCGGCCAGGAACAGGTGTTCCGGGCCCAGCAAGGCCTTGGCGTAGCCGCCGACGAAGCCGACGAAGGCCACCACCATGATCAGCGGCCCCGGCGTGGTTTCGCCCAGCGCCAGGCCGTCCAGCATCTGGCCGGCGCTCAGCCAGCCGTAATGCGCCACCGCGCCCTGGTAGACATAGGGCAGCACCGCGTAGGCGCCGCCGAAGGTCAGCAGCGCGGCCTTGGTGAAGAACCAGCCCATCTGGGTGAAGCCGCCGTGCCAGCCGTAGGCGGCTGTCAGCAGCGCCATCGGCAAGGACCACAGCAGCAGGCCGGCCAGCGCCGCACGGCCCAGCCGTAGCCAGGAGAAGCGGGCGTGCGCCGGCGGCGGGGTGTGATCGTCGATCAGCGCCGGGCCGTAATGCGCGTCCGCGCCGCCGTGGCCGCCGGCCTGGAACCAGCGCGGCCGCAGCCGGCCGGCCAGCGCGCCGATCAAGGCCGCCGCCAGCACGATCAGCGGGAAGGGGGTTTGCCATAGCGCGATGGCGCACAGCGAGGCCAGCGCCACGCCCCACAGCCAGGGCCGTTTCAGCGTGCGCGTGCCGATGCGCCAGGCCGCCTGGGCCACGATGGCGACCACCGCGGGCTTGATGCCGTAGAACAGGCCGGCGATCCAGGCCAGGTGGCCGTAGGCGATGTAGACCCAGGACAGCAGCACCAGCAGGAAGAAGGACGGCAGCACGAACAGCGCGCCGGCGGCGACGCCGCCCCAGCCGCGGTGCAGCAGCCAGCCGATATAGGTGGCCAGTTGCTGCGCTTCCGGCCCGGGCAGCAGCATGCAGTAATTCAGGGCGTGCAGGAAGCGGCGTTCGGAAATCCAGCGCCGGCGCTCCACCAGCTCCTGGTGCATGATGGCGATCTGGCCGGCCGGGCCGCCGAAGCTGATCAGGCCCAGCTTGAGCCAGAAACGGAGCGCTTGCCGGAAGCCGACGGGGGCGGGCGCGGCGTTGCGGGGGCTGGGCGGCATGATCAGCTCTCCTTGGCGAACTGTTGGTAGAGCCCGTCCCAGATATGGGCGGCGGCGCTCAGCAATTGGTCGTCGTCGCTCAGCGCGGCGCGCAAGCCGGCCAGCACGGTTTCCACGCCGCTGGCTTCCGGCGGCGCCGCGCCGCCCACGTCCAGATAATGGACCAGCTCGGCCAGCCTTCGCAGCGGGGGCGCGTCCAGACCGAAGCTGGCCAGCAGCACCTCGAAGCTGACCTTGTCGCCGACATGGGTGAAGGCGGCGCCGTCGAAATCGAAGCCCAGCGCCTCCGGCGGGCAGTCGCCGGGCGCGGCCAGCCACAGGATGCGCGCCTGCGGGTCGATGAAGCGGCGGATCAGCCAGGCCGAGGCCAGCCGGTCCACCCAGGGGCGGCGGCGGGTGGCCCAGGTCCGGCCTTGGTGCTCGGCCACGGCGCGGCGCGGAATCTGCATGTCCCGGCTATGGGGCTCGCCCGGCGACAATTGCAGCTGGATGGCGGTTTCCAGCTGTTGCAGCGCGGCCTGCGCCTGTTGTTGGCCGGCGCCGGGGAAGAAATCGATGGCGGCGACGCCGGCCAGGGCCTTGCTCAGCCGCCGCCATTGTTTCAGCCGCTCGGCGGCGTTGTCGGGGTCCAGCCCGCTCAGTTGTTCCTGGATGTCCTGCCGCAGCTGCTGATAGTCGGCGTCGCGCTGGAACAGCGGCGGAAAATCGCTGCCGTCCAGCGGCCGGCAGGCCAGCAGCCGCGCGACGCCGCCGTGTTGTTGGATGTCGGAGGCGATGGCCTCCAATTGTTGCAGCCGGGCGTTGCTGCCGGGCAACAGGTAGGCGCCGTCGCGCAGCGCGGCGGAGCCGCAGGCTTTCAAGGCGCGCCAGGCGCGCATGCGCGCGGTGGCGTTTTCGGTGGGCAAAGAAGTGATCAGCAGCAGCCAGTCCATGATGCGCTCCTTTTTTTGTAGCGTATTCTACAATTATGTAGCGATCAATATATTTTGTCGGGCGCGAGATAAAGTTGGACTCAAGCTTGGCCGGCGCGTGGTCGATAATCTAAATCGGGCTCAACAGAGACGGGAGACGAAGATGAAGCGATGGAAGCAATGGTCTGTGTGCTTGTTGGCGGCGGCGCTGGCGGCGCCGGCGCTGGCCAATCCGCCGGAAGGCAAGGGCCAGGGTCATGGCCAGGGGCAGGGCAAGCACAAGGATAAAGACAAGGACAGGGAGGCGTCGCCGGAGCGGTCGGACCGGGATTTGGTGGCGGCGGGCATCAGCGTCGCCGCCGCGCGGCGCCTGGCGCTGGATTCCGGGGTGACCGGCTATAAATCCTTGCCGCCGGGCATGCGCAAGCGCCTGGCGCGCGGCAAGCCGCTGCCGCCCGGCATCGCCAAGCAGGTCTTGCCGGCGCCCTTGCTGAGCCAGCTGCCGCGCCACCCCGGTTACGAGTGGCGGGCGGTGGGCGCGGACCTGGTGCTGGTGGCGGCCAGCGGTTTGATCGCGGATATCTTGCTGGACGTGCTGCGCTGATCCGGCCGGCTTACAAGATTTGGCGGTAGATCACCGCGTCCGCCAGCTCCGCCACCTGGTCGTACAGGCGGCGCGCGACGAGGTTGTCGCCGGCGGTGCGCCAGTAGAGCATGGCGGCGCCGTCGTCGCGCGCCCGTTCCGCGGCGGCTAGCAGCAGCGCGCGGGCGACGCCGCCGCCCCGCGCCGCCGGCGCAACGTATAGATCCTGCAGATAGGCGCTGTCCTGGATCTGGATGGTGCTGCGGTGGTAGAGCAGGTGGGCGATGCCCAGCAGCACGCCGTCGGCGACCGCGGCCAGCCCGCGCACCGGTTCCTCCGGCGCGAGCAGGCGGCGCCAGGTTTCCCGGTCCACCTCCTCGGGCAGGGCGCTGACGCCGACGCGGCCGTAGAAGGCGTTGTAGTCGCGCCATAAGGGCAGCCAGCCGGCGTGATCGTCGGCTTGCAGCGGGCGGATGGAGAAGACGGCCTCAGCCATGGCGCGCTTCCGTCTCGCCAGCGCCGGCCATGTGTTCGAGGCCGGCCAGCACTTGCAGGCTGGCGGCTTCCATCATCGCGACATGTTCCACCGCGGCCCGGCTGTCGCCGTCGGCGTGGGCGCGCAAGGCGTCCAGCGCCGCGGTGTGCACCTTGGCGTGCGGCGCTTCGATTTCGCGGAAGCCGGGCAGGTGGGAGAAGCCGGCGCGGCCCTCGCCTTCGTAATACCACTTGCCGAAGCGGCAGTGCTGATGCGAGCCGAAGTGGCCGATGTCCTCGTCCGACAGGCCGAACATCACCTGGTAGACGCGGAATTTGTAGATCAGGTGGTCCATCTTGGCCAGTTCGCAGAAACCGCGCAGCGCGGAGGCGGCGATGCTGCCCTCCATGCTGGTGGACATGTCCAGCAATTGTTTCATGGTGCCGGCGGCGGCTTCGCCGTCCTGGCTGAAACCGGCGGCTTGTTCCGCCAATTGCTCCATCTGGCTGCGGCTGCCGGCGCTGTCGCCGCGGATCTGCTCCACCAGCTTGGCGATGTCGGCGGTGGCGGTGGCGGTGCGTTCGGCCAGCTTGCGCACTTCGTCGGCCACCACGGCGAAGCCGCGGCCTTGCTCGCCGGCGCGCGCCGCTTCGATGGCGGCGTTCAGGGCCAAGAGATTGGTCTGGTCGGCGATGTCGCGGATCAATTGCACGATGCCGCCCACCTCCTGGGCGCGGGCGTCCAGTTCCCCCACTTTTTCCGCCGCGCCCTGCGAGGCGCCGGCCAGTTTGGACAGATCGGCGGCGATCTGGTCTATGGACTGGCGGCTGCGCAGCGAAATGCCCTGAGCGGCGACGGCGCGGTCTTTTTCCCGGCTCATCACGCTGGAGAGGGTGGCCAGCGACTGCTGGGTGTCGGTCATCGATTGGGCGAAGGCGGAGAGGTTGGCGATCAGTCCGTTCAGTTCCTGAACTTTGGCCTGACTGGCGGCCAGCTGGCGTTCGGCTTCATCGGCGCGGCTGCGGGTGTGTTGCAGCTCCTGGCGCATTCGCTCCGCCTCCTGGCTGAGTTGCAAGCGCTCCGCCTGCTCGCGCGCGGCCTTGTCCTTGTTCCGGAACCACATTCCATTCTCCTCTTGAAGCCGGACCGGCACAGGCAAGCGTGGCTTGCGCTTGCATGTCGCCGGGTGATTTTAAATAAACGTTTAGCATTATCCGAATGCCGTCATGAATCTGCAATCATTTGTCTTGTTTAAGTTTGATTAATTATGACAAAAATCAGACTTGACGCTTGTTGCGCCGTTTACTAAGGTATCATTTTGATACGTTATATAAGAGGCCCTTATGCACTCCCGTTTTGATGTCTTTCGCGAACAGGCGTTGGGCCGCCAGTTGGAGGCTTTGATCGACACGCCGCAGCGTTATGTGGAATACGCGGCCTTGTCGCGCGCCGAAGTGCCGGCGATTGCGGCCATCGTCCACGATGTGCGCCAGCTGTTTCCGGAAGTGGAGGCGGACGCCAGCGCGCGCCAGTTTTGCGGCGCGATGGTGGCGGAGGTGATGCGTCGCCATTATCACGAGGTGTTGCGGCCGCGCGGCCGGGTACCGGGCGGTTATTTCACTTATGGGGTGGTGTGGACGCCTCGGCCGCAACAGTTGGACTGGGAGCAGCGGCTGGAGGCGCTGCGGGCGATGCCGGCCCAGTTGGCGGCGGCGCTGCGCGTGATTCCGGCCGCGGACTGGCGGCGGCGGCCGGACGGCATCGATTTTGCCGCGGTGGAGCATGCCTGCCATCTGCGCGATCTGGACCGGATTTTCTGCCAAAGGGTGGCAAGGGTATTGACCGAGGACATGCCGGATATTCCGTCGGTAGACGGCACTGAAATGTCGCGCGAACTGGCTTATCTGGAGCAGGACGGCTCAGCGGCCCTGGACGATTTCCTGGCCGGACGGCGGCATTTGCTGACAGCGCTGGCCGGCGCCGAAGCGGCCCAGCGCGGGCGGCTATGCCTGTTTGGCGGCGAGCGGCGGATGAGTCTGGAGGATTTGGCCGAGGACATGCTGCAGCACGACCGCGCCCATTTGCTGGAGGTGGAGGAGCTGACGGCGGAGTTGGGCGGCGAGCCGGTTTGAGCGCCGGCCCGGCTCAGAGTCGGTTGACGATCTGCTGCGCGTCGGCGATACGGCGTTGAGAACGGCCCTTGTATACTCCGCTGCTTCCGCCGCAAGGCCTGGTCTCGCCTTGGCTCGCGAGATGGTAAACGCCCTCTCAGGGTTGTTGGTACCAGGGGCGGCGCAGCAGCGCGGGCAGCAGGGTTTCGCGCAGTTTGCCTATCTGCTGCCACAGGCAGCGCGCCAGGGCCGGATTGTCCCGGTGCCAGCGCTTGCCCAACACCAGATAGTAGTCCTTGCGCGACAGCGGCGGCTGCAGGCGGACGATGCCGGCTTGCGGGTGGTCTTCCAGATAGCGGTCGCCGATGTGGTTCTGCGTGGCGTAGGCGGCGATGTGGCGGGCCAGCAGTTTGCGGAAGTTCATCTCGGTGTCTTTGGCGGCCTCCACCTGGGCGCCCTTGGCGCGCAGATCGTCGGCGATGGACCAGCCGGCGTTGACGCCGATGGCGCCCAGCGCCGGCAGGTTCTTGCCGTTCCAGGCCGGCGGCGCGTTTTTCAGCGCGTACAAGGAGTAGGCCAGCGTGGTCAGCCGGTAGCGCGGGTCGGGTTCCTCGCCCTGCATCGGGTAATCGAAATAGGCTTCGCGTTCTTTGTTGTGGGAGAACATGAAGGCGGCGTCGTGCTGATCGTGCTGCATCTCGGTGAGCAGGCGCTTGCCCGGCAGCCGCGACAGCTTAAGCGCGATCCGGCAGCCCTTGGCCGCCGCCTGCGCCATTTCCACCACCGCGCCGGGGTGGGGCGGCATTTGATCGCCTTCGCCGCTCATATACGGGTCCGAGGCCACCGCGCCGTAAACCATGTCCAGCGTCGCCGCCGCCGCCGGCTGCGCGGCCAGCGCCGCGATCAGCAGTCCTATCTGTTTCAAGCCCAATCCACGCATCCATCGCTATCGCCTGCGCAGAGGGTAACAGCGCCGGACTCCCTTAGCATAGAGTTCCGCGCCGGGGTTTCAATATTCCCGTTCCGCCTGTCGCGCCAGCATGCGTTTCAGCTCCGGCAGACAGGAGCCGCAAACGCCGCCGCAACCCAGCCGCGTCTTGAGTCCGGCCAGATCCGCGCCGTCGGCGATGGCCGCCTGGATGCGCTCGGCGTCCACTTGCAGGCAGTTGCAGACGATGCGCGCGGCGGCGGGCGCGGCCGCGGCGCCGGGAACCAGCGCGCTGAGCCGGCTGCCGGGCCAGGGCCGGCCGCTTTGCATCGCGGCCAGCAGCCGCGCGCCGTCGTCCTGGCCGCCGGCGAAGACGTAGGCCCAGGGCGCGTCGTCGCGCCAGGCGATGCGTTGTTCCAGGCCGCGGCGCGCGTCGCTGAAGGTTTGCAGCTGCGGGCCGCCGTCCAGGTCCAGCAGCCAAGTCAGCTCGGCCAGCCAGTCCGGCCGCGGCTGGGCGTGGGCGGCGTTCAGCACCAGGATGTCCGGCGGGCGCAGGCTGAGCGCGGCGTAGCCGCAGCCGGCCAGCAAGGGCTGCAGCCGCGCGCGCAGCGCCGGCAGGTCCGGGTGGCGGCTGGCGGCGCGCACCCGCCACGGCAGTTCGGCGCGTTCCACCCGCACCGCGGCGTGCTTGAGTTCGGGCTGGAACGATTGCGGGTCCACCGCCGGCGAGCAGGCCTGGTTGACGCCGCCGCTGTCCAGATGCTGGCCGCTCCAGTGCATGGCGGCGAACACGCTGCCGCCCGGCAGTTCCTCGCAAAGCGCCAGCGGCAGCACCAGACCGCCGCGCCGGCTTTCCACCCTGACCAGTTCGCCGGCCTGGAGGCCGCGGTGGGCGGCGTCGGCCGGGTGCATGTCCAGCGTCGGTTCCGGCGCGTGGGAGAACAGCCGCGCCACCCGGCCGCTGCGGCTCATGCCGTGCCATTGGTCGCGCAGCCGGCCGGTGAGCAGGCGGAAGGGGTAATGGGCGTTGACCGCGTCCGCCGGCGGCCGGTAGGGCGTGGCGTGGAACAGCGCGAGGCCGTTGGCGGTGGCAAAGCGGCCGTCCTCGTAACGCCGAGCCTGGCCGGCGGCCGCGCCGGCCGGGAACGGCCATTGCTGCGGGCCGTCCCGCTCCAGCCGCGCGTGGCTGAGGCCGCTGAGGTCCAGATCGCGGCCGGCGGTCAGCGCCGCGTGTTCGGCGAACACCGCCGCCGGTTCGCTGTGTTCGAACAGGCTGGGCGCGTCCGGGTAGAGCAGCCGTTCCAGCCGGCGGCCCACTTCGGCGGCGATCCAGCCGTCGGCGCGCGCCTCGCCCGGCGGCGGCACGGCGGCGCGCACCCGGCTGATGCGGCGTTCGGAGTTGGTGACCGTGCCTTCTTTTTCGCCCCAGCTGGCGGCGGGCAGCAGCGCGTCGGCGCAGGCGGCGGTGTCGGTGTCGGCGTAGGCGTCCTGGACGATGACGAATTCGGCCTGGGCCAGCGCCTGGCGCGCTTGCTCCAGGTCCGGCAAGGAGTGGGCGGGATTGGTGCAGACTATCCACACCGCCTTGACCCGGCCGGCCTTGAGCGCGTCGAACAGCGCGATGGCCGGCAGGCCGGGGCGGTCGGAGAGCCGCTCCGGCGGCACGCCCCAGTGGGCGGCCACTTCGGCGCGGTGTTGCGGGTTGGCGATATCGCGGTGGGCGGCCAGCATGGTGGCCATGCCGCCCACTTCGCGGCCGCCCATGGCGTTGGGCTGGCCGGTTAGCGAGAAGGGGCCGGCGCCGGGGCGGCCGATCTGGCCGGCGGCCAGGTGCAGATTGATCAGCGCCAGGTTTTTGGCGGTGCCGTGGCTGGACTGGTTCAAGCCCATGCAGTACAGCGACAGGCTGGCCGGGCTGCGGCCGAACCATTCGGCGGCGGTGGTCAGATCGGCTTCGGCGATGCCGCACAGGCCGGCGGCCTGGCGCGGCGAATAGTCGCGCAGCAGGCGCTTGAGCGCGTCGAAGCCCTCGGTGTGGGCGGCGATGTAGCTCTCGTCTATCAGCCCTTCCCAGATCAGGTGGTGCAGCATGCCGTTGAACAGCGCCACGTCGCTGCCGGGCTGGATCTGCAGATGCAGGTCCGCCAGCGCCGCGGTGTCGGTGCGGCGCGGGTCCACCACGATCCATTTGCGGTCCGGCCGCGCCGCCTTGGCCGCCTCCAGCCGGCGGAACAGCACCGGGTGGGCGTAGGCCGTATTGCTGCCGGCCAGCAGCACGCAATCGGCCAGGTCCAGGTCCTGGTAGCAGGTGGGCGGGCCGTCGGCGCCCAGCGCCAGCTTGTAGCCGCTGACGGCGCTGGACATGCACAGCCGGGAGTTGGTGTCGATATTGTTGCTGCCGATCAGGCCCTTGGTCAGCTTGTTGAACAGATAGTAGTCCTCGGTCAGCAGCTGGCCGGAGGCGTAGACCGCCACCGCGTCCGGCCCGTGGCGGCGGATGACGCCGGCCAGCCGCTCGGCCACGGTGTCCAGCGCGCTGTCCCAGTCCACGCGCCGGCGCGCGGCGTCGCGGGTCAGCCGCAGTTCGGGGTGCAGCGCGCGGCCGGACAGGCTGGCGCAGCTGTCCGCCAGCGCCAGGCCCTTGGTGCACAGCCGGCCGTGGTTGGCCGGGTGGGCCGGATCGCCTTCCACGCCGGTGACGCGCGCGCCGTCGCTGTGGATCAGCACGCCGCAGCCGACGCCGCAGTAACAGCAGGTGGAGGGGGTGGTGGTCATGGCGCGGTCCCCGGGTTCACAGTTGCAGGTAGACGTCGCCGTCCCGCAGGCTGACCGGGAAGCGTCGCGCGCAGCCGCGGTCAGGCGCCTGGGCTTCGCCGTCGTCCAGATTGAGGGTCCAGCCGTGCAGCGGGCAGGTGACCGCCGCGCCGTGCACCAGGCCCTGGCTCAGCGGGCCGCCCTTGTGCGGGCAGCGGTCCAAGAGCGCGAACACTTGCTGCGGCTGCGGCCGGAACAGGGCGATGTCGCCGTCGTCGCGCGCCAGCACGCGGCTGCCCAGCAGCGGGATGTCGTCCAGCGCGCAGATGCGCAGCCAGCGGGAGGAGGGGGGCGGGGTGGGTTCCATGGCGGCCTCAGGCGATGACTTTCAAGGGGATGTATTCCTGGCGCTGCGCGCCGGCGATGCGGGCGGCCCAGGGGTCGGGCAAGCCTTCCAGCGCGAACAGCAGCCGCTGGTACAAGGCCTGGCGGTTGGCGGCGTCGTCCACCACCCGCGCTTTGACGTAATCCAGGCCGACGCGGGCGATGTAGCGGACGGTGCGGTCCAGGTAATAGCCTTCCTCGCGGTAGAGCTGCAGGAAGGCGCCGCTGTATTCCTTCACTTCCTCGGCGGTCTTCACCTTGCACAGGAATTGCGCCACCTCGGTCTTGATGCCGCCGTTGCCGCCCACGTACAGCTCCCAGCCGGAGTCCACCGCGATCACGCCCACGTCCTTGATGCCGGCTTCGGCGCAGTTGCGCGGGCAGCCGGACACCGCCAGCTTGACCTTGTGCGGCGCCCACATATTGGCCAGCATGGTTTCCAGGTCTATGCCCATCTGGGTGCTGTTCTGGGTGCCGAAGCGGCAGAATTCGCTGCCGACGCAGGTTTTCACGGTGCGGATGGATTTGCCGTAGGCGTGGCCGGATTGCATGCCCAGGTCTCTCCAGACATCGATCAGGTCTTCCTTGCGGATGCCCAGCAGGTCGATGCGCTGGCCGCCGGTGACCTTGAGCATGGGCACCCGGTATTTGTCGGCCACGTCGGCGATGCGGCGCAGCTCGGCGGCGTTGGTGACGCCGCCCTTCATCTGCGGGATCACCGAGAAGGTGCCGTCCTTCTGGATATTGGCGTGCACCCGCTCGTTGACGAAGCGGCTTTGCGGATCGTCCACCGCCTCGCGCGGCCAGGTGGACAGCAGGTAGTAGTTGATCGCCGGGCGGCAGCTGGCGCAGCCGTTGGGGGTGCGCCATTCCAGGAAGTGGTAGACCGCGGCGTGGTCCAGCAGGCGGTGGTCGCGGATGGCCTTGCGCACCTCGGCGTGGCTGTGATCGGTGCAGCCGCAGACGGCCTTGGTCTTGGGCGCTTCCTGGAAGCTGGAGCCCACGGTGTTCATCAGGATCTGTTCCACCAGGCCGCTGCAGGAGCCGCAGGAGCTGCCGGCCTTGGTGCATTGCTTGACCTCGTCCAGGGTGAACAGGCCGTTTTCCTTGATCGCTTTGACGATGGCGCCCTTGCTGACGCCGTTGCAGCCGCAGACTTCGTCGCCGTCCCGCATGCCGGCGGCGCGGCTCTGGCCTTGGACGCCGACGTCGCCGATGGCGGTTTCGCCGAAGATCAGCCGCTCGCGCAGATCGCCTATCGCGCGCTGTTCGCGCAGCAGCTTGAAGTACCAGGCGCCGTCGGCGGTGTCGCCGTACAGGCAGACGCCGATCAGCTTGTCCTCGCGCAGCACCAGTTTCTTGTACAGGCCGCCGGCCGGGT
Organism: Chromobacterium sp. FG22; assembly: GCF_057809415.1. Classification (NCBI taxonomy): domain Bacteria; kingdom Pseudomonadati; phylum Pseudomonadota; class Betaproteobacteria; order Neisseriales; family Chromobacteriaceae; genus Chromobacterium; species Chromobacterium sp. FG22. The sequence continues at coordinate 147,362 of NZ_JBMDJX010000008.1, read as the reverse complement.
CGGACAGCACGATCTCTTCGCAATCGCCGCCGCCGATGAAGTCGCCGGCGGAGAACAGATCGATGCCGGTGACCTTGAGCTTGGTGGCCATCACCGAGCCCTGGTAGCGGCTGCTGCCCAGTTGGGCCAGATGGTTGGCGCAGACCTTGGCCTGTTCGAACAGCGGCGCCACCAGTCCGTAGCAGACGCCGCGGTGGCTGACGCATTCGCCCACCGCGTAGATGCGCGGGTCGAAGGTCTGCAGCGCGTCGCTGACCACCACGCCGCGCTCGCAGTGCAGGCCGGCGCCGGCGGCCAGCGCGATATTGGGGCGTATGCCCACCGCCATCACCACCAGCTTGGCCTCCAGGGTTTCGCCGTCGGCGAGCCGCGCCGCCGCCACCGCGCCATGGCCGTCGTCCAGCAGCGCGGCGGTCTGGCGGCCCAGCAGGAAGCGCAGGCCGCGCGCTTCCAGCGAGGCCTGCAGCAACTGGGCGGCAGCGGGGTCCAGTTGTCTTTCCAGCAGCCAGTCCGCCAGGTGGACCACGGTGACGTCCATGCCGCGCTGCTTCAGGCCGTAGGCGGCTTCCAGGCCGAGCAGGCCGCCGCCTATCACCACCGCCCGGCCGCCGCCGGCGCTGGCCGCCAGCATGGCTTCGGTGTCGCGGATGTCGCGGTAGCCGATGACGCCGGCGAGATCGCGGCCCGGCAGCGGCAGCATCACCGGCAGCGAGCCGGTGGCGAGCAGCAGCCTGTCGTAAGAGGCGACGCTGCCGTCGTCGGCGCGCACCAGGCGGCGCGCGCGGTCCAGTTCCACCACGGTCTTGCCGGTGTAAAGGCTGATGCCGCGTTCGGCGTACCAGGCGCGCGGATTGAGCACGATGTCGTCGAAGGTCTGTTCGCCGGCCAGCACCGGCGACAGCTGGATGCGGTTGTAATTGGGGTGCGGCTCGGCGCCGAACACGGTGATGTCGTACAGGTCCGGCGCCAGCGTCAGCAGCTCTTCCACGGTGCGGATGCCGGCCATGCCGTTGCCGACCACCACGAGTTTGGGTTTGGTCATGATGGATGTCCTCGCGGGTTCAGAGCCGGGCGCTGGCGAGAGACCAGCCGGCGCGCCAGCGCTGGCGCAGCCCGGCCAGGCCGGCCCAGCCGGCCAAGGCCAGCGCGGCGTACAGCCACAGTCCGATGGCGTAGCCGCCGCTGGCCTGCTTGATCACGCCCAGGCCGGCCGCCAGCAGGAAGCCGCCGACGCCGCCGGCCATGCCGATCAGGCCGGTGACCGCGCCGATCTCGCCGCCGAAGCGCTGCGGCACCAGCTGGAACACCGCGCCGTTGCCGGCGCCGAGGCAGAGCATGGCCAGCACGAACAGCAGCAGCGCGCCGCCGGCGCCGCCCGCTTCCAGTCCGGCGGCGAACAGCAGCGCCGCCACCGCCAGGTAGACGGCCAGCAGCGAGCGGGTGCCGCCGACGCGGTCCGCCAGCACGCCGCCCAGCGGCCGCATCATCGAGCCGGCGAACACGCAGGCGGCGGTATAGAGCCCGGCGGTCTTGGCGTCGAAGCCGAACTGGTCGTGGAAATAGCCGGGCAGCGCGCTGGCGAAGCCGGCGAAACCGCCGAAGGTGATGGCGTAGAACAGCATCAGCCACCAGGCGTCGCGCTGAGCCAGCACCGCCAGATAATCGGCCCAGCGCTTGGGCGGCGGCGCGCCCGGCGCGTCCTTGGCCAGCCGGGCGAACAGCAGCAGCGCCAGCAGCAGCGGCAGACAGGCGAGGCCGAACACGTTCTGCCAGCCGAACTGCAGCGCCAGCGCCGGCGCGAACAGCGCCGCCAGCACGGTGCCGGAGTTGCCGGCGCCGGCGATGCCCAGCGCCGTGCCCTGATGCGCCGGCGGATACCAGCGCGAGGCTAGCGGCAGCGCCACGGCGAAGGAGGCGCCGGCCACGCCGAGGAACAGGCCCAGCAGCAGCGCGCCGCCCAGGCTGGAGAGGCCGACGCGCCAGGCGGCGAGCAAGGCGGCGATGACGACGATCTGGGCGATCAGCCCGGTGCGCTTGGCGCCGATGCGGTCCGCCAGCATGCCGACGGCCAGCCGCAGCAGCGCGCCGGCCAGGATGGGAGTGGCCACCATCAGCGCGCGTTCTTGGGTGTCCAGGTCCAGCGCGGCGGCGATGGGCACCTGCAGCGGGCCCAGCAGATACCAGACCATGAAGCTGAGGTCGAAGTAGAGAAAGGCGGACAGCAAGGTGGGCTTGTGCCCGGTGTGCCAGAAAGAATGGTCCATGCGAAACTCCTGTGCCGCGAGCGGCCGGGGGCCGGCCAAAATAAAAACGGCGTTCGCTCCTCGGTGATAGCAGGAGCGGACGCCGTTGTCCGTTGCCGTCCCGGCCGCCATTGGCCGGACAAGCATTTGGGGTGGGCGGGGCACGTCTTTGTGCCAGGCCCGGCTTGACTTATGCAAACGCCGTGCCAGCCTCCGCGAGCCGGAAATCCGGGTTTCGCGTGGATTCGCGGCGGGAAGCCGCACCGCGCTGGTGCGAAAATAGCCGGCCGCGCACTGAGTTTGTGCGTTGCAACATGCGGGGCTTAATCAAGCAGACGCTCCGTCGCCGGGTAGCGCGGCCGCCCGTCCCACTCCACGCCGTCGCACAGCCGGCTGCGGCGCTGCGGCCGGGCCGGCGCGGGCAGGCCCAGCGCGTCCGCCGCCTGCCGGTAAAGCCGGCTCTGGCTCACCGCGGCGGCCACGGCCTGCGCGTCCTCGTCGCCGCGCAGCCAGCCCCAGCGCCGGAACTGGTCGATGAACCAGACGCCGTCGGACGGATAGGGATAGTTGACCCGGCCCTGGTCGAAGAAGCGCAGCGCCGACGCGCCGGCGGCGGCCGAGGGCAGGGTGGCGGCGATCAGCGTTTCCGGCAGGGCGATATGCTCCGGCCGCGCCAGCCAGCGCGCCGCCTGGCGGCGGTTTTCGCCGTGCTCCAGCCAGCGGCAGGCTTCCAGCAGCGCCATGATCAGCGCGGCGGCGGCGGCCGGTTCTTCTTGCGCGAAACCACGGCGGCAGAGCAGGGCTTTTTCCGGGTGGCCGGGCCAGATCTCGCCGCTGGCGACGGCGATGCGGCCGGCCTGGCGCGCCGCCGCCTGCTGGTGCCAGGGCTCGCCGGCGCAAAAACCGTCCAGCTGGCCGGCTTCCAGCGCCGCGCCCATCTGCGGCGGCGGAATCACCACCAGGCGCGCGTCGCGCAGCGGGTCCAGGCCTTGCGCCGCCAGCCAGTAATTGAGCCACAACGCGTGGGTGCCGGCGGGAAAGGTGTGGGCCAGCGTCAGCGGCGCGCCGCCTTGGCGGACGCGGCGCGGCAAGGCCTGCTGCGGCGCCGCGGCCAGAGCGTCGGCCAACGGGTGGCTGAGGGTGATGGCCTGGCCGTTCTGGTTCAGCGTCATCAGCAGCGCCATGTCCGCTTGCGGGCCGGCGAGGCCCAGCTGCATGCCGTAGGCCAGACCGTACAGCGCCGCGGCGGCGTGCAGGCGGCCGTCCAGCAGCTTGTCGCGCACCGCGCTCCACGAAGGCTGGCGCAGCAATTCCAGTTCCAGGCCGTGGCGGCGGTCCAGGCCGAGCTGGCGCGCGACGATCAGCGGCGCGCTGTCGGTCAGCGGCAGATAGCCCAGGCGCAGGCGGTGGGGGACGGTCATGGGATTTCCTCGCGGCTCAGCCTAGCAGTTCGGCGGCCTGGATCAGTTGTCGGGCGAGATCGGCGACGCGCAGGCCCTCGCGCATCGCCTGCCGGCGCAGCGCTTGGTAGGCGTCGTTTTCGCTGAGCCGGCGCTTGTCCATCAGAATGCCCTTGGCGCGCTCGATCAGCTTGCGTTCGGCCAGTTGCTGTTCCGCCACCGCCAGCCGCTGTCGCAGCCGGGCGTCCTCGGCGAAGCGGGCGCGGGCCAGGTCGATGATGGGCGCCAGCCGCGCCGCGTCGGCCTGGTCCACCACATAGGCCGCCACGCCGGCGTGGACCGCGGCTTCTATGGTGGGCAGGTCGCCCTGGTCGGCGAACATCACCACCGGGTGCGGCGCGATCTCGCCCAGCAGCGCCAGTTGTTCCAGGGTGTCGCGCGACGGGGATTCGGTGTCCACGATCACCACGTCCGGCCGCAGCCGCTCCACCGCCTGCAGCAGCGCGGCGGCGCCGTCCACTTCGGCGACGACGGCGTAGCCGGCGCGCGCCAGCGCCTGGCGCAGCGAGGCGATGGTTTTGGCGTGGTCGTTGACCAGCAGCAGGCGCAGCGGCGGAGGCGTAGACATTGCGGCACCGGGGAGAAGGGACGGCTTGGCTGAAGCAAGCGCCGTGCCCAAGGGAATTCTTGACGCGATTTTTAGCGAGGATGCGGCCGGATTGACGCGGCGTTTAGCCGCGATGTCTTAGAGTGGCTAACAAAAATCAGTTTTACGGCTGAGGCAAGGCGTGCCGACGCAGGCAGTACTTGAGTACGACAAGTCGGCGCAACGCAGCATCAGGGGTTTGTTAGCCGCTCTTATCGTGGAGCGGAGACAAGGCCAATGGACAGGAGGTGAAACACGGGTGAACAACAGTCGTTGGCGAGGCCGGCCCCGCGCGAGCGGAGCCGGCCGATTTCATTTGAGTTTGACGTTCCAGTTGTCCTCGACGCAGCGCTGGTAGTTGCCGGCTTGCAGCGCGCTGTACGGGGTCTGGTAGTTCACCAGCTGGCATTTGTAGTCATTGCCCCATTTCCAGTCCTTTTCCCAATAGATGTTGTAGGCGGCGGAGCTGGCGGCGCTGAAGCGCTGCATATTGGCGCAGGACAGCTGCTCGTTGCCGTAGTCCCAGCCCAGGTCCTTGGCGAACTGGCGGTAGTAATCGATGCGGTTCTGCGCCGCCTGGCGCTCGGTGCCGCCGCCGCACTCGGCGTTGATGATCTGGATGGTGGTGGCGAAGTTGTTGCCGGCGCCGGCGGCCTTGTCCGCGGCGTTGGGCATCCAAGTGCCGTCCAGCACATGCAGCATCGACGGCTTGGGCGGCTGCGGGAAGACGAAGAAGAAGGTGGCCGAGCTCAGGTTGAGCCAAGTGGAGGCCACCAGGTCCGGGTTCTTCAGCAGCACGGATTGGTCGCCGTCGTGCATGGCTTGGGAGAAGGGGCCGTAGTTGTAGTTGTAGGACAGCTGCTTGGCGCCGCGGCCGAAGTACTTTTTCCAGCTGCCGTCGGCGTTTTTGCCGCAGGTCCACACCTTGTTGAACACCGGATCGGCGCATTCGGTGTTGTAGCCGCAGCCGGGGCCGGTTTCGGCGCAGCCCATTTCGCGCAGGTATTTCAGGCCTTGCCGCCATTCCGGCACCGTGTCGCTGCGGTTGTGGTCGCCGGTTTCCTGAGCGAAGTGGGCGAACATGGTGGCCAGGCTGTGGCGGCAGATGGCGTCGCCGTCGCGGCCGTCGCCGTAGTCGTCGCAGATGGCGGGGAACTTGGCGATGGCCTGCAAGAAGCGCTGGTAGCTGTAGCTGGCGTCGCGGCGGGAGAAGTAATACTCCCACTTGGTGGCAGGCAGCAGGCGCTCCACCCGGCGCACGTTCAGCGGGTTGGCGGCGCGGCCGGGGGTCACTTGTTCCACCTGGGCGTTGGGCAGGGTGCGGATCGAGGCTTTGACGTTGCGGAAGAAGGGGGTGTCGGTCAGGGCGGCCTCGTATTGCAGCGCTTGCTGCAGCGTGGGCGGCTGAGGCTGGCCCGGTTCGGCCAAAGCCGTGGCCTGGGCCGCCGCCTGCGCCCAGCTGCCTCTGGGGTTGGCGGCCGGCGTTTCGGCGCGGGTGCGCCATTTGGCCTGCCAATCCTGGCCTTGCCATTGGACTTGCTGTCCGGCCTGATAGACGGCGCCGGCGTTCCAGGGCGCGGCCAAAACGGACTGGCAGGCCAGGCTCAGCAGCAGGGCGGTGAAGGGTTTGCGCATGTTGGCTCCTGTTGTCGGGCTGCCGGCGCGGGGGACGCCGCGCGAAATCATCGCAGCCGTTTATGGGGGCCTCGACACACCCGCTGCGCGGTCCGATGGCCTCGCTCAGTCACAGGCTTCTGGCTTTGCCTTGCGCGCAGTCTCGGGGCTTGCGTTCTGATGTCAGAGGACGCGTCTTGCTCTTGAACGGATCGCGGCGGTTTTCGAGGTTGCCCTAGATGGTTTTCTGCCGCGCGCGACGCACGGCATAGATACCACTATGGAACCAATTTTTGATATGTCAAACGACTTTTTGAAGGAGAATGGGATTGACGCGGCCATGCGGCCGGCGCGCGGCTAAGCCGGAAGGGGCGAAGAAGGCGGAAGCGGCCGCGGCGGGCGCCGGGGTGAGATCCCGGACGAGTGCGGCGTTGAGCGTCAATCGGACCGTGCGGCCGTCTCAGGGACGAGAGGCGTTGATCCAGGCGTCGTGCGGGTAGCTGGCGGAATCCAGGCCCAGTTCCGACGAAAAAGTGACGTGACAGTGACGTCCTACTGCATTGACCGCAATCACGGTAAATGTGATTGCGGCGCTATCGTGTTGTTCGGCGATGTAATCGCCGGGTTTGAGTTCATTGACTCGCAAATGTTGCTCCAGGGCATGACCGCGATAGCGGGTCATGCCGGCAGATCAACGGCGTCGGTTGTGATGGGGGCGAGGCGTGCCGCCGCCGGCCGGCGCCGTCGGATGACGGAAATTGATGCGGCCCTTGGTCAAGTCGTAGGGCGACATCTCTACAGTGACGCGGTCGCCTACCAGAACGCGAATACGGTGCATCTTCATCTTGCCCGAGCCATAGGCCAGGATTTCGACGTTGTTGTCCAGACGCACGCGGAAGCGGGACTCGGGCAACATTTCAATGACAACACCTTCCAGTTCGATCATGTCTTCTTTGGACATTACGATTCCTTTCTAATACGGTAGGCCAACAGCCACAGCGGCAGTCACATGGACTGCCGCGAGCGGGTGCTATTGGCGCGTCTATTCGGTAACCAAGCTAGGGAGGGGCTGGCTTCACAGGCAGCCCTCAGGCAAGGCGGAGCGTCCGACAGGCAGCTGCCGGAACGATCAGAAAATCTGAGGCGAACGGTATTATATATCTAACGCACTGATTTGTCAGAAAAATACAAGAATTTATCCGGCAATGGCCGAATCAGACGCGGCGATGAGGCGGTTTTCACAAAAAAATCAGGGAGATGGATTTATCCGCCGCCGTCGCCGTTGTGTTGAAAATCGCATTGGCAAGCGGGTTTCAGCGCCCTTGTCCCGCTATCCCGTCTAAGCGCGGCGGATCGTAAACCGGTTCATTTAGTTTAGAGGCGGAGCGGGGCCGCGCCGCCTTTCTTGACCAGTTCGGCGAATTCGTTTTCCGGCATCGGCCGGGCATAGAGAAAACCTTGGCCGTGCTCGCAACCGGCGTCCAGCAGGAAGCGGCGCTGGGCTTCGTTTTCCACGCCTTCGGCCACCAGGCCCAGGTGCAGGGTTTTGGCCAGCGAGATGATGGCCAGGCTGATGCTGGTTTCGTGCTCGCGGTCCGGCAGGCCGCGCACCAGCGATTGGTCGATTTTCAGCGTTTGCACCGGCAATTGGCGCAGATAGCTGAGCGAGGAATAGCCGGTGCCGAAATCGTCGATGGACAGGCCGACGCCCAGTTGGCGCAGCTCTCGCAGCACCGACAGATGCGCGTCCGGATTGCTCATTACGAAGCGCTCGGTGATTTCCAGTTCGATCTGCTGCGGCGGAACCCGGCAGTCGCGCAGCGCCTGCTTCAGGGTTTGCAGAATGGGAGCGCGCTGGATTTGCGCGCCGGCGATATTGAGGCTGAGCACGCCCGGCGACAGGCCGGCGTCCTTCCAGCGGCGCAGAATGCCGCAGGCGTGGCGGATCAGCCAGCTGCCGATCGGGATGATCAGGCCGGTTTCCTCGGCCAGCGGAATGAAGGTGTCCGGCCCGATCAGGCCCCGGCTCGGGTGCTGCCAGCGCAGCAAGGCCTCGGCGCCGATCAGGGCGCCGCTTTGCAGATGATATTTGGGCTGGAACACCAGGAATAGCTCGCGCCGCTCCAGCGCCAGGCGCAGCTCGCGTTCCTGTTCCACCCGCAGCCGCGCGCGCTGGGTCAGCTCCTCGGTGTAAAAGCGGAAGGCGCCCTTGCCGTCGTTCTTGGCCTGGTACATGGCGGCGTCGGCGTTGCGCATCAGCGTTTCCGCGTCCTGGCCGTCGCGCGGGTAGATGCTGATGCCCACGCTGCAGCCCACTTCCACCTCCTGTTCTTCCAGGCGGAACGGCCGGGCGCAGGCTTTGACGATCTTGTTGGCGATGTCGATCACCGGATTGTCGGCTTTCTGGTTCTCCAGCAGGATCAGGAATTCGTCGCCGCCGATGCGGGCCACGGTGTCGTTGGCGCGCAGGCAGTCCTTGAGCCGGGCGGCCACTTCCACCAAGAGGCGGTCGCCGGCGCCGTGGCCGCGGGTGTCGTTGATCTGCTTGAAGTTGTCCAGATCGATGAACAAGACCGCCACGCGGCGGCGTTCGCGTTTGGCGGTCTGGATCGCGTGTTCCAGCCGCGACAGGAACAGCAGCCGGTTGGGCAGGGTGGTCAGCGAGTCGTAATGCGCCAGCTGCGCCATTTCGGCGGCGGATTTCTTGATCTGGGCGATGTCGGAGAACACGCCGACGTAGTTGCGCACCGCGCCGTCGGCGTCGCGCACCGCGGTGACGGTGAGCCAGGCCGGCGCCACGCTGCCGTCCTTGTGCCGGTTCCAGATTTCGCCTTGCCAGCGGCCGTGTTCCGCCACGGTCTGCCACAGCCGGCGGTAGAAGCCGGCGTCGTGGCGCCCGGAATGCAATAGGCGCGGGCTCTGGCCCAAGAGGTCGGCGCGGGCGTAGCCGGTGAGCGCGCTGAAGGCCGGGTTGACGTCGAGGATGCGCAGATCGGCGTCGGCGATCATCACCCCTTCCAAAGTGTGTTCGTAAACGGCGGCGGCCTGCTGCAGGGTCTGTTCGCGGCGCTTGAATTCGCTGATGTCCTGCAAGGTGCCGCTCAGGCGGACGACGCGGCCGCGGCCGTCCTGTTCCAGCGAGATGTGATGGCGCACGTGGCGGTCGCCGCCGTCCGGCAGCAGGATGCGGTGGTCAAGCTGCGCGGTTTCGCGCCGGCGCAGCACTTGGCGCAGGCAGCGGCGCAGCGGCGGCCAGTCGGCGGGCGGCAGCAAGGCGGGCAAGCGCGCCAGCGGCGGAGGGGGCCGGGCCGGGTCCAGCCGCCACAATTGGTACAGCTCTTCCGACCAATGCGGGACGGCGTCGCCGCGCCGCCATTCCCAATGGCCTATCCGCGCCTGGGCCAGCGCCTCGCTCTGACGGCGTTGAGCGTCGCTGTGGTATTGGCTGCGCTCCAGGAAATTGGACAGCATGTCCGCCACCGATTGCAGCATGTGTTGCTCTATCCACAGCCAGCTATGCGGCGTCGGCGCGCTGACCGCCAGCACGCCGCGCCAGCATTGGCGAGGCCGCAGCGTGGCCAGCAGCGCGCTCTGGCCGTTGTCGCCCAGCAATTGGCGCAGCGCGGCGGCGGCTTCCGGCGCGTCGGCGCTGTCGTTCAGTTGCAAGGTGCGTTGCTGGCCCAGCTGTTGTTCCAGCCAGCAGAGTTTGGAGCGGGGGATGGCCGGGGCCTCGGCCGGCGGTCCGGCCGCCCGCGCCTCGTTTCGCCATTCTCGGGCGATGCGCACTTGCTTGCCTTCGGCGTCGAGCAGGGCCAGCAGGCAGCGGTCGGCGCCCAGGAATCGTCCCACGCGCTCCAGCAGGCCGCTCATGCGCGCCCACAGCGGTTCGGCCGGTTGGCTGGCCAGTTCGGCGGACAGGCCGGCCAGTTGCGCGAGGATGTCCAGATGGCGGGTCAGCAGTTGCTCGGAGGTGAGCCGGTCGGTGGCGTCGTGGAAGGTCAGCAGCAGGCAGTCCTGGCCTTCGGCCCGCAGCGGCCGCGCGCGGATGTCGGCATGGCCGGCGTCGCCGTCCGGCCGGCGCAGCGGGGTGGCGGCGATCTGGCTGGGTTTGTCCTTGGGCAGGGCCAGCAGCGGCCGCAGCGCTTCGGCCAGCCCGCTGTCGGGCGCCAGCGCCGAGAGCGCGAGGGGATAGGCGGGCGGCTCGGCGAGGCCCAGCAATTCCATCAGCGCGGCGTTGGCGTACAGCACTTGCTGGCCGCTGGGCTCCAGCAGCAGCACGCCGTCGTCCAATTGCTCCAGCATGGCCTGGGCCGGCGGCGGCTGGGGTTTGGCGGCGGCGCTCAGCGCCGGTTGCAGCAGCTGCCGCCCCAGGCTGTGGGTCATGTCGGTGAGCATCTGCCGCGCCTGTCGTCCGGCGGCGCTGTCCTGCGGCAGCGCGGGCTGGGCGGCCAGCGCGGACAGCATCTGCGCTTCGCCTATGGCGTGGCGCAGCGCGTAATCGCGCACTTGCTCCAGCTGGCGCAACAGGCTGTCCAGCGACGCGCCGGCGGCGAAGGCGGCGTCGTAGCGGTTCAGCAAGTCGCGCAGACGGCGTTGGTGTTTGCCGGCGGCGGGCCCGCTATCGGCGGCGGCTGGTTTCTTGATCGTCGGCATGAAGTCTCTTTCTGCGCTCGCGCCCGCTGCGGACGCGGTCAGGTCTTGCTTCATTGTTAGGCATGGATTTCAAAAAGGCCAACCACTTAATAGCTATATGAGTGGTTCATAAAAACGCCGGCGCGTCTTGAACATGTCTTCGCGCGCGGCGGGGCGCGGGCTTGCGCGGGATCCGCCGCCGGCGGGCGTTGCCGGCGGGGGTTTATGAACGCCGGAGCAGGCCGGCCAGTTCGCCGACGCGCGCCAGCGCCGCCAGATAGCGGTCATCCAGCGGATAGCAGCAGGACAGCCGCAGCGCGTTGGGATAGCGGCCGCTGGGGGAGTACAGCGGGCCGGGCATGATGCTGATCTTTTCCGCGATGGCGGCGTGGAACAGCGCCACCGCGTCGATGTCCTCGGGCAGTTCCACCCAGATCAGGAAACCGCCGGAAGGCGCGGTGGCGTGGGTGCCGGCCGGGAAGTGGCGCGCGATCATGCCGCGGACTTTTTCCACGTGGGCGGCGTAGCGCCGCTTCAGCGCGCGCAGATGATGGTCGTAGCCGCCGGACTCCAGAAAGGCGCCCAGGGTTTCCGCCAGCACCGCCGGCTCCGCCACGGAGGAGGCGAATTTGAGCTGGCGCAGCGCGTGGCCGAAGCGTCCGCCCTCCATCCAGCCGATGCGGAAATCGGGCGCCAGGGTCTTGGTGTAGCTGGAGCAGACGATGACCCAGCCTTCGTCGTCGAAGGCCTTGACCGCAGGCGACAGGGTGTCGCCGAACTGCAGCTCGGCGTACAGCGCGTCCTCGATCAACGGCACTTGGTGACGGGTGATCAGCCGCGCCAGCCGTTTCTTGGCCTCCAGCGGCATGGTCGCGCCCAGCGGATTGTGCACATTGGGCATCGCCACCAGCGCGTTGATGCGCTTTTCCGCCAGCAAGAGCTCCACCGCGTCGATGGACAGGCCGGTTTGCGGGTCGGTGGGGATCTCCACCGTTTTCAGGCCCAGGCTGGCGATCAAGGGCAGCAGGTTGAAATAGGTGGGCGATTCCAGGCCCACGGTGTCGCCGGGCCGGGTCACCGCGCGCAGCGCCAATTGCAGCGCTTCCATGCAACCGTGGGTGAGCACGATGTCCTGAGCTTGCAGGGTCATGCCCAGTTCCAGGCCGCGGCGCGCGATCTGGGTGCGCAGCCGCAAGGAGCCCGGCGGCAGCGCGTAGCGGCTGATCATGCCGGGCTGGCGGCGCAGTATCTGTCCCATCAGCCGGCCCAGCTTGCCGCCGGGGTAGAAGTCGCCGCCGTGCGGACAGGCCAGCGCCAGGTCGATGTAGTCCTCGTTCTGCTGCGCTTCCAGCACGGTGTCGATCAGGCCCAGCACCTGCGGGCGGGTGGGCGCCGCCGGGCTGCTGAGGGTGGCCGCCGGCCGCGCCGGCGACGGCAGCCGCGCCCGCACGTAGTAGCCGGATTGCGGCCGGGCCTCGATCAGGCCGCGGTCTTCCAGCACCCGGTAAGCGGCCACCACGGTGTTCAGGCTGAGCTGGCGGCTTTGCGAGGTGCGCCGCACCGACGGCAATTTGGCGCCGGGCGGCAGTGTGCCGCGCTTGATGGCCAGCGACAGATCGTCGGCCAGTTGCTGATACAGCGTGGGGGCTTGGGGGGCGACAATGGGTTCCATGAGCACAGCTTGCCGCGCTTGGGCGGTGGTAGACAGACACAGTGCCCATGATAGGCGATGGTGACAGTTTGAGGAAACGCCGCGCTGTCACCACCGCGAAAGGTGACAGCTGCGGCTGTCGGCGCGGCGAGGCGCTGCGTAGCATGGATTGGGAAAGCGGGGCCGCGTCGGCCCCATGCATCGTCATACCGCGCCGCCGGCCGGCGCGGAGCAAGAAAGTGAAGCCCGTCATGCCCGAATTCGCCCTACTGTCCTACGTGGCGGTGATGTCCATCACCCCCGGCCCCAATAACCTGATGCTGACCGCGTCCGGCGTCAATTTCGGCTTTCGCCGCACCATCCCGCACATGCTGGGCATCAGCCTGGGCTGCGCTTTCCAGGTGTTCCTGGTGGGCAGCCTGCTGTCGCTGCTGCTGGACGGCATCCAGGCCGCGCGGCTGCCGCTGGCCCTGCTGGGCTGCGCTTATCTATTGTGGCTGTCCTGGAAGATCGCCCGCGCCGGCCAGCCGGAGGCGGGCGCGGCGGCGCGCCCGCTGGGCTTTGTCGGCGCGGCGCTGTTTCAATGGCTGAATCCCAAGGCCTGGGTGATGGTTATCAACGCCGCCATCCTGTTCATGCCGGCGGCGGACGGGCAGCGCTGGCTGGGCGCCGCCATGCTGGCGGCGGTGTTCGCCGTGGTCAACCTGCCCTGCATCGGCGTCTGGGCCTGGGCCGGCGAGCGCTTGCGCGCCTGGCTGGCCAGCCCGCGCGCCTTGCTGGGTTTCAATCTGAGCATGGGCGTGTTGATGGCGGCCACCGCGCTGTGGCTGTTGTACGACGAATTCCAGCCGCAGGGCCCGGCGCGGGCGGCCGAGGTCGCGGCCGCGCCGGCGGCGCCGCGAGCGGTGGGCACGATGTCCGTTTTTGACAGCGGCTTGTCCGTAATCAGCGTTAAATAAAGGCGGGAGAGTCCGTAGCATTCGGGCTGTGTTCAACAGCGTCCGGCCCGGACGCGAGGGAGAAACCGCCATGAAGAAAACCGCCTTGCTGGTGATTGACGCGCAAGAGTCGTTCCGCCACCGTCCGTATTGGAAGGAAGACGAGATTCCGGCCTTTCAGGACAAGCTGCAGCAATTGATCGCCGGCGCCGAGAGACTGGGCGCGCCGGTGATCAACATCCTGCACGAAGACGGCGACGCCGCCTTTTCCGCCGAGTCCGGCCTGGTGCGGCCGCTGGAGTGGCTGCGCCACCGGCCGGCCGCCACCTTCGTCAAGCACGTGCACAACGCCCTGACCGATTCCGGCCTGCAGCCCTGGCTCATCCGCCACGGTATCCAGCGCTTGATCGTGTCCGGCATCCGCACCGAGCAATGCTGCGAAACCACCACCCGGGTGGCCTCGGACTTGGGCTACGAGGTGGATTTCGTCACCGAGGCCACGCTGACTTTCGACATGAGCCATCCGCATAGCGGCCAGGTGTTCAGCGCGGCGGAGATTCGCGCCAAGACCGAGCTGGTGCTGGCCGGCCGTTTCGCCGACGTCGTCAGTGTGGAGCAGGCGCTGGCCAAGCTGGCGCGCTGAACGGCGGGTATTTGATCATCGCCATCTCGACTATCTGATGTTACCGTAAAGCGATATCCAAAATGAATGCGGCGGGCGCGGCCCGCCGCGCAGCCATGGGAGAATTGCATGCAGCCCACCCTTCCGCCCGACGACATGCCGGTCTACCGTCTGCTGACCGGCCCGGACGACGCCGGCTTCTGCCGCCGCGTCAGCGAGGCGCTGGCCCTGGGCTACCGGCTGTACGGCTCGCCGGCGGCCACCTTCAACGGCGAGCGCGTCATCGTCGCCCAGGCGGTGCTGTGGCCGGGCGCGCAAGCCCAGGGAGGCGGCGATGCCGTGGAGTGATCTCTTGCAGGCGCTGGCCATCGTGCTGGTGTGGGGCGTCAACTTCGTGGTGATCAAATGGGGCGTGTCCGATGTGCCGCCCTTGCTGCTGGGCGGCCTGCGCTTCTGTCTGGCCGCGGTGCCGGCCTTGTTCTTCATCCGCCGGCCGGCGCTGCCGTGGCGCTATCTGCTGGCCTACGGCCTCAGCGTGGGCGTCGGCCAGTTCGCCTGCCTGTTCACCGCGATCAAGCTGGGCATGCCGGCCGGCCTCGCCTCGGTGGTGCTGCAATCGCAGGCTTTCTTCACCCTGATCCTGGCCGGGCTGTGGTTGCGCGAGCGCTGGCAGGCCAGCCAGATGGCCGGCCTGCTGCTGGCCCTGGGCGGCCTGGCGCTGATAGGCCTGAGCAAGGGCGGCAGCATGACGGCGGTGGGCCTGGGTCTGACCATCGCCGCCGCCTTCAGCTGGGCATTGTCCAATGTGGTGGTGAGGCAGATGGGCCGCGCCGGCTACAGCGTGCAGCCGCTGGGCCTGGTGGTGTGGTCCAGCCTGGTGCCGCCGATTCCGTTCTTCCTGCTGTCCTGGTGGCTGGAAGGGGGCGAGCGCATCGCCGCCGCCTTGGCGCATTTCACGCCGCAGGCGCTGTTCGCGGTGGCCTACCTGGCTTTTGTCGCCACTTTGTTCGGCTATGGTTTGTGGAGCCGGCTGCTGTCGCGCCATCCGGCTGGCAAGGTGGCGCCGTTTTCCCTGCTGGTGCCGGTGGTGGGCGTGCTGGCCTCGGGCCTGCTGCTGGGCGAGCGCCTGAACGCGCTGCAGGCGGCCGGCAGCCTGTTGTTGCTGGCCGGGCTGGCGGTGAACGTGTTCGGCGCGCGCTGGCTGGCGCGCCGGCGCGCGGGAGCGGCGACGCGTGGCGCTTGATATCTTTTTCGTACTGCCGCCCAATCTGCTGCTGGTGGATCTGGCCGGCCCGGCCGACGCTTTTCGCATCGCCGCGCAACTGGGCGCGCCGTTCCGGCCGCATTACATCGCGCCGGCGGCCGGCGTGCCCACCTCGCTGGGCCTGAGCCTTGAAGGCGCGGCGCCCTTGCCGGAAGCGCTGCCGGACGAGGCGCTGGTGGTGATCAGCGGCGCCGCGCATTCGATCGAGGCCTATGCGCGGCCGGAGGCGCGCGAGATCGTGCGCTGGCTGCGCCGTCGGGTGGACCCCGGCCGCCAGCGCGTGGCCAGCATTTGCTCAGGCAGCCTGCTGGCGGCGGAAGCCGGCCTGCTGGACGGCCGCCAGTGCACCACTCACCACACCCTGCTGCAGCGTTTGCAGCAACTGGCGCCGCAGGCCAGGGTGCAGCAGAACCGCGTCTTCGTGCAGGACGGGCCCATCAGCAGCAGCGCCGGCATCACCGCCGGGGTGGACTTGGCGCTGCAACTGATCGCGCAGCTGGCCGGCCCGGCGCTGGCGCGGGACGTGGCGCGCCACATGGTGGTGTATTTCCGCCGTTCCGCCGGGGATCCGGAGTTGTCGCCGTGGCTGACGCACCGCAACCATTTGCACCCGGCGGTGCACAAGGCGCAGGACCTGATCGCCGCCGATCCGGCGCGCGGCTGGCGGGTGGAGGACTTGGCCGGCCAGGTGCACGTCAGCGCCAGGCATTTGTCGCGCTTGTTCCGCGAGCACGCCGGCGTGTCGGTGCACGACTATCACACCGGGCTGCGCCTGGCGCTGGCCAGCCAGTGGCGCGGCGCCGGCCTGTCCAAGGAGAAGGCCGCGCTGGCGGCCGGATTTTCCTCGGCGCGGCAATTGAACCGGGCCGACGCCGGCGGCCATTGATGCGGGCGGGATTTTGTTTTTATTCAAGTTTTGCATAGGAATGCCGATGTTGCGGTTGACGTTCGCTTAGATCGCTTCATAATTCGAGCAATATCCAACGGTATTTGCCATGAAAACGATTCCCAGTGTTGCCTGCTTCCTGTCCGTCTTGCTGGGCTTGTCCGCCTGCGCCACCGCCGAGCGTCCGCCGCTGGCCGCCGAGGCGCCGCGCGCCGCCGCGGGGATGACGCCGAGCGGCGTCGGTTTCGTCGGTCCTGGCATTGAAACCGAAGCGCCCAAGGTGGTGGTCAAGGAAGTGAATCCCTATCAGCCCATTGTGGTGCGGGTGGTGGGCAGCGGCGCGGCGCCGTACACCTCCAGCCTGACGCCGTCGCAGCGCAAGCTGCTGGCCTTGCGCGCCGCCCGGCTGGACGCTTTCCGCGCCATCGCGGAACAGGTGCAGGGCATGAAGCTGGTGGGCAACAGCTCGGTGTCGAACATGATCGCCAACAGCGATAGCTTCCGCACTTATGTGGACGCCTATCTGCGCGGGGTCAACATCGTGTCCAACAGCATGAAGCCGGACGGCACCAGCGAGGCGGTGGCCGAGATCACGCTGGATCAGGACTTCTACAAGCAGTTCCGCCAGGCGCTGGACAAGACCGGCAGCGTGATGAAGGCTTCGCAGGAAAACGCCACGTCCGGCCTGCAGTGCGCCGAGGGCAATTGCGGCGCGGCGCGTTACAACAGCAACTACTACATGGCTCAATGATGCGGTTTCGTTTCCGTACCCTGCTGGCCGCCGCGTTTGCGGCGGCTTTTGTTTGTCCGGCAGGCGCCGAGATCATGCGCGCCGAGGGCGTGGCCTCGTTGGACAACGGCGTCGCCGCCGCGCGCGAGCAGGCGCTGCAGGACGCGCTCAAGATGGTGGCGCTGCGCCAGGGCGCGCGGGTGGAGGCTTCGCAGGGGCTGGATTACGGCAGGAGCAGCGAGTCCGGCACGCTGACGCCGCTGGCGCCGGCGCAGGGCGCGGTCAAGGTGGTGAAGGAGTTCCAGCAGGGCAAGCTCTACCATGTGCTGGTGGAGGTGGACACCGCCAAGCCGTCCGGCGCCGCGCGCGGCAAGGAGGCCGCCTGCGCGATGCCGCCGGGCCGCAGCCTGCGCCGCAAGATCGTCACCACGTATTTCCAGGTGGACCGCCCGGCGGAGGCGTCCGACATGCCGGAGCTGGCCACCGGCCTGCCCACCGAGCTGTCGCGGCGGCTGGGCGCCAACCGCATGTACAGCCTGTTGGACGCCAACACGGTGTCGGTGCTGGCGGATGCGCGCGTGGCCGAACCGGCCGCCGGCGCGGAGATCGCCCGCCGCATCGGCCAGTCCGAGGATGCCCAGTTCGTGGTGGCGGGGCGGGTGCTGGCCACCGGCGCCACCGCCAAGGGGCTGCGCAAATCGCTGTACGAGTCCAACAACACCAGTCAGCAGGGGACGTTCTACAACGGGCCGTTCGCCGGCCTGTTCGGCGGCGGGGTCAAATACGTGCCCACCGAGCGCCAGTTCGACGCCGAAGTCTGGGTGTACGACGCGCTGACCGGCGCCTTGCTGGCCCGCGAGCGGGTGTCGGAGCTGGCCAAGGGCGAAGTGACGCCGAATCCGCCGCGGCCCTTCGCCTCGGCGGCGTTCTGGCAGAGCGATTACGGCCAGGCGGTGAACCGGGCGCTGGATCAGGCGGTGAGCAGGATAGGCGAGGTGATTTCCTGCATTCCGTTCTCCGCCCGCATCGTCAAATTGGCCGGCCCGCGCCAGGTCTACATCAACGCCGGCTCGCTGGACGGCGTCGCCGTCGGCGATAAATTCCTGGTCTATCAGCGCAAGAGCGCGCAGCCGGTGCGCGATCTGATCTCCGGGCGCGAGCTGGGCGTGCCGGAAACCCTGGCCGGCGACGTCGTCATCAGCCAGGTGCAGCCCAATTTCGCCGTCGGCGCGGTGCAGGCGCCGGGCAAGGTGGAAGAAGGCGATTACGTGCGCTTCATGCCGCGGCGCTGAGCGCGGCCGCCAATGAAAAAAAGCCCGCCTTCACGGCGGGCTTTTTTGCGTCGGATTTGCGTCGGAGAGTCAAGCGGGCAGGAAGGCGGTGGCCTCGATTTCGAACAGCATGCCGTCCAGCGCCAGCCGTGGCACCGGGATCAGCGTGCAGGCCGGCGCGGGCAGCGCGCCCCAGGCGGCGGCCAGTTCCGCGCCGAAGGCGCGCAGCCGCGCCTCGCTGTGATCGACGATCAGCACCGTCAGCTTGGCGACATGGGCGAGATCGGCGCCGCCGGCGGCCAAGGCGGTGCGCAGATTGACCAAGGCCTGGCGCACTTGCGCCTCGAAACCGTCGGCCAGTTCGCCGGCGGCGTTTTCACCGCCCTGACCGGCCACCAGCAGCATGCGGCTGCCGGCGTCGACGATGGCCAGATGGGAATAGCCGTTGGGCGCCGGGTCGTACAGACCGGCGGGATTGCTCAGGCGGAAGGGAACGGTTGTGCTCATCGACTTTCTCCTGTGGTGTGCCGCCGTCCCGGGATCAACGGGGCTGCGCGGCGACGACGGCCGGGTTTTGCATCGCTTCGGCGTAGCCCTGGGGCGCGAAGCGGCGGGTCAGCACCAGCAGGCTGGCGATCAGTAGCGCCAGGCACAGCCAGGCCAGATTGAAGCTGGAAGTGGCGTCGCGGATCCAGCCGGCGGCGAAGGGCGCCACCGCGGCGATCAGATAGCCTATGCCCTGCACGAAGGCCGACAACTGGCCGGCGTTGCGCGCGTCCTCGTAGTGGTGCAGCGTCAGAATCATGGTCAGCGGGAACAGGCCGCCCACGCCCAGGCCCAGCAGCGCCACCCACAGCAGCAGCAGGCCGCCGTGCGGCGCCAGCACCATGCCCAGCAAGCCGGCCAGCACCGCCAGCAACACCAGGGTCAGCCAGCCGCGCATATCATGACTGCGCGCCGACAACAGCGGGATGGTCAGGCCGGACACCACTTCCATGCCGGTCATGAAGCTGAGCATCAGGCCGCCTTGCTGCTGGCTCCAGCCCAGCTGCACGAACAAGGCCGGCAGCCAGGCCAGCGAGCTGGCGTAGACCGCGGTGCCGATGCCGAAATAAAAGGCCAGCAGCCAGGCGCGCGGAATCCGGCTGAATTGCGGAGCGCGCGCGGCGGAGCCGCCGCCGGGAGCGCGGCGCGGCGCGCTCAGCAGCCAGCAGGGCAGCGCCAGCGCCGCCAGAGCGGCCCAGGCGGCCAGGCCGTTTTGCCAATGCGCGCTATGCGCGGCCAGCCACGGCGCGCCGGCGGCGGCCAGGGAGGCTCCGCCCATGATGGCGGTGATGTAGAAGCCCATCAGCGCCGAGACCTTGTGCGGGAAATACTGCTTGATGAAGCCGGGAATCAGGGCCTGGGCCAGCGCGATGCCGATGCCGGCCATCAGCGCGGTGGCCAGCAGCGCGCCGAAGCTCGCCGGCAGCCAGCGCAGCGCGCTGGACAAGAAAATCAGCAGCAGGGCGATGACCACGCCCAGCCGCGCGCCGGCGCGGCGTTCCAGCCAGCTGCCCAGAAAGGCGCCGGCGCCCATGGTGGCCACCGGCAGCGTGGTCAACAGCGAGGCGTCGCTAAAACTCATGCCGGTGGCGTGGCGCAGCTGGTCCAGCAGCGGGCCGATGGCGGCGAGGGCGGGGCGCAGGTTTAGGCCCACCAGGATGATGGACAGCGCCAGCCACAGCGGGCGCTGAACGGAGGTGTCTTGCTTCATGAAGTTTTGCTTTCGGTGGGGAGGGGGCGAGCTTGGGGCGTCGCTTCGGCTTGCGCTTCTCCGGGGAAGCTTTGCAGCCACTGGCTCAGCAGCGCGGCCAGTTGTTCGCGTTGCGGCGCGGCCAGCGCGGCCAGCGCGGTGTCCTGGGTGGCGATGTGGGCGCTCATCGCGCGCTCAATCAGCTCCAGTCCGGCCGGGCTCAGACGGATCAGCATGCCGCGGCGGTCCTTGGGGTCGGGCAGGCGCTCCACCCAGCCGGCGCTTTCCAGCCGGTCCAGGCGCTTGCTGACCGCGCCCGAGGTCAGCAGCAGCGTGGTGTAGAGCATGGTGGGCGATAGCTGGTAGGGCGCGCCGGCGCGGCGCAGCGTGGCCAGCACGTCGAACTCGCCGTCCTTGAGTCCGAAGCGGGCGAAGTTGTCGGCCAGCGCGCGCTCCACGTGGGTGACCAGCCGCGCCAGCCGGCCGATGACGCCGATGCTGGCGCTGTCCAGATCGGGCCGCTCGCGCCGCCACTGGGAGATGATGGTGTCTATCTTGTCCATGGGGGGCGATTATGTCATGGATATGTATTCCTGGGAAGATATTTTACTTAAAGTATCTTTATGTGAAATTATTCGCGCGGCATCAGGCGACCCCGCGTTTGAACCGCTTCAGCCGTCCGCTTGCAGCCAGGCGGACTTGAAATCAAACCAGCCCAGGCTGTTGAGGCGCACGCCCTGCATCTGGGCCGGCCCTTGCAGCCGCAGCCAGTTGTGAAACAGCGGCAGCATCCAGCGTTGCTGGACCACGGCGGCGGACAGATCCTGGGCGCGGAACAGGCCCTGGCGCCAGCTCTGATGCCACTGCGCCAGCGGCAGCGCCGGCTCCAGGCAGCAGCGCAGCAGCGGGGTGCCCAGCACCCAGGCGGCCACCGAGTATTCCGGCCGGGTGGCGAAGTTGACCGAGCCCAGCCACACATCGGCGTCGGCCCGGCCCTGCTCCCAGTCGGCGTAGGGCAGGGCGAGGCATTCCAGCGTCACGCCGTGGGGCCGCAGGCAGCGCGCCATCGCGGCGGCGATCAATTGGTACTCCGGATGCTGCTCGTAATACGCCAGACGCAGCGCGCTCAGACCGTCCGGCGGCTTCAGGTTCAAGGCCGGCTGGGCGTGGTGCCAATTGGGCAGCAGGCCGGCGGCCGGCGCCCAGTACTGACGCACCGCCGGCGCGGTTTCATGGATCACGGCCAGCGGCGCCAGGGCCTGGGCCAGCCAGTCGCGCAGCGCGGCGTCGTGCAGACGCGGGGAGCGGCCGTCGGCGAGCAGGAAGTAGACGCCGGACTCCAGCGCCATTTCGGTCTGCACGCTGGGCTCGCGCGGATTGATGCGCACTTCCAGGCCGCAGACCTGGCCGTTGCCGTGCTCCAGTTGTTCGCCCAGTTCCGGCATCATCCAGATGTCCACCTGGTCCAGCAGCGCGCGGTAGCCGAAGTAATCGTCGAAGGCCTGCAAGCACAGCCGGTGGCGGGTGTTGGCGGCGACGCGGTAAGGGCCGGTGCCCACCGGGCGCGAGGCGAAGTCGGCGCGGGCGGCGTGGTCGGCCGGCAGGATCAGCGCGGCGCTGTCGGCCAGCAGCCAGGGCAGCCATTGGTCGGGCTCGCTCAATTCCAGCGCCAGGCTGCGCGGCGACAAGGGCCGCACGGCTTGCAGATGGGAGAACAGCGGCTGCGTGCGCAAGCGCAGCAGCGAGGCCTGGACATCGGCGACGCTCAGCTCGCGGCCGTCGTGCCAGCGCACCGCCGGTCGCAGGTGGAAGTGCCATTCCAGCGGGCCCTGCTGGCTCCAGTGATGGGCGAGATCGCCTTCCACTTCCCCTTTTTCCTCATTTATCCGGCTCAGTCCGTTGAAGATCTGGCCGACCAGATGCCGCTCGGAACGGCGCAAGGGCGTGCCGGGGTAGAGGTTGGGCAAGGGCCGGTAATAAGGCACGCCCAATACCTGGCGGTCCTGGCTCCAGCGTTTGCCCAGCCGCGCCAACAGCAAGGGCGCCAGCTCGCCGCGGTCGTCACCCAGCAAGTCCACCGCCTGCTCCACCCGGCCCTGTTCCAGCAATTGCGCGGCGCGCTCCCGCTGTAATTGCTCCGGGGCTTGCAGAAAGCGCAGTTGCGAGCGCATGCCGCGCCCGGCTTGCGCCTGCCACGCTATCCAGCCTTGCGCCTGCATCTGTTGCAGCAGGCTGCGCATGTGGCGACGCGTGCAAAACAGCAGGTCGGCCAGCTGTTGCAGCGAGACGGCCTCGGTCTGGCCGGCGAAGTGATGATGGAGCTTCTGGTATTGCTGGGCGAGCCGCGCGGACATAAGAGGAAGTTTCCTGATTGAAAGTCAGCAATTTTTATTGCCTCATATTGCGCCGACAATACTCGCATCCACAGCGGGAGTCCACAGCGATGAAAACCGATCCGACCTTCTTGTTTTACCAGCGTTTTCTCGACGGCAAAAAGCCGGTGTTCGGCTTGACGCCGCAGGCGGCGCTGGAGCGTTTGAACGAGTTGATGCAATGGCGGCCGCCGGCGGACGGCGGCGCAGAAAAAAAGCCGGGCGAACCCGGCTTGGAAGGTACTGAGGAGAACGAGGGAATTCAGAACCCGTTCAAAGTCTGGCGAGCCAGCGCCAGACATTGAAGCGGATCTCAGCGTAGGTAAGGCAGGTAGGGCGCCTCCTCGCGGATGGCGTAAGTCTTGCCGCCCAAGGTCACGCTGAAGTTGCGCGGGCCGGAGATTGGCAGATAGTAGACCACGGCCAGGCTGACGCTCTGGCCCGGCGCCAGCGACTGCCACGACGGCAGCTTGACCGAGACGCGATGGGCGTCGCCCTTCAGGCCGCCGATATTGTTGCCGCTATGGCCGACGCTGATCACCTTGAGTCCGAAGCCGGACTGGTCGGCGAAGTTGGACGGCGCCGAGGTGGGCACGTCGAACTGGAACTCGGTGCCGCCGGGCAGGGTGCTGCCGGAACTGTTGGTGATGGTCAGCTTGGGGTTGATCGGATAATTGCTGTCGCCCAGCGCGTAGCCGTCCAGCGAGAAGCCGACGTCGATGGCGGCGGTGGCGGCCGGTGCGGCGGCGGCGGGCTTGACGCTGACGGCGGCCGGTTTGCTGAAAGCGTTGTACAGCAGGCTGGTCAGCGTGGTGCCGATGAAGTACTCGCCCTTGCCGCCGTTGCGCTCCTGTTTCCAGTCGTAGTCGCCGGCCAGTTCCCAGAACATCACGCCGCCGACGTTGTTGGCGTCGACCCAGGCGGCTTTCTTGGCGATGGACTGCTCATCCTCGGTGGACAGGAACACTTTCTTGCCGGCGTTCCACAGCCACGGCGCGCTCAGGGTGTCGTTGTAGAAACGCTGATAGCTGCCGCTGAGCTGGTTTTCCGGCTTGCTCGGGTCCAGGTAGGCGGACAGATAGCTGCCGCCCTGGTTTTTCTCCAGGTTCTTGGCGTGCCACATTGGGTTGGAGCCGGCGCCCACTTCACGGCCTTGTTCGTCCAGGTCGTGCCACAGATTGTCTATGCCCACCGCGCCGTCGCCGCAGGTTTTCAGGCCGGTCGGGCAGTTGCCGCCCACCGAAGTGCCCCACAGGCCGTTGCTGCCGCCGTTGACGTTTTTCCAGCCGCGGGTGTAGTAGGGCACGCCGATATTGACGCGCGCCGCCGGCAGGCCGCCGCGGTAGTAGTGGTAGGACCAGTCGGTGTTCAGATAGCCGATGCCGCCGTATTGCGCGGTGGTGTACACGCTCCAGCGCGCCAGTTCGGCGTCCTTGCCGTCGTCGTAGAGCGCGGCGTTGGGGCCGACGAACTCGTTCCAGGCGCCGTGCAGGTCATAGGACATCACGTTGACGAAGTCGAAGTTGCGCAGGCTCTGGAAGGCTTCCATGCCGCGCAGCAGATAGCCGGAGGCCGGCACCGCGGCGGTGAGCTGGTAGTAGCGGCCGTCCTGGGAGGCGGCGCGGTCCAGCCTTTCGCGCAATGTCCGCGTCAGCGCGTTGAAGCCCTTGTTTAGCGAACCGCGGCGGGCGTTGGCGACGCTCCAGTCCAGCGGATTGCCGGCGTCGTTCATCGAGGTCGGGTATTCGAAGTCGATGTCCACGCCGTCGAAGCCGTATTTGCGCAGGAAGGCGACGGCGGAGTCGGCGAAGGCGTCGATGCCGGCCTGGTTGACGCTGCCGTCGGCGTTGATGGTCATGCTGTAGAAGCCGCCGCTGTTGACGCGCTTGCCGTCCGCGCCGAAATAGCCGCCGGTCTCGGCCCAGCCGCCCACCGAGACCAGGGTTTTGACGCCCGGGTATTTGCGCTTGTACTGGGTCAGCAGGTTGAAGTGGCCTTTATAGGGCAGGCTGGCGTCCATTTCCGCGCCGGGCACGCCCGGCCAGCTCATGTCGGTGGCCGGGTTGCCGGGATTGTTTTCGCCTACCGACAGCCGGTTGTTGCCGTCCACGTGGGCGAAGGCGTAGTTGATGTGGGTGAGCTTGCCCCAGGGGATGTCGCTGGCGAGGTAGGCCGGCTGGCCGTTCTTGCCGGTGCGCCAGCTGGTGAAGTAGCCGATCAGCCGCTTGCGGCTGCCGTTGGCCAACTGCTCGGCGCCGCCTTTCTGGTAGGCCGCGCAATACGGCACGTCCACGCCGTCGGTGCGCGCCAGCCCTTCCGGCCGGCACAGCGCGTTGCCGGTGGGCGGCGGCACTTGCACCAGCGGCGGTTCGGTCGGGTTGCCGCCGCCGCCGTCGCACTGGCCGATCAATTTCCATGGACTGGCGTCGCTGGCGGAAGGCGTATTGCCCTGGGTCCACCATTTGGCCTCCCAGGTCTGGCCCTGGTAGCTGACGCGCTGGCCGCCGGTGTAGATCGAGCCGGCGCTCCAGGCCGGGTCGGCGCAGCTGGCGGCCGCGGTTTTGATCAGGCCGTCGCGGGCGGCGGATGCCGGCGCCTTGGCGGCGGTGGGGGCATGCTGGGCGGCCAGCAGCGCGGCGCCGGCCACGGCGGTGCCGGCCAGGCCGGTTTTCAGCAGCAGTAAGGCTTTGCTCACAGTCCATCTCCTTCTTGGAAAAAGGCGGGGCGAAAGGCCGGCGCGGCGCGCCGACTTGTATTTAAGTTGTATTAAAGTTGTATGTAAGTGGTATTGGACCTAAGCATGTGCAGGGAAGGACTAAGCACACACCTGTTCTTTTTTTCAGGTGTATTCGCGCCGTTTTTTGCTAGGGCCCGGACGAAGACGGACACGCTGAGCGCGGCGGGGCGGTCAAAGCCCGCAGCGGCGGCGTTTATGCGGTTTGGAGGCGGGAGAAGGAGACGGAGCGGCGGTCGGAATGCTGCAATGCGGCACGCCGACCGTGAATAATGGCGGAAAGAGCGAACTGTCGTTTTTCCGCGGCAGGAACTGTCGAAACCGGTTTAGTCGAAGCTCAGTTGACTGCCGGCGGCGATGGCGTGCTGGCGCGCCAGCGCGTGACGGGCGTAGCCGGTGCAGTGACAGGCGTACAGGCCCTCCGGCGCCAATTGCTGGAAGTAGCGGCGGGTCCGCCAGACGCGCCACGGCGTCGCGCTGCGCAGGTGGAAACCGCCTATCACCGCGTGGACGCGCGGCTCGGCGCAAACTTCGCGCGCGTAGTCGACGATGTGGCGGATGCCGGAATGGGCGCAGCCGCTGAAGACGATCAGGCCTTGCTCGCCGCGGTAGACCAGGGCCGAATCGTCGGCCACCGGGTCCGGCCGGTGGCCGCTCGCGTCGACGAGGCGGCCCAGGGTGCCGCGGCCTTCGGCGTGGCGCCGTCGTGGAATCTGGCCGAGGAAGACGTAGCGGTCGGCGAAGGCGTGGGGCCGGGCGTGCAATTGCAGCTCGAAGCTGGCTTGCAGATCGGCTTCGGCGAGCGGCGAGCCCAGCTTGCGCAGCGTGATCGGCCCCAGCCGCGCTTCGCGCGCTCGGAAGGCCTCGGGATGGGCCAGCAGCGGCAGCGGCGCCGCCGCGCGCTGGCGCAAGAGCCGGCTGAGCGCAGGCAGGCCGCCGCTGTGGTCGTAATGGCCGTGCGACAACACCACCTGGCTGAGCGCGGCGAGATCGACGCCCAGCTGACTGGCGTTGCGCAGCAGCGCGTCGCTGCGGCCGGTGTCGAACAGGATGCGGTGCGGGCCGTCCTCGATCAGCAGCGCGAGGCCGGGCTCGGCGATCAAGTCCGGCCGCAGGCTGTGGTTTTCCGCCAGTACGGTGACGCGCATCGCTTATTGACCGCGCATGAACAGCTTGTCCAGCTCGCGCATGGACAACCGGGTCCAGGTGGGGCGGCCGTGGTTGCATTGGCCGGAGCGTTCGGTGGCTTCCATATCGCGCAGCAAGGCGTTCATTTCCGGCAGCGTCAGCTGGCGGTTGGCGCGCACCGCGCCGTGGCAGGCCATGGTGGCCAGGAGCTCGTTGCGGCGCTCGGTCAGCACCTGGCTGAGGCCGAACTCGCGCACATCCTTCAGCACCGCGCGCGCCAGGTCCACCGGATTGCCGTCCTTCAGCCACACCGGCACACCGCGCACGGCGATCTGGGTGGGGGACAGCGGCGCCAGTTCCATGCCCAGCCGCTTCATCTCCTCGCCGTGCTCGTGGGCGGTGGCCACCTCCATGCGATCGGCGGCGAAGGACACCGGCAGCAGCAAGGGCTGCATCGGGATGGTGTCGGCCTCCAGCGCGGTTTTCAGCTGTTCGTAGACGATGCGTTCGTGGGCGGCGTGCATGTCCACCAGGATCAGCCCGTCTTCGCACTGGCTGAGGATGTAGACGCCGTGCAGCTGCGCCAGCGCGAAGCCCAGCGGCGGAACGCCGTCCGCGCTTTGCGGCAGCGCGGCCACGCGCTGCGGCGGCAGGCTGTATTCCACCGGCGCTGGCGCCGGCGCGGCGGGCTGGGCGCGTTCTTCC
Source organism: Chromobacterium sp. FG22 (assembly GCF_057809415.1). Lineage (NCBI taxonomy): Bacteria > Pseudomonadati > Pseudomonadota > Betaproteobacteria > Neisseriales > Chromobacteriaceae > Chromobacterium > Chromobacterium sp. FG22. The sequence goes on along the minus strand of NZ_JBMDJX010000008.1, from coordinate 120,791 downwards.
TCGCGCAGGCCGCCGAACAGCTTGTCGTAGATGCCGGTGGCTTCCCTGGCCACGTGCAGCGGCATCGCCTGCTGCTGGTAGCGGAAGGCGGGCTGTCCCCCGGCCGGGCCGGAGGAGGGCGCGGCGGGCCGATTGAACGGCTTGTCGAACAAGGGCGCGGATTCGCCCTGGGCCAGCGCGGGCTCGGCCGCCGAGTCGGCGCCGGCGATCTGAACGGTAGGCGCGGCGCCGGCGGTGGTGCTGGCCAAAGCCTTGTGCACGCTGTGGAACAGGAATTGGTGGATGGCCTGCGATTCGCGGAAGCGCACTTCGATCTTGGTCGGGTGCACATTGACGTCGACGCCGGACGGCTCCATGGTCAGGAACAGCGCATAGGCCGGATGGCGATCGTGGTGCAGGACGTCGCGGTAGGCCTGGCGCAGCGCGTGCAGCGCGGTCTTGTCGCGGACGAAGCGGCCGTTGACGTAGAAGTACTGGGCGTCGCGGCTGGCCTTGGAGTAAGTGGGGGAGGCGACGAAGCCGCTGAGCGTCAGCGGGCCGGCGGCGGTGTCGATCTCGATGGCGGCGGCGACGAAATCCTTGCCCAGCATCGCGGCCACGCGTTCGGCCAGGCTTTGCGCCGGCAGGCGCCAGATCACCTTGCCATTGTGGCGCAGCATGAACTCCACATGGGGGTGGGCCAGCGCGATGCGCTCGAAAACGGCCTCGCAGTGCGCGTATTCGGTGTTCTCGCTTTTCAGGAATTTGCGCCGCGCCGGGGTGTTGAAATAGATGTCCACCACTTCCACGCTGGTGCCGGGCGAGTGGGCGGCCGGCTCCACCGGGTGCAGCGCGCCGTCGATGGCGATGAGCTGGTGGGCGTGTTCGGCGTCCGGCGGCCGGCTGACCAGGGTCAGCCGCGACACCGAGGCGATGCTGGCGAGGCCCTCGCCGCGGAAACCCAGGGTGGCGACGTTTTCCAGATCGTCCAGCGAGGCGATCTTGCTGGTGGCGTGGCGATCCAGCGCCAGCGCCAGGTCTTCCGCCGCGATGCCGCCGCCGTTGTCGGTGACGCGCAGCAGCTTGATGCCGCCCTGGGCCAGGTCCACCGTGATCTTGGACGCGCCGGCGTCCAGGCTGTTTTCCAGTATTTCCTTGAGCGCGGAGGCGGGGCGTTCCACCACTTCGCCGGCGGCGATCTGGTTGACGAGGTGGTCGGGCAGGCGTTGGATGCGTTTCATGGGCGGCATTGGGGCGTGATGTCAAAGCAAAAAGGCCGCGCTACGGCGGCCTTGTCGATTCTACTACGGATCAGCCGCGGGCGGCCGCGCGCTTGTGGCGCCAGATTTCAATCAACCCCGGCAGGAAGGAGACCAGGATGATGCCGAAGATCAGCAATTCCAGGTTCTTGCGCACGAAGGGCAGGTTGCCGAAGAAATAGCCGGCGTAAGTGAAGCCGACCACCCAGGCGATGGCGCCCACCACGTTGTAGCGCAGGAACTGCGGGTAGTGCATCTTGCCGATGCCGGCGACGAAGGGCGCGAAGGTGCGCACGATGGGCACGAAGCGGGCGAAGATGATGGTTTTGCCGCCATGGCGTTCGTAGAAGGCGTGGGTGCGGTCCAGGTATTGCGGCTTCAGGATGCGCGGAAACTTGTCGAACAGCTTCATGCCGACGTTGCGGCCGATGGCGTAATTGGTTGCGTCGCCGAGGATGGCGGCGACGATCAGGAGCAGCACCAGCAAGTGCGGGTTCATCTGGCCCATGGCCGCCAGCGCGCCGGCGACGAAGAGCAGCGAGTCGCCGGGCAGGAAGGGGGTGACCACCAGTCCGGTTTCGCAGAATACGATCAGAAACAGAATGGCGTAGATCCAGGGGCCGTAGGCGGCCACCAGCTGGGACAGATGAGTGTCGATGTGCAGGATGAAGTCGATCAGAAAAGTGATGGCTTCCATGATGTCGTTGCGCTCGGTAAGGGTGCTGCTCGGGTTGAAAGTACAACTGGCCGGACAAGCCGGCCAGCAATCAGAACCTTTTTAAATGAGGCTCATGAGGGAAGTGGTCAGACGACCGCTTCTTCTTTTGGTTTCACCGGCTTGATCATATGTTCGCGCTTCACGCCCAGCCACAGGGCGATCGGGCTGGCGACCAGCACCGAGGAGTAAATGCCGAACACGATGCCGATGGTCAGCGCCATTGCGAAGCCGTGCAGCGCCGGGCCGCCGAACAGCAGCATGGACACCACCATCATCTCGGTGGAGAAGTGGGTGATGATGGTGCGGCTCATCGTGGCGGTGATGGCGTTGTCGATGACTTCGGCCACGCTGTGGCCCTTCATGCCCGGCTTGCGGAAGTTCTCGCGAATCCGGTCGAACACCACCACCGATTCGTTGACCGAGTAGCCCAGCACCGCCAGGATGCCGGCCAGCACGGTCAGCGAAAACTCCCAGCGGAAGAAGGCGAAGCAGCCCAGGATGATCACCACGTCGTGCATGTTGGCGATGATGGCCGCGATAGCGAAACGCCATTCAAAGCGGATGGCCAGGTAGATCATGATGCCCACGCACACCAGGATGGTGGCGGTCAGACCGTGGGTCACCAGTTCCTCGCCCACGCTGGGGCCGACGAAGTCCACTTTGCGCAGTTGCACTTGAGGATCGCCGGCCTTGAGCATGGCCATCACTTTTTCCGACAACTGGGCGGAGGTGACGCCCGGCTTGTTGGGCAGGCGTATCATCACGTCGCGGCTGCTGCCCAGGCTCTGCACCGTGGATTCGCCCAGCTTGAGCTCGTCCACCTTGTCGCGGATGGCGCCCAGGTCGGCGGACTGCTGGTACTGCACTTCCAGCACGGTGCCGCCGGTGAATTCCACGCTGTAGTTCAGGCCGCGGGTGGCCAGGAAGAAGATGGCCAGGATGAAGGTCACCAGCGAGATGGTCGTGGTGAGCCGGCCGTAGCTCATGAACGGGATGTCCCGTTTGATGCGGAAAAGCTCCATATCCGGTCCTTATCCTTTGTTTTCCGGTTTCCACACCTGGCCGATGGCCAGCGTGGTCAGTTTGCGGCGGCGGCCGTACCACAGGTTGACCAGGCCGCGGGAAATCACCACCGCGGAGAACATCGAGGTCAGGATGCCCAGGCTGTGCACCACGGCGAAGCCGCGCACCGCGCCGGAGCCGAAGATCAGCAGCGCGAGGCCGGCGATCAGCGTGGTGACGTTGGAGTCCAGAATGGTGTGCCAGGCGTGGGTGTAACCGGCCTGGATCGCCGAATGCGGCGGCACGCCGTTGCGCAGCTCCTCGCGGATGCGCTCGTTGATCAGCACGTTGGCGTCGATGGCCATGCCCAGCGCCAGCGCGATGGCGGCGATGCCGGGCAGGGTCAGCGTGGCCTGGATCATGGACAAGAGCGCCAGCAGCAGGAAGACGTTGATCGCCAGCGACAGCGCGGAGAACACGCCGAACATGCCGTAGTACAGGACCATGAAGGTGGCGATGGCGGCAAAGCCCCACAGCGTGGCGTGGAAGCCTTTCTCGATGTTTTCCTGACCCAGGCTCGGGCCTACGGTGCGTTCTTCGACGATGTTCATCGGCGCGGCCAGCGAACCGGCGCGCAAGAGCAGGGCGGTGTCATTGGCTTCGGCCGGGTTCATGCTGCCGGAGATCTGTACGCGGCCGCCGCCGATTTCGGAGCGGATCACCGGGGCGGTCACCACTTCGGCGCGGCCTTTTTCCACCAGCACCATCGCCATGCGGCGGCCGATGTTCTCGGCGGTCACCTGACGGAAGATGGAGGCACCGGCGGAGTCCAGATTGATGTGGACGGCGGGCGCGCCGTTTTCGTCGAAGCCGGCCTGGGCGTCGTTGATATTGTCGCCGGTCAGTTCAACGTCCTTGCGCACCAGAATCTTCTGCACGCCGCGGGAAGAGGCTTCGTCCAGCAGCTCGTAGCCGGCCGGCACGTTGCCGGCCATCGCGTCGGCCATCTTGCTCGGGTCGTCTTCCACCATGCGCACTTCCAGCGTGGCGGTGCGGCCGATGATGTCCTTGGCGCGGGCGGTGTCCTGGATGCCGGGCAGCTGCACCACGATGCGGTTGGGGCCGTTCTGCTGAATGATGGGCTCGGAGGTGCCCAGCTCATTGACGCGGTTATGCAGGGTGGTGATGTTCTGTTTGACCGCGTCGCCCTGGATCTTGGTGATCTCTTCCGGCTTCAGGGTCAGCGTCAGCCGGTAGTTGCCGTCGTCGCTCTTGACGGTGAGCGAGGGCAGGCTGCGGTAGACCACGTCTTGAGTGGCCTTGAGCGTATCGGCGTCGCGCAGCTGCACTTCCAGCGTATTGCCGTTGCGCTTGATCGCGCCGTAGCGGACTTTCTTGTTCTTCAGCTCGCGGCGCAAGTCGCCGGCGTAGCGTTCCATCGTCTTGTCGATGGCGGCCTTCATGTCCACTTCCAGCAGGAAGTGCACGCCGCCGCGCAGGTCGAGGCCGAGGAACATCGGATGCGCCTTCAGGCTGGTCAGCCAGGCGGGGGAGGCGGACAGCAGATTAAGCGCGATGATGTAGTTGTCGCCCAGCGCGTGCTGGATGGCGTCGCGCGCCTTGAGCTGGGTGTCGGCGTCCTTGAAGCGGACTCGCAGGCTGGTTCCGTCGAGGAACAGGCCGTCGGGAGAGATGTTCTGCGCTTTCAGCGCCTCTTCCACGCGCGTCATCACGGCGGTGTCCACCGGAATGGATTGGCGCGAGCTGGAGACCTGGACCGCGGGAGTCTCGCCGTAGAAATTGGGCAGCGTGTAGATCGCGGAAAGGATCAGGGCCACCGCAATGACGAGGTATTTCCAAAGAGGGTAGCGGTTCATGTTTTAGTTCGGGAAAAGAAAATGAACCGGCCACCGGCAGCGCGCTGCGGTGGCCGTCGGCTGAATCCTTACAGCGACTTCAGCGTGCCTTTTTCCAGCTTGGCGGAAACCGAGCCGCGCTGAACGGTGATTTCCACGCCGTTGGCGATTTCCAGAGTCAGGAACTGTTCGCCGATCTTGGCCACGCGGCCGACGATGCCGCCCTGGGTGGCGACTTCATCGCCCTTCTGGATTTCCGACAGCATCTTCTGATGCTCTTTCATGCGCTTCTGCTGCGGGCGCACCATCAGGAACCAGAACAGCACGAAGATGGCGATCATGGGCAGGAAGCCCATCAGGTCGAAACCTCCTACTGCGGCGCCGGTGTTGGCGAAGGCGGGGCTGATAAAGGACATCAAACTACTCCCTTAGATTATGTATTGTTATGGCTGGTCGAAATAAACGGACCATTGTAGCCATGCTGGTCCGCTTTTTCCAATGCTTGCGACGGTCAGGCCTGTGACAGGCCGATCGCGCAGGTGGTTCCTCAGTTGACGCCGCGGGCGCGCTTGGCGGCGAACTCCAGGCGGAAGTCCTCGAAACGGTCTTCCTCGATGGCGCGGCGCATCTGGCGCATCAGCTCCTGGTAATAATGCAGATTGTGTATGGTGTTGAGGCGGGCGCCCAGAATCTCGCCGACGCGGTGCAGATGATGCAGGTAAGCGCGGCTGAAGTTGCGGCAGGCGTAGCACTCGCATTCCTCGTCCAGCGGCTTCTTGTCGTCCTTATAGCGCGCGTTCTTGATCTTGACGTCGCCCCACTGGGTGAAGATCCAGCCGTTGCGCGCGTTGCGCGTCGGCATCACGCAATCGAACATGTCCACGCCGTTGGCCACGCCGTGCACCAAATCCTCCGGCGTGCCCACGCCCATCAGATAATGCGGCTTCTCAGCCGGCAGCATGTCCTTCAACTCGGTCAGCATCCGGTACATCTCAGGCTTGGGCTCGCCCACCGACAGGCCGCCGATGGCGATGCCGTCGAAGCCGACCTGCATCAGGCCTTCCAGCGATTCCTGGCGCAAATCGGTATAAAGGTTGCCCTGGACGATGCCGAACAGCGCATTGGGGTTTTTCAGATCGTCGAAGGCGCGGCGCGAACGCTCGGCCCAGCGCAAACTCATCTGCAGCGACTTCTGCGCGGTGGCGTGATCCACCTGGCCCGGCGTGCACTCGTCCAGCTGCATCACGATGTCGGAGTTGAGCACGGTCTGGATCTTCATCGAGATTTCCGGGCTCAGGAACAGCTTGTCGCCGTTGATCGGGCTTTGGAAGGTGCAGCCTTCCTCGGTCAGCTTGCGCATATCGGACAGGCTGAACACCTGGAAGCCGCCGGAATCGGTGAGGATGGGTTTGTCCCAGCCGATGAACTCGTGCAGGCCGCCGAACTGTTCGACGATCTCCAGGCCCGGGCGCAGCCACAGGTGGAAAGTGTTGCCCAGAATGATCTGGGCGCCGATGTCGTTCAGCTCGACCGGGCTCATCGCCTTGACCGAGCCGTAAGTGCCCACCGGCTGGAACACCGGCGTCTCCACGGTGCCGTGGTTCAGCTCCAGCGTGCCGCGCCGCGCGCCGCCGGAGGTTTTATGTACGGTAAACTTCAGCATGATTCGGGGATTGCTCTGGTATGTTTGTTTAGCAAAATCAGCCGGCTAGTATACCGTAAGCCGCGCCCGCTGGGGTTTTGTCGCGGTTTCTTCCTCGCGGCGGATGAAAAAAACGCTTGCCAAGCGTAGCGGGCTTGTTTAGTATTCGCAGCTCGACGACAGGCACGTAGCTCAGCTGGTTAGAGCACCACCTTGACATGGTGGGGGTCGTTGGTTCGAGTCCAATCGTGCCTACCAAAATTCAAACGCATGGAGCGTTACAAGTGTCCAACTTGCGAACTACCACAACCCGACATACTCACGCTAGCTGAGCCTTGCGGGTTGTTCCATGCAAAAAAAGTGCGGCTCAGGCCGCACTTTTTTTTTATCCTAAGCTTTCTAAAAATTTCTCTCTCGCCTTGTTGGAGTTGACATGCCAGACATTCGCTTGCCGGACGGCTCGATCCGTTCGTTCGATAAACCGGTAACGGTTCATGAAGTGGCCGCATCCATCGGCGCAGGCTTGGCTCGCGCGGCGCTCGCCGGCCGCGTGGACGGCGCGCTGGTGGACACCTCTTACGCCATCGACCGCAATGCCGACCTGGCCATCATCACCGACAAGGACGCGGACGGCCTGTCCATCATCCGCCACTCCACCGCCCACTTGCTGGCCTATGCGGTGAAGGAGCTGTTCCCGGAAGCCCAGGTCACCATCGGGCCGGAGATCGAAAACGGCTTCTACTACGATTTCGCCTACAAGCGCCCGTTCACGCCGGAAGACCTGGCCGCCATTGAAAAGAAAATGGCCGAGCTGGCGAAGAAAGACATCCCGGTGGAGCGTTACGAGCTGCCGCGCGACGAAGCCATCGCCTACTTCAAGAGCATAGGCGAGGCCTATAAGGCCGAGATCATCGAATCCATCCCGCAGGGCGAAGTGCTGAGCCTGTACCGCGAGGGCGAATTCACCGACCTGTGCCGCGGTCCCCACGTGCCGTCCACCGGCAAGCTCAAGGTGTTCAAGCTGATGAAGGTGGCCGGCGCTTACTGGCGCGGCGACAGCAAGAATGAAATGCTGCAGCGCGTTTACGGTACCGCCTGGGCCAAGAAAGAAGACCTGGACGCCTATCTCTATATGTTGGAAGAGGCGGAAAAGCGCGACCATCGCAAGCTGGGCGTGCAACTGGACCTGTTCCACCTGCAGGACGAGGCGCCGGGCATGGTGTTCTGGCATCCCAAGGGCTGGCAGCTGTGGCAGAGCGTCGAGCAATACATGCGCGAGAAGCTGAACCGCGAAGGCTATAAGGAAATCCGCACCCCGATGATGATGGACGCCCATCTGTGGGAGCGTTCCGGCCACGCCGCCAACTACCGCGAGAACATGTTCATCACCGAATCGGAAAAGCGCGACTACGCGGTCAAGCCGATGAACTGCCCGGGCCATGTGCAGGTGTTCAATAGCGGCCTGCGCTCTTATCGCGATCTGCCGCTGCGCTACGCCGAGTTCGGCTCCTGCCACCGCAACGAGCCGTCCGGCGCGCTGCACGGCATCATGCGCGTGCGCGGCTTCGTGCAGGACGACGGCCACATCTTCTGTACCGAAGACCAGATCAACCAGGAGGCCAAGGATTTCCATCGCCTGGTGATGGAAGTGTACGAGCGCTTCGGCTTCGATAAGGTGGCGATCAAGCTGGCGTTGCGTCCGGAAAAACGCATCGGCGAAGAATCCACCTGGGACAAGGCGGAAGAAGGCATGCGCGAAGCGCTGCGCGCCTGCGGCGTGGAGTGGGAAGAGCTGCCGGGCGAGGGCGCGTTCTACGGCCCCAAGATCGAATACCACATCAAGGACGCGCTGGGCCGTTCCTGGCAGTGCGGCACCCTGCAGCTGGACTTCATGCTGCCGGAGCGTCTGGACGCCGAATACGTGGCCGACGACAACAGCCGCAAGCGCCCGGTGATGCTGCACCGCGCGGCGCTGGGTTCGCTGGAGCGCTTCCTCGGCATCCTGATCGAAAACCACGCCGGCGCCTTCCCCTTGTGGCTGGCTCCGGTGCAGATGGTGGTGATGAATATCACCGAAGCGCAGGCCGAATACGCGGCCAATGTGGCCGCCAAACTGCGCGAACATGGCTTCCGCGTTGATCTTGACTTGAGAAACGAGAAGATCGGCTATAAAATTCGCGAGCACAGTCTGCAAAAGTTGCCGTATCAGATCATCGTCGGCGACAAGGAGAAGGCTGGCGAGTTGGTTGCCGTACGCTCCCGCGGGGAAGACCTGGGGCAGCTTACGCTGGATGCGCTGATTGCGCGCCTCAAGGCTGAGATGCCTGGGGCCTGATTCCGGCGACGGCAGGCATTGAGTTTAGATTAATAGGAGATTTGGCTATAGCTCAGGAACGCGAAGCACGGATCAACGGCGAGATTACCGCCCGTGAAATTCGTCTGGTAGGTAAAGAAGGTGAGCAGATTGGTGTTGTCAGTCTGCGTGAGGCAATGGCGCTGGCGGAGGAAGGCGATGTGGATCTGGTGGAGATTTCCCCGACCGCGCAGCCTCCGGTATGCAAGCTGATGGACTACGGCAAGTACAAGTACGAGCAGTCCAAGAAGCGTCACGAAGCCAAGCAGAAGCAGAAACAGGTTCAGATCAAGGAAATCAAGTTCCGTCCGGGCACCGACGACGGCGACTACAACGTCAAGTTGCGCAACTTGACCCGATTCCTGGCTGACGGCGACAAAGCCAAGGTCACCCTGCGCTTCCGCGGTCGTGAGATGGCCCACCAGAACATCGGTTTGGAGTTGCTTAAGCGTGTCGAAGCCGATTTGTCCGAAATTGCGGTGGTTGAGCAGTTTCCCAAGCTGGAAGGCCGCCAGATGGTCATGATGATTGCGCCGAAGAAGAAATAATCGGTATAATCATCAAACTGACACGGCAGGGTTCGCTCTGCCGTGTTGATTTTGTAGGTCGGCAACGATCTGCCCAAAAGCGTGACACGATGGTTTTTCAAGCGTTTCCGGATTCGTCCGGCAGCCACCTCGCGTCTAATCTAATCAAAATTCAGCAGGAGCAGTCCATGCCGAAAATGAAAACCAAGTCGAGCGCGAAAAAGCGTCTCAAAGTACTGGGCAATGGTGGTGTAAAGCGCTCTTACGCGTTCAAGCGTCACATCCTGACCAAGAAAACCACCAAGAACAAGCGCCAACTGCGTGGTACTACCATGGTAGATAGCACCAATATGGCCTCTGTTCGCGCAATGATGCCCTACGCTTAAGGAGACTAAGATATGCCACGCGTAAAACGCGGTGTAACCGCTCGTGCTCGTCACAAGAAAATCCTCGCACTGGCGAAAGGCTATCGCGGCCGCCGGAAGAACGTCTATCGCATCGCCAAACAGGCGGTGATGAAAGCCGGTCAGTACGCCTACCGTGACCGTCGTCAGAAAAAGCGTCAGTTCCGTCAACTGTGGATTGCTCGTATCAACGCAGCTGCTCGTGAAAACGGCCTGCCGTACAGCAAATTCATGAACGGCCTGAAAAAAGCCTCTATCGAAATCGACCGCAAGGTCCTGGCCGACCTGGCCGTGTTCGACAAGCCGGCTTTTGCACAGATCGTCGAAAAGGCGAAAGCAAGCCTCGCTGCTTAATCGCCCGGACGGATCAAAAGGGAGGCAATCTTGCCTCCCTTTTTTTTGATGCGGCCCGGCCGCAGGCATGATTCAAGATCAAGACGGTTGGCCAGACTCGCCCGAGTGCTGGGGCGCGTGTGGCCAGCTTTCTTTCGCATACGGTGTGGAACACGATGAACAACGTTGACGCGATTCTCCAATCCGGTCTGGCCGCGGTAGCCGCGGCGGCCGATCTTCTTGAACTGGAGCAGGTCAAGGCCCGCTATCTGGGCAAGAGCGGCGAGTTGACCGAACTCCTGAAACAGCTGGGCAAGCTGCCCGCCGAAGAGCGCAAGGCCGCCGGCGCCACCATCAATGTGGCCAAGCAGGCTTTTGAGGCCGCGCACAAGCAGCGCCTCGATCAATTGAACGCCGCCAAGCTGGAGGCGCAACTGGCCGCCGAGGCGCTGGACGTGACCCTGCCGGGGCGCGGCAGCAACGGCGGCGGCCTGCACCCGGTGGCGCTGACGCTGGAACGCATCGCCGGCCTGTTCCGCACCATGGGTTTTGAAGTGGCGGACGGCCCGGAGATCGAAACCGATTTCTACAATTTCCAGGCGCTGAACATCCCGGAAAACCATCCCGCGCGCGCGATGGCCGACACCTTCTACGTGGAAGGCGGCGACGTGCTGCGCACGCATACCAGCCCGATCCAGGCGCGCTTCATGATGAACAATCAGCCGCCTATCAAGATCGTGGCCCCGGGCCGCGTATACCGCGTGGACTCCGACGCCACCCATTCGCCGATGTTCCACCAGATGGAAGGCCTGTGGGTGGAAGAGGGCGTGTCCTTCGCCGACCTCAAGGCGGTGGTGACCGACTTCCTGCGCCGTTTCTTCGAGCGCGACGATCTGCAAGTGCGCTTCCGTCCGTCCTTCTTCCCCTTCACCGAGCCCTCGGCGGAAATCGACGTGCTGGGCGAGCGCGGCTGGCTGGAAGTGGGCGGCTGCGGCATGGTGCACCCCAATGTGTTGCGCAATGTCAACATCGACCCGGAGCGTTACACCGGCTTCGCCTTCGGCATCGGTCTCGATCGTTTCGCCATGCTGCGCTATGGCGTCAACGACCTGCGGCTGTTCTTCGAGAACGACCTCAACTTCCTGAGACAGTTCAACTGATCGCGTACGGAGCCGAATACTATGCAATTTTCCGAACAATGGCTGAGAAGCTGGGTTAATCCGTCGCTGAGCACCGACGAGCTGTCCTACCTGCTGACCATGGCGGGTCTGGAAGTGGAAGAAGTCAACGCCGCCGCGCCGGCCTTCAGCGGCGTGGTGGTGGCCGAAGTCAAGGAAGTGGCCAAGCACGAAAACGCCGACCGCCTGCGCGTGACCAAGGTAGATGTAGGCACGGGTGAACTGGTGCAGATCGTCTGCGGCGCGCCCAATGTCGCCGTCGGCCTGAAAGTGCCGTGCGCTTTGCCCGGCGCCGCGCTGCCCGGCGATTTCAAGATCAAGCCGACCAAGATGCGCGGCGTCGAATCCAACGGCATGCTGTGCTCCGGCAAGGAGCTGGGCGTGCCGGACGAGGTCGACGGCCTGCTGGTGCTGCCGGCCGACGCGCCGGCGGGGCAGAGCATACGCGACTACCTGGGCCTGGACGACCAGCTGTTCACGCTGAAAATCACCCCCAACCGCGCCGACTGCCTGTCCATCCGCGGCATCGCGCGCGAAGTGGCGGCGCTGACCGGCGCAGAACTGGCGCCGGTGGCCATTCCCGCGGTGGCCCCGGTCATCGACGACGCGCTGTCGGTGAGCATAGACGCCGCCGCTGGCTGCGGCCGCTACCTGGGCCGCGCGCTCAAGGGCGTCAACGCCGCCGCCGCCACGCCGGAATGGATGCGCCGCCGCCTGGAGCGCGCCGGCCTGCGTTCGATTTCCGCCGTGGTCGACATCACCAACTACGTATTGTTGGAACAAGGCCAGCCGATGCACGCCTTCGACCTGGCCAAGCTGGACGGCGGCATCGTCGTGCGCATGGCCAAGGACGGCGAAGAACTGCTGTGCCTGAACGAGAAAACCGTCAAGCTCAAGTCCGATTACATGGTGATCGCGGACCAGACCAAGGCGCTGGCCATCGCCGGCATCATGGGCGGCGAGCACAGCGGCGTCACCGCCGCCAGCACGGATATTTTCCTGGAAAGCGCCTTCTTCGCGCCGGAAGCGATCGCCGGCAAGGCGCGCGAGCTCGGCTTCGGTTCCGATTCTTCCTTCCGTTACGAGCGCGGCGTGGACTTCCAGCTGCAGCGCGAAGCGATGGAACGCGCCACCCGCCTGGTGCTGGACATCTGCGGCGGTCAGCCGGGTCCGGTGGTGGAAACCGTGGCCGAACTGCCGCGGCGCGGCGAGGTCAAGCTGCGCGTGCCGCGTTGCGCCAAGTTGTTGGGCGTGAGCTTGAGCGGTGCGCAGATCGGTGAAATTCTGGGCCGGCTGGGCCTGGCGCACCGTCTGGACGGCGAAGTCTTCACCGTGGAGGCGCCGTCCTTCCGCTTCGACATCGCGATCGAGGAAGACCTGATCGAGGAAGTGGCGCGGGTATACGGCTACGACGCGATCCCCGCCGACGCGCCGCGTTCCGGCATGCGCATGCTGGCGCAGCGGGAAGAGCTGCGGCCGCGCGATCAGATCCGCCATCTGCTGGCGGCGCGCGACTATCAGGAAATCGTCAGCTACGCCTTCGTCGACGAGGCCTGGGAGCGCGATTTCGCCGCCAACGAGCAGCCGGTGCGCCTGATCAACCCGATCGCTTCGCAGATGAGCGTGATGCGCTCCACGCTGATCGGCGGCCTGGTGGACGTGCTGGTGGGCAACCTCAACCGCAAGCAGCCGCGCGTGCGCGTGTTCGAAGTGGCGCGCGTGTTCAAGAAATCCGCCGACTGGTTCGATCAGCCGGAAAAAGTGGCCGGCCTCGCCTGGGGTCCGCGCTTGCCGGAGCAATGGGGCGTCAAGGCCGAACGCGTCGATTTCTTCGACGTCAAAGCCGATGTCGAAGCCCTGTTGCACCCGCGGCGCGCGGATTTCTGCAAGGCCGCGCATCCGGCCTTCCATCCGGGCCGTTGCGCCGAAGTGCTGGTGGACGGCGTGGTTGTCGGCGTGATCGGCGAACTGCATCCCAAGTGGGCGCAGCAATACGATCTGCCCAGCGCGCCGGTGCTGTTCGAACTTGACCTGGCGGCGGCGGAAGCGCGGCAGCCCATCAAGGCGCAGCCGGTGAGCAAGTTCCAGGCGGTGCGCCGCGATCTGGCGCTGGTGGTGGACGAGGCGGTGGAAACGGCCCAATTGCTGGCCTGCTTCGCCAAACACGGCGCCGCCATCGTCAGCGAAGTGGCTTTGTTCGACGTTTATCGCGGCAAAGGCGTGGAAGAGGGCAAGAAGAGTCTGGCCTTCCGCGTGATGTTGCAGGACAATAGCCGCACGCTGACCGACGAAGACGTGGAGCCGGCGCTCAAGGCCCTGCTGGACGGCGTTGCCGCCGAGCTGGGCGCTCAGTTGCGCTGAGCCCAAGGCGTGGAGCCCGCCGCGGAGTCGGCGGGCTTTTGAATGATTAGAAATATTGATGTGTGAGAGGGTGACATGACTTTGACCAAGGCTGAGCTGGCCGACATGCTGTTCGATCAAGTGGGTTTGAACAAGCGTGAAGCCAAGGACATGGTTGAATCGTTCTTTGAGGAAATTCGCCAGGCCCTGGAGTCCGGCGATTCCGTCAAATTGTCCGGTTTCGGCAATTTCCAATTGCGCGACAAGCCGCAGCGTCCGGGTCGCAACCCCAAGACCGGGGAAGAGATTCCCATCACCGCGCGACGTGTGGTAACGTTCCACGCTAGTCAGAAACTCAAGGGAATGGTCGAGCAATTCCATGCCAACAAGCAAGGCTGATCTGCCGCCGATACCGTCCAAGCGCTACTTCACCATTAGCGAGGTGAGCGAGCTCACCGGCGTCAAACCGCATGTGCTGCGCTATTGGGAGCAGGAATTTTCCCAATTGCGCCAGGTGAAGCGCCGCGGCAACCGCCGTTATTACCAACATCACGAAGTGTTATTGGTCAGGCGCATTCGCGGTCTGTTATATGACGACGGGTTTACCATCCACGGCGCCCGCCAGCGTCTGGGCGCGGACGGCCAAGAAGTGCGCCCGGCAACGGCCCAGGAGGTCAGGACCGAGTTGGAGGCGATTTTGGAATGGCTTGATTCAGGGCTTGGCAAAAATCAAAAAGCAGTTTAGAATACGTTTCTCTCGAGTCGGGGCGTAGCGCAGCCTGGTAGCGCACCTGCATGGGGTGCAGGGGGTCGGAAGTTCGAATCTTCTCGCCCCGACCAAAGAATTCCAAAAGTATCAAATATTTAAAAGCTCTGCGTTTGCAGAGCTTTTTTTATTTTCCCCTCCAAATATTAGAAATCCTTCTAATTCAATCCCCTTCAATGAGTCGAATTCGGCGGGCGATTTTTATTGCCCGATAGACGGCGGCGAACCATTTGTTTCTGCGCCTGCCGTATTCCTGTGGCCGCCGCGGAGATGCGCGGCGGCGTATCGCCGACTTTTGTGAGGATTGCCATGTTGCATGTAGTAGCCGTGATTACCGCCAAGCCGGGCCAGCGCGCCGTGATTTTGCGCGAGTTGAATGCGATCGTGCCCCTGGTGCGAGAGGAAGAGGGCTGCATCGAGTACGGCCCGGCGCTGGACCACGCGGATTCGCCGCAGCCATATGGCGCGGACAGCCTGGTGGTGATAGAGAAGTGGACCAGCAAGGCGGCCTTGGACCGCCACCTGGACGCGCCGCCGCTGCGCGCCTTCGTCGCCGCGACCGAGGGCGCGGTGGCCGGCCTGGCCGTGCATGTGCTGAACCCGGCCTAAGAACCTGTTTACGACCTGCTACGCGTCGGCGATGCGGCGTTGAAAACCGCCTAGAAATGCTCATGCACCACGAGTGCATTCCGCTTTCTCAGCGGTTTTCGCCTTGTCTCGCCCTCGCTCGCGAGACGCTGAACAGACCCAAACGCTGCTTAGCGTTCCCCGCCGGCCTTGCCGGCTATTTTTCTGGGCGGATGTCGGTCAGAGGCGCTTCGATGGGCAGCCGTTGCAGCTCGCTGTTGAAAAAGCTGCGCTCGCCGCGCCGCAGCGACGGCAGCAAGGCCTGGAGGCGGGACAGCGCGTCCGCGGCCTCCCGGCCGGCGCCCTGCTCATGCAGCAGGAACCAAGCGGCTTCCAGCAATAGATTGGCTTGTTGCAGAGGAGGGAAGGCGGCGTTGCCGGTGAGTTGCTCGTCCAGCGCCAGGACCGCCGCCGAGGACCAGCGGCTGAAGCCCTTGGCCGGAGACAAGGAGGCGTGCAAGGGCTGCAAGGCCGCGATGGCGTCTTCCAGCGCCAGCGGTTGCTGGGCGCGGAAGGCCGAGAGGCTGCGCGAACGCGGCGGCGGGCAGTTACCGCGGGCGATGCGCAGGATGAAGATCAGATTCCAGGCTGAGCCGCTGCCGTAGCCGAAGCGGTCGCAAATCCATTCGGACAGCCCAAGCCAGCGCATCGCCTGCAACTGCACCGCGCCCACGCGCTGCTCGCGTTCCGGGTCGACCAGCCCCTGCTGCCAGAACAGCCACAAGCACCAGCCGATATTGGCGGCCACATGTTGGGCGGCGTCGATGGAGTCCGCCTCGTAAGCCGCTTCCAGTGCGCCGCTCAAGGCTTGCAGCGCCGCGCCGGCCTCGTCCCGTTGGCGCGCGGCGCCGGCGCCGCTGGTGGCGGCGTGTTTGTGCAGCAGGGCCAGCAGGTTCAGGCATTCGAAGCGCACGCGCGGGTTGTAGCGGAAAACCGGCTGCAGTTCCGGCGAGGTTTGCAGGTGTTCCAGCGCGGTCCGCGCCGCGTCGGCGTCGCCTTGGGAGTAACGCTCCCAGGCTTTGACGATGCAGGCCATTGCGGCGAAGGTGGGATGGGCGTGATGGACGCTGCCGGCGTCCAGCACTCGGTCCAGCCGCTTCAACGCGCTGCGGCTGCCGTCCAGTTGAGCGCTGCGGCGCAGGGCCAGGCTTTCTTTCATCAAGGCCAGCGCTTGCTGAAAATCGTCTCCGGCGAATTGACGCGCGACGTGGAAGGATTCCGCTACCTGGCGGCTGGGGCGGCGTCCGAAGCCGTCGTATTCGTCGCGGATGGCCTGCGCCATCTGTTGCCAAAAGCGCATGTCGCGCATCAGATAGGACAGATCGCCGGCCGGGCTTTCCGGTTTTTCCCGTCGAAGACCGAGGAAGTGCTCCAGCCAATCCCGCTCCACCTCGACGCCGGCGGCGCGGAAACGCAGCCGTGAGGCCATGTCGGCCGTCAGCCAGAACGGACCGCGGCTGCGTCCGTTCAGCGGCAGGGTGGCGATGGGCCGGCCGCGCGCGGCGCCCCAGCCGGCCTGCACGCCCCAGCGGGCGAAGTCGGCGAACGCGCGCGAGATCAGCATGCGGATATTGTTCTGGCCGGGAAAGCCTAGCCGCAGGGCGGCGGCGGACACCGCGCCGTCGCCGAACTGCTGAGCGTGCCAGAGCCGGGCCAGCAGCCAGACGGATTGGCCGCGGGCGGCCTCGCCCTTGACGCGGTAGGGGGCGGACAATTCGATTTCGATGAGGTCGGGAGCTTCTGTCATGGTTGGAATGGGGGCTGAGCAGGAGGCCGGCAAGGCGGGGAGCGCTTGCCGGCGAGGGGCGATGTCGCCGCGGGGCGCTTACCACAGCCGGTCGATGTCCCCCGGATGGAGCGCGATCTCGCAATCTTCGAAACGCGACGCCAGCCGCCTGGCCTTGTCGCTGAAAAAGCAGGCCATGGTCGCCTTGTCGAACTGGCTGCTGGGGAAGGGCGCGGCCGGCGTGCCGCCGATCAAGACGGCGCCCGGCAGTTCGCTCCAGCCGCAGCTTTGGTAAAAGCGCCGCAGGGGGCGGTCGCAAGTGAAGATGCCGAGATCGGCGCCGTTGGCCTGCATGGTTTCGCGCGCGGAGGCGGCCAGCAGCCGGCCCAGGCCGCGGCTGCGGTCCTCGGGCTGGGTGACCATGCAGCTGATGCCGCTGGCCTGGAAGTCCTCGCCGGCGTGGCGCAGCGTTTTGCTGAGGATGTCCAGCGCCGACAGCACCCGGCGGTTCTCCACCAGCAGCAACGACAAGGGCGCGAGCGCCGGGTCGTGGATGGGCTCGGGACCGGCCGGCGGCTCCCCGGGCCAGGCCAGATTTTGCAGCGCCAGCACTTGCATGCGCAGTTCCGCGGGCACTTCCGCTTCGGGGAAGATCAGTATCTCCATCGGCTGGCTCTCCTCGCAATGGACGGGTATGGTCGAGCTATATGATAACAGCCGCCAAGGGCGCGGGAGAGAGACAGTCATGGCGGAAACGACGGCCGGCCCGCGGGCGGCTTGGGATGCCGAGAGCCGGGCCACCTGGGAGGTGGCCCGGCGCTACCACGAATGTTGGCGCGCGCGCGACGCGAGGGCGGCGCTGGCCTTGTTTCATCCGGAAGTCGAATACTGCGATTTCTACCGCAATCTGACGCTGACTTACGCCGATTTGCCGGCCTATCTGGCCGAGAGCATGCCGGACGGCGGCAAGGAGAGTTTGCAGCACACCGACCGCATCCGCGTCGACGGCGACACCGCCTTCATCCAATACCGCTATGTGATCCGGCTGGCCTCCAGCGGCAAACTGGCCAGTTTTCAAGGCGGCGAGGCGATCCGGGTGCGGGACGGCCTGATCGTCTCCGTGCATGAGTACTGTACGCCGGTGCGTTTGAGCGGGGAGCGGACCGGCGATCGCATCGGTTTGAATCCGCAGCGGCTGGCGCGGCTGCTGGCGGACCTGCAAGCCTATTTCGCCGAACAGCGGCCCTATCTGGACTGCGAGCTGAGCCTGGGCCAGGTGGCGCAGGCCACCGGCTACACCCGCAATCAGATCTCCCACGTCTTGAACCAGGCGCTGGGCCTGAGCTTCTACGCCTGGCTCAATCAGCAACGCGTCCGTCATCTGCTGGCGCTGCCGCGGCCGCCGGCCGCTCCGCTGGACATGGCCTTCGCCGTGGGCTTCAAGTCCGCCTCCACGTTCTACAAGGCTTTCCGTCTGGAAACCGGCACCACGCCGCAGCGCTACTTTTCCGCCGATTCCTAGCGGTCCCGCGCGCACGACGCGGCGCGGGCGCCGGCTTAGTCTGTTCGGGTCCGCCCCAGGTTCGGGGCTATCGCCAAGGAGCATTCATGGGGATCGAGTCCCAAGCCTGTCTGTGGCTGGATCAAAGTCCCGCGGCGCGGTCCTGGCCGCCGTTGACGCAGTCGGCCCGCTGCGACGTGGCGGTGATCGGCGGCGGCTACACCGGCCTTTGGACGGCTTACTACCTCAAGCGCATGGCGCCGGAGCTGGACGTGGCGGTGTTGGAGGCGGAAACCTGCGGCTACGGCGCGTCCGGACGCAACGGCGGCTGGCTGATAGGCGGGTTGGCCAATCAGGACGTCCATTTGCTCAGTCTGGACGGCGAGCGGCGCGAACGCGCGCGGCGGCGGCTGTTCGGCATCGTCGACGAAGTGGCCGCGGTGTTGGCGCGCGAAGGCGTCGAATGCGATTTCGCCCATGGCGGAGTGCTGTACGCGGCGGCGCGCTATCCGGAGCAGGAAGCGATGGGGCGGAACTGGCTGCGCGAACTGCGGCGGGCGGGCCACGGCGAGGCCGACTTCCGTTGGCTGGACCGCGAGGAAGCCCGGGCGCAGCTGGGCGCGAGAGACGTGCGCGGCGGGGTGTTCTCCCCACATTGCGCGGTGGTTCAGCCGGCCCGGCTGGCGCAAGGCCTGGCGCGGGCCGCGGCGCGGCTGGGCGTGCGCATTCACGAGCATAGCCCGGTGCGCCGGCTGGCTCCCGGAGTGGCGGGGCTGGACGGCTGCGACTTGAGCGCGGACGTCATCGTGCCGGCGCTGGAGGGCGCGGCCGGGCAGTTTTCGCGTTTGGGCCGTTGCCTGCTGCCGGTGCAGAGCCTGCTGCTGGCCACCGAACCGCTGTCGGCGGCGCAGTGGGACGAGATCGGACTGGGGCGCCGCCAGGCTTTCGGCGATTTGAGCCGGATGGTGACTTACGGCCAACGCAGCGCGGACGGTCGCCTGGTGTTCGGCGCGCGCGGCGGTTACCGGCTGGGCGGCCGCGCGCAGTGGGACTTCGACCCTAACGGCGCCGAGTTCGCCTGGCGCGAGCGCTTGCTGCGTCGGCTGTTCCCGGCCTTGGGCGTGACGGCGGCGCCCTACCGCTGGGGCGGCACGCTGGGCGTGGCGCGCGCTTTCACGCCCTACGCCTTGTTCGACCGGCGCGCCGGCATCGCCATGGCCGGCGGCTACGGCGGCGAGGGCGTGGGAGCCGCCAATCTGATGGGGCGCACGCTGGCGGAATTGATTCTGGAGCGCGACGGCGATCTGGCTTCCATGCCCTGGGTCATGCCGGAAGGGCGTTTGGAGCGGGTGCGCCGCTGGGCGCCGGAGCCGGTTCCGTGGCTGGGTTACCACCTGGTGCGCAGCGCTTACGGGCTGGAAGAGAAACTGTGCGCCGACGGGAGCGCGCCGGCCTGGGCCCGGCGCGGCGCGGGCAAGCTGGCGGCGGCCCTGGAGGCTTTGCTGGCCTGATGGCCGGCGCGCGATATCGGGAGAGCATTCATGTGGCGACGCATTGGGGTGGGGATCTGGGTCTGCTGCCTGGCCGTTCCGGCGCAGGCGGCCGAAGAGAAGGTGCTGAACGTCTACAACTGGAGTCATTACATCGGCAAACAGACCTTGCGGCGTTTCGAGAGCGAGACCGGCATCAAGGTGCGTTACGACGTATACGACAGCAATGAAATCCTGCAAGGCAAATTGCTGACCGGCCGCAGCGGCTACGATGTGGTGGGACCGTCGATGAGCTTCCTGGCCAATCAGCTGGCGGCGGGCGCCTTCCGGCCGCTGGACAAGGGCAAGCTGCCCAATTACCGCCAACTGGACCCGGCGCTGCTGCGGCAGCTGGCCGCGGCCGATCCCGGCAACCGTTACGCGCTGCCCTATCTGTGGGGCACCACCTCGGTGGCCATCGACGAAGACCGGGTGAGGCGGGCGCTGGGCGGCGCGCCACCGCCGGCCGACGCGCTGGCCTTGTTGTTCGACCCGGCTTACGCGTCCAAGCTGCGCGGCTGCGGCGTTTCCATGATGATGTCCCCCAGCCAGGTGGCGGTGCAGGCCTTGATCTACCTGGGCAAGGACCCTGGCCGGAACCGGCCGGAGGATCTGCCCGCCGTCGCCGGCCTGCTGCGCGCGGTCCGGCCCTATGTGCGGGTGTTCACCTCCACGCCCATCAATGATCTGGTCAACGGCGAGCTTTGCGCGGCGATGATCTATTCCGGCGACGCCTACATCGCCGCGCGTCGCGCGGGCGAGGCCAAGAGTCCGCGCAAGATCCGCTACCTGCTGTCGCCCAAGGGCGCGGAGTTGTGGGTGGACACTTTCGCCATCCCCAAGGACGCGCCGCATCCGGACAACGCGCATCGCTTCCTCGATTTCATGATGCGGCCGGAGGTGATGGCGGAAATCAGCAATGAATTGTTCTATCCCAACGCCTTGCCGGCGTCGCGGCCTTTGCTGGATGGCGCGCTGACGGCGGACCGCAACCTCTATCCGGACGCGGCCGGCATGAGCAAGCTGCGCGGCCAGGGACGGGTGCCGCCGGCGCTGCAAAGGGAGCGGGTGAGGCTGTTCAATCAGTTCAAGAACAATAGCTATCGCTGAAGCGCTCCGAGGGCCGGCCCAGCAATTGGGCCGGCGTGCGGCCGAAAGTCTGTCGGAAGGCGGCGATGAAGGCGCTGGGACTGTCGTAGCCGCAGCGCCAGGCGGCGGCGCCGACGGGCTGGCCGGCCGATAGATATTCCAGCGATTTCAACAGCCGCAGCCGACGGCGCCAGGCCTGGAAGCTGAGACCGGTCTGCTCCGGAAACAGACGGCTCAGGCTGCGTCCGCTGAGGCCGGCCCATTGCGCCCAGTCGTCGCGCGAGCGCGGGTCTTCGGGGGCCTCCGTCAGCGCGTCGGTGACCCGGCGCGCGCGCCGGTCTTGCGGCAAGGGCAGGCTCAGGCGCAAGGGCGGGCAGTGTTCCAATTCATCCAGCAAGACCTCCAGCAGCCGCTGTTCTCTGGGAAGAGGCGGAGCGGAAAAATCCAGCGCGCGCCGCATGATGGCGGGCGGCAGCGCGTCGCAGGAGATGGCTTGCGCGTCGGCCGGCAGCCGCGCGCAGGCCGCGGCGGCGAAGTGCAGGCTGATGCCGTCTATCAGGCCGTGGCGGTGCGAGGCGTGGCGCACGCCGGGAGGAATCCAGGCCAGGTGGCCGGGCGGCAGCCAGAGCCGGCCGCCGTCGGTGGCGATGTTCAGCACGCCGCGGCGCAGCAAGCTGAGCTGGCCGCTGTCATGGCTGTGCCAGGCTTCGGGGTCGGCGTCGTCGTGACGGATGCGGGCGGCGGCGAGCAGCATGGTTTGGCCTGTTTGAGATATTGAATGACATTGTAGCGATAACGCGCCATCAGCGCCGGGACGGATACTGGCCATTGTGGCGGGACGGGCTTCGGCCGCGCCGCCCATCGTCGATACCACCCCTCTATAAGGAGTCAAACCATGCAAGACAGCGCTATCGCCGTGGTGCGCGAATTATTCGAATGCGCATTGCTGCGCCCGGAACTGGACGAAAACCGTTTGGCGAAGCTGGTCCATCCTGATTACCGCCAGCAGGCGGACGGCCGCAGCTTGGATTACGCCGATTTCATCAAGCATTTGCGCCATCTGAAGCAGACGTGCAGCCGGGTCGATCTTGAAATCCTGAGCTGGGCGGAGCAGGGCGAGCGTGTGTTCACTCGCCATCGCGTCGCCGCGGACAAGCGGGACGGCGGCCGGGTGAGCATGCTGGTCATCGCCGAATTCCGCGTGCGAGACGGCATGGTGCGCGCCTGCGACGAACTGACGCATATGCTGAGCGGAACGACCGAGGACCGGGATCTGGGGTCCCGTCACTGATGCGGGCTTGACCGGGTTCGCAAGCGCCCGGCGGCCTGCCGGGGCGGATCGTCGTCCTGGAGGCCGTTGAAGTCCGCGGCGCAGTGAGTGCCGCTTATTGGGGCTTCATCATCCCGGAGCGGATGGCGGCGCAGCGGCGAGGGCAAAAAAAATGGACCCGGCGGGTCCATTTTCATTTGGAGGCGATCGAATCAGGCGTCCGGCACATTCAGCGAGTTGATGCTGAAGCCGGCGTCGACATAAGTGATTTCGCCGGTGATGCCCGAGGACAGATTGGACAGCAGGAAGGCGGCGGTATTGCCCACTTCCTCGGTGGTGACGTTGCGGCGCAGACAGGATTGTCCGGCGGCCATGGCCAGCAGCTTGGAGAAGCCGGAAATGCCGGCGGCGGCCAGGGTCTTGATCGGGCCGGCGGAAATGCCGTTGACGCGGATGCCGTCCTTGCCCAGGCTGGCGGCCATGAAGCGCACCGAGGCTTCCAGGCTGGCCTTGGCCAGGCCCATCACATTGTAGTTGGGGATTGCGCGCACCGCGCCCAGGTAGGACAGGGTCAGCAAGGCGGCGTTGCGGCCCTGCATCATCGGGCGCGCGGCCTTGGCCAGCGCCGGGAAGCTGTAGGCGGACACATCGTGGGCGGTCTGGAAGGCTTCGCGGCTTAACGCGTCCAGGAAGTCGCCTTCCAGCGATTCGCGCGGGGCGAAGGCGATGGCGTGGACCAGGCCGTCCAGGCCGTCCCATTCCTTGCCGAGATCGGCGAACAATTTATTGATTTCTTCGTCGTTCTGCACGTCGCAGCGGAAAACCAGCTTGGAGCCGAAATCCGCGGCCATTTCACGCACGCGGTCTTCCAGTTTGTCCACCACATAGGTGAACGCCAGTTCCGCGCCTTCGCGATGACAGGCCTGGGCAATGCCGTAAGCGATGGAGCGGTTGGAGATCATGCCGGTAATCAGAATCTTTTTGCCTTGCAGAAAGCCCATTTGGAGTCCTTCTCGGAATAAACAGCTGCGCATTATACCGAAGCCGGGGCGTTTCAGCAGCGGCATTGTCGGCCAGGTCGGACGCTTTCCGGTGGTATATAAGGAAAGAGCGAAGCGCGGAGCGCGCCGCGCACGCCGGATTTCCGGTTGCCCCGGCACTCCGCGCTTGCTACCATCACACATCAATTGCAGTAGTTGCGCCACCATATAAATAGCGAGGAAACCATGAGCGATCTGATCCACCACGTAAGCGATGACAGTTTCGATACCGATGTTCTGAAAGCCGACCTGCCGGTGCTGGTCGATTACTGGGCCGAGTGGTGTGGTCCGTGCAAGATGATCGCTCCCATCCTGGACGAAGTGGCCAAGGAATACGAAGGCCGCCTGAAAGTGGTCAAGCTGAACATCGACCAGAACGAGCTGACGCCGCCGAAATTCGGCATCCGCGGCATCCCGACGCTGATGATTTTCAAGGACGGCCAGGTTGCCGCCACCAAGGTGGGCGCGCTGGCCAAGAGCCAGTTGACCGCCTTCATTGACAGCCAACTGTAAAGCGTCTATTCTCCAGCAAAATCTCAAAACGGGTAGCGATTGACGCGTTGCCCGTTCCATTTTTACGCCACCCTCCGAATTCAGCGTTCCGCTAAATCGTTACCGAGTCGACCTACGGCTGCTATGCACTTATCTGATCTAAAACATCTTCATGTTTCCGAACTCGTTGAAATGGCCATTTCCAACGAGATCGACGGGGCCAACCGACTGCGCAAGCAGGACTTGATCTTCGCCTTGCTGAAAAACCAGGCCAAAAAAGGCGAGAGCATTTTCGGTGAAGGTACCCTGGAAGTGCTGCCGGACGGTTTCGGTTTCCTGCGCAGCCCGGACACCTCCTATC
Organism: Chromobacterium sp. FG22; assembly: GCF_057809415.1. Taxonomy (NCBI): domain Bacteria; kingdom Pseudomonadati; phylum Pseudomonadota; class Betaproteobacteria; order Neisseriales; family Chromobacteriaceae; genus Chromobacterium; species Chromobacterium sp. FG22. Next base: position 96,799 of record NZ_JBMDJX010000008.1, on the reverse strand, counting down.
TGGCCGGCCCGGACGACATCTATGTCAGCCCGTCGCAGATTCGTCGCTTCAACCTGCATACCGGCGATTCGATCGAAGGCGAGATCCGCACCCCGAAAGACGGCGAGCGTTACTTCGCGCTGGTCAAGGTGGACAAGGTCAACGGCGAAGCGCCGGAGAACTCCAAGCACAAGATTCTGTTCGAGAACCTGACGCCGCTGTTCCCCACCGAGCAGTTCAAGCTGGAACGCGACATCCGCGCCGAAGAGAACATCACCGGCCGCATCATCGACCTGATCTCGCCGATAGGCAAAGGCCAGCGCGGCCTGCTGGTGGCGCCGCCGAAGTCCGGCAAGACCGTGATGCTGCAGCACATCGCCCACGCCATCACCGCCAACCATCCGGAAGCGGTGCTGATCGTGTTGCTGATCGACGAGCGTCCGGAGGAAGTGACCGAGATGCAGCGTTCGGTCAAGGGCGAAGTGGTGTCTTCCACCTTCGACGAGCCGGCCACCCGCCACGTGCAAGTGGCCGAGATGGTGATCGAGAAGGCCAAGCGCCTGGTGGAACACAAAAAGGACGTGGTGATCCTGCTGGACTCCATCACCCGTCTGGCGCGCGCCTACAACACCGTGGTGCCGGCCTCCGGCAAGGTGCTGACAGGCGGCGTGGACGCCAACGCGCTGCAGCGCCCGAAGCGCTTTTTCGGCGCCGCGCGCAATGTGGAAGAGGGCGGCAGCCTGACCATCATCGCCACCGCGCTGATCGATACCGGCAGCCGCATGGACGATGTGATCTACGAAGAATTCAAGGGCACCGGCAACAGCGAAATCCATCTGGAACGCCGCATGGCCGAGAAGCGCATTTTCCCGGCGCTGAACATCAACCGTTCCGGCACCCGTCGCGAAGAGCTGCTGATTCCGCAGGACCAATTGCAGCGCATCTGGGTGCTGCGCAAGCTGCTCTACCCGATGGACGATCTGGAGGCGATGGAATTCCTGCAGGACAAGATCAAGGCCACCAAGTCGAACCAGCAGTTCTTCGACTCGATGCGCCGCTGAGCGGAAATGCTCGCAAGAATGCCAGGCTGTCAGCCTGGCATTTTTTTTGCCCGCGTCGGCCGGCGTCGTTCAGGCGCCGGCGCGCGGGTTTTTTGTTAATACCGATGGCGGCGTCGACAGCGGGGCCGCGATTTGGCCTAAGATGGAGCAAGAACATCGCCGGCGCGTTGGCCCGGCGAGCGGATGACGGCAGGGGACAATAAAATGTGGTCGATGGAGGCGGGAGAAGCGGCCGACTGGATTGCCGGTCGGCTGTCGGCTTATGACTTTACCGGCAGGGTGGGCGATTTCAGCTTCCGGCCGGCCGACGGCGGGCTGCGGCCGGCGGCGGTGCTGGTGCCGCTGGTGTGGCGGCACGAGGGGCCGACGGTGATGTTGACCCGTCGCGCGGAGAACCTGCCGGCGCACGCCGGCCAGGTCAGCTTTCCGGGCGGCAAGCTGGAGCGGGACGACGGTTCGGCCGAGCGCGCCGCGCTGCGCGAAACGCGGGAGGAGACCGGGCTGGCGGAAAGCCATGTCCGGCTGCTGGGTCGCTTGCCGGATTATGTGACGATTACCGGCTTTGTGGTGACGCCGGTGGTGGGTCTGGTGTTGCCGCCGTTCGAACTCAGCCCGGAGCCGGGCGAGGTGGCCGAGGTGTTCGAGGCGCCGCTGCCGCTGCTGATGGATACCGGCGCTTACCAGCGCCACAGCCATCAGGGCGACGACGGCCAGCTGCGGGCCTATCTGTCGCTGGATTGGCAGCGCCACCGCATCTGGGGCGCCACCGCGGCGATGTTGTGGCTGCTGTCCGACGCCTTGGGCGTGGCCGGGCAGGAGCCGCCGCCGTTCAGATCATGTCCAGATCGTTGAAGAGGATGTTGCGGCCGGCGACCTTGGCTTCGTAGAGCAGGCGGTCGGCGCGCGCCAGCATCAGTTCCGGCGTGTCGTGCGGCCGCCAGTCGGTCAGCCCGCCGCTGAAGGTCACGCTCTGGTCCACCAGCGGGAAGCGAGTCTGGCTCAGCACCACCTGGACCCGTTCCATCACCTTTTGCGCGTCGCGCAGACGCGTGCAGGGGAAAATCACCAGGAATTCCTCGCCGCCCACCCGCGCGCTGATATCGGTGTTGCGCGTGGTGTCGGTCAGCGCGTTGGCCACCGCCACCAGCACATTGTCGCCGGCCTGGTGGCCGTGGCGGTCGTTGAATTGCTTGAAGTGGTCGATGTCGAACACCGCGATGGTCATCGACTGGCCGTAACGCTCGCAGCGGCTGATTTCGTCTTTCAGCATCATGTCGGCGTAGCGCCGGTTGTACAAATGGGTCAGCGGATCGGTGGCCGCCATTTCGCTCAGTTGCTGATTGCTTTCCTGCAATTGCTGCTCCAACTGCTTGCGGCTGGAAATATCGTAGAGCGCCACCAGCGTGGACGGCGGGGTGCGTTCGCCCAGGGGCCGCAACGAGACGATGACCCAGAGCCGGCTGTGGTCCTCCAGCTCCAGTTCCATTTCCTGATTCTCTATCTCCTGGCCGGCTTCCAGCCACTGCTCCAGCGGCTGTAGTCGAAAAGGCAGGTTGAGGATGTCCGAATCCTCCTTGGTGCCCGGCGCGCGCGGCGGCAGTTGCAACATGGCGCGCGCCAGCGCGTTGGCCCGCTGGATGCGGCGGGTTTTGGGGTTGACCAGCAACAGCGCCAGCGGCGCGGTGTCCAGGATCAGCTTCGCCTCTCCCTCGCTTTGCCGGATCAGATCGGTGCTGCGGCTCAGCAGGGTGTGCTGGCGCAGATTGGACAGATAGTTGCGCAGGGCCAGCAGCGTCATGCCGGCGATGAACAGCCAGCCCAGCAGGGCCAGCATCGCCTTCTCCTGCACCGAGCGGGTGAAATCCTTGCGGGCGAGGCCCACGGCCACTTGGAAGGGATAGCGGCCGGTCTGGCTCTGGCTGTACAGGCGGGTGACGCCGTCGATATTGGACGGCGCGCTGAATTGCGCCTGATTGCCGTCGCGGCTGAGCAGCTTGGCCGGCTGCAGCGGTCGGAATTGCCGCTCCAGTCCCTTGGGGGGCTTGGGCCAGCGCGCCACCATCAGCTGGCGTTGGTCCAGCACCAGGATTTCCCCGTGCTCGCCCACGGTGACGCGCGAGACCTCGTCCTGGAAGAAGTTATTGGCGATGACGCCGGCGGCCATGCCGATGACGTTGCCGCCTTCGTCGCGCAGCTTGCTGGCCAGGACGATGCCGTGTTGTTCGGGATTGTGCTGAGCGGCGGTGTAATTGTTTTCCGGGTCTTCGTTGCGATGCAGCCAGCGGCAGAATTCATTGTGGGGCTGGCGCACGATGGCGGCCTGGCGGCTGGTGAAGATGGCCTGGCAGGCGCTGTCTATGATTTCGATCCGGCTCAGATAGGGCGCCAGCTGCAGTTGCTGCTGCAGCTGCTGATACAGCTTCTGCTGTCCTTCCTCGCCGCTTGTGCCGGTGTGAAGCAGGGTCTGGACCTGCGGCAGCTGGCTGCTGCTTTGCAGGATCAGGCCGGCTTCGCTGATGCCGGCGGCCAGCCGTTCCGCCAGCAATTGGCTGAGGCCGTTGGCCTGGCGCAGCGCGTTTTCCTCTTCCTGGTGATAGGTGTTGAGCAGTTCCAGGGCCACCAGCGCCAGCGTGCCGAGCAGGAAGAGGATGGAACCCCAGATCGCATAGCGTGCCGGGCGTTTGTTCCGTTTGCGGAGGTTGAAGTCCATGACGCTCGTTATTGGGGGTTATGAACCAGTTATAGCGCTAGGCGGCGGAGTATGACAGGGGCCCGCCGCCGGGCCCGGACGGCGCCTCAGGCCGCGGTGAAGCGCATGGAAAGGTCGACGGCGCGGACGTCCTTGGTCAATTTGCCCACCGAAATGCGGTCGACCCCGGTTTCCGCAATCGCGCGGACGGTGTCGAAGTCCACGCCGCCGGAGGCTTCCAGCTGGGCGCGGCCGGCGGTCAGCCGCACCGCTTCGCGCATTTGCTCCAGCGACATATTGTCCAGCAGGGCCAGCTTGGCGCCGTGGAGCAGCGCTTCTTCCAGTTGCTCCAGCGTTTCCACTTCGATTTGCAGGCTGACCTCGGCCGGGGCCAGCTGTTGCGCGGCCCGCAGCGCGGCGGCGATGCCGCCGGCGGCCATGATGTGGTTTTCCTTGATCAGGATGCCGTCGAACAAGCCGACGCGCTGATTGTCGCCGCCGCCCGCGGTCACCGCGTATTTCTGCGCCAGCCGCAGGCCGGGCATGGTTTTGCGGGTGTCCAGTATCCGGGCGCGGGTGCCGGCCACGGCGTCTACGTAGCGGCGGGTTTCGCTGGCGACCGCGGACAGGGTTTGCAGGAAGTTCAGCGCGGAGCGCTCCGCGGTCAGCAGCGCGCGGGCCGGGCCGTCGATTTGGCACAGCACGGCGCCGGCGGCGACCTGCTCGCCTTCGGCGGCCAGCCATTCCACCCGGCAGCGGGGATCGACCTGGCGGAAGCATTCGTCGAACCAGGCCTGGCCGCACAGCGTGGCCGCTTCGCGCGCCGTCACCCGCGCCGCGCCGGCGCTGTGTTCGGGAATCAGCAGGGCGGTCCAGTCGCAACGGCCGATGTCTTCGGCCAGGGCGGCGGCGACCTGTTGGGCGATCAGGTGAGGGGCGGGCAAGGCGGGCATGCGGGACTCTCCAAGAAAACGTCATTGTACCCAATGGCGGCGGATTGGTGCGCGCGCTCTGGTATCATTCGAAATGGATATATAAGCCGATAGGTAGGCCATGGATTTACCCGCATCGTTTTTCCCCGACGCCGCGCTTTGGCTGAGCAACGGCGCGGCTTTGTCCTTGTTGGCGCTGGCGGCGCGGCGGGTGGCCTGGCGCGGCCTGCCCTTGCCGGCCTGCAACGCCTGGATGGGCGCCTGCGTGCTGGCGCTGGCCTTGTGGCTGCTGCGCGGCGGCGTGGCCCCCGGCCTGTCCTTCCATTTGCTGGGCGCCGGCCTGTTCACCTTGATGATGGGGCCGTGGCTGGCCTTGCTGGCGCTGGCGCTTCCCTTGCTGGTATTGGCTGTGAGCGGACAGGCCGATCCGCAGGCGCTGGGCCTGAACTATCTGAGCATGATTGTGCCGCCGGTGGCGCTGTCGGCCGCGGCGCTGCGTTTGAGCCAGCGCGTCCTGCCCAGCAATCTGTTCGTCTATGTCTTCGTCAACGGCTTCCTCGCCGGCGGGGCCGGCATGTTCGCCGCCGGCTTGTCGGGTTTGCTGGCCTTGGGCCTGGCCGGCGCCTATCCCTGGGACCAGTTGTTGGAGGAGACGCTGCCGTTCTATTTTTTACTGTCGTGGTCGGAGGCCTTCACCACCGGCTTGTTGGCGGCGGTGCTGGTGGTTTACCGGCCGGAATGGGTGGCGACCTTCGACGACGGGCGCTATCTGGGACACAGGCGCCGCTCGCCGTGAGCGGGCGGCCTTTTACACGCTAAAGGAGAAACCATGCCCTTCGCTTTATGGAGCATTTTGCTGGCGGCCTTGCTGCCCTTGATCTGGGCCGGGGTGGCCAAGGCCGGTTCGCGAGTGGACAACCACAAGCCTCGGGAGGCGATGGCCCAGGCCAGCGGTTACCGGCTGCGCGCCAATTGGGCGCAGCAGAACGCCTGGGAGGCGTTCCCGACTTTCGCCGCGGCGGTGTTGGTGGCTTGGGGGATGCATGTGCCGCCGGCGTTTCTGGACGCCGCCGCCGCGGTTTTCATCGCGGCGCGGATCGCGCACGGCTTGCTGTATCTGGCCGACCGGGCGGCGCTGCGTTCCCTGTCCTGGTTGATCGGCCTGCTGACGGTGGTGGCGATTTTCTGCAAGGCCGGCGGGGTGTTCTAGCGCGGTTAGGCCTAATCCAGCCAGCCGTTGGCGCGCAGCGCGGCCTGCACCTGGTCCAGGCCCTTGGTGTGGAAGGCCTGCCAGCCGGCGCGGCGGGCGGCGTCCACGCATTCTATATTGTCGTCGAAAAAGGCGATGCGCTGCGGGGCCGCGCCCAGCTCGTCCTGCACATGGCGGTAAACCGCGTCGTCCGGCTTGCGCAGGCCGATCAGGTGGGAGGCGAACAGCCGGTCGAAGCGGTGCAGCAGATCGAATTCGCGTTCGATCTTGCCCCAGTGCAGCGCATTATTGTTGCTGAGCACGGCCAGGCGGTGGCGTTCGCCTAGCCGGGCCAGCATCTCCGCCGCGCCGGGGTAGGCGCCGCGCAGCCAGCTGTCCAGTTGCGCGGTCATGTCCGCCGCGCCGATGTCCAGTCCCAAGTGCTCGGCCATCGCCGCGCTGAAGGCCTCCGGCGTGCAGGCGCCGGTGTCCAGTTCGGCGATCCACGGCGTTTCCATCCAGAAGCGCCGGGCCTGTTCCGGGTCCAGCTTGCCCTGGGAGAGCCGCACCAGCGGATCGATGCCGTTCCAGTCCACCAATACTCCGCCCAGATCGAATACCAGCACATCTACGCTTGAATGCATTGCTTAGCCTTTTGTCTAGGGCGCGAACGGCTCGCGCCTGCAGTTTAGAGAACGATGGGTTCCGGCTCCAGTTCCACGCCGAAGCGTTGACGGACTTCCGCGCGCACCTTGTCGGCCAGCGCGCGCATCTGCTCGCCGCTGGCGGCGCCGTAGTTGACCAGCACCAGGGCCTGGCGCGCGTGCACGCCGGCGTCGCCGTCGCGATGGCCTTTCAGCCCGCACTGATCGATCAGCCAGCCGGCGGCCAGCTTGACCTTGCCGTCGGCGGCCGGGTAGTGCGGCAGCGTCGGATGGCGCGCCAGCAGCGCCTGCGCCTGTTCCGCCGGCAGTACCGGATTTTTGAAGAAGCTGCCGGCGTTGCCCAGCTCGGCCGGGTTGGGCAGTTTGCTCGAGCGGATGCGGATCACCGCGTCGCTGACGTCTTGCGGCGTGGGCGCGGCAATGCCGGTGGCGTCCAGTTCTTGCTGGATGTCGCCGTAGCCGGTGCGCAGCCGCGGCGCGCGCGACAGGCGGAAACGCACGGCGGTGACCAGCAGGCGGCCGGCGGCCTCGTGCTTGAACACGCTGTCGCGATAGCCGAAGCGGCAGTCGGCCTTGCTTAGCGTCAGTTCGGCGCCGCCGCGCTCTAGATCGGCGCAGACGACTTGGTGGATGTGGTCCTTGGCCTCGACGCCGTAGGCGCCGATGTTCTGGATCGGGCTGGCGCCGACGGTGCCGGGAATCAGGCTGAGGTTTTCCAGGCCGTACCAGCCTTGCTCCAGGGTGTGGAGCACGAAATCGTGCCAGTTTTCGCCGGCGGCGGCCTCGACGATCACGTCCTCGCCGCTCTCCTCCAGCAGACGGACGCCGCGCAATTCCAATTTGACCACCAGGCCGGGGTAGTCGCGGGTGAACAGCAGATTGCTGCCGCCGCCCAGCCACAGCACCGGCCCGGCCCGGTAGGCCGGGCTGTCCAGCAGCGCCGGCAGCTCCGAGAGCGCGTCCAGCCGGCAGAAGTCGCGCGCGCGCGCGTCCATGCCGAAGGTGTTCAGCGATTTGAGCGGATGATGGTGGCTGAAGCTCAGGCTCATGGCGCCGGTTCCGTTTGAAGTTGTCGATGCAGGCGTCGGCGGCTTTCGCCGGCCAGGTAGCGGGTCAGGAATAGCGCGGCCACGCTCAGGCTGATCACCAGCGCGGTCCAGAAGCCGAACACGCCCATGGGCTTCTTGCTCAGCCAGTCGGTCAGGCCCAGGGTGATGCCCAGGCCCAGGCCGACGCACCAGAACGACAGGATGTGAATGATCATCGGCACCGTGGTCAGCTTGTAGCCGCGCAGGGCGCCGGAGGCGATGGTCTGGGCGGCGTCGGTCAGCTGGTAGACGGCGGCGAACAGCAGCAGGGTGGAGCCCATCGCGATCACGCGCGGGTCCGGCGTGTACATGCGCATGATGGGCTCGCGGAACAGCAGCACCACCAGCATCGCGCAGAAGGCCATGCTCAGGCCCAGCAGCAGGCCGACGCCGGAGCTGAAGCGCGCGGCGCGGTAGTCGCCGGCGCCGACGTGGTGGCCGACGCGAACCGACATCGCGGTGGCCACGCTCTGCGGCAGCATGTAGATGATGCTGGAAAAATTGAGCACGGACTGGTGAGTGGCCACCACCACGGTGCCCAGTTCGGCGATCAGCAGCGCGATGAAGGAGAACAGGCTGACTTCCACGAAAAAGGACAGGCCGATGGGCACGCCCAGCTTGAGGAAGCCGCGGTACATGCGCCAGTCCGGGCCGCGCAGCCGCTCCAGCAGCCGGAACTGGCGGAAGTTGCGGTGCCAGCTGACATAGGCGAGCAGGGCCAGGCAATTGAACCAGAACACGATGCCGGTGGCCCAGCCGCAGCCGGCGCCGCCCAGCTTGGGCAGGCCGAACAGGCCGTGGATCAGGATGTAGTTGAGCGGAACGTTCAGCGCCAGCGCCAGCAGGCTGACCACCATGATGGCCTTGGGGCGGCCCAGACTGGACGCGTAAGCGTGCAGCGCGCGGTGGGTCATCGCCGCCGGCATGCCCACGGCGGCGCCGGTGATGAAGAGCATCACCTTGTCGGTCACTTCCGGCGGCAGGTGCAGCCACAGCCGCAGCGCCGGCTCCAGCGCCATCATCATCGCCGCACCCAAGAGGCCGATCAGCAGGCCGAACCACAGGCCCTGGCGCGCGGTGTCCTTGAATTTGTCGTGCTCGCCGGCGCCCAACTGGTGGGCCAGGATGGGATTGAGCGCGGTGACGATGCCCATCAGCGTGACGTAGAAGGTGATGAAGACGCTGGCGCCCAGAGAGACGGCGGCCAGGTCGTCGGTGCTGACGCGGCCGGCCATCACCGTATCGACGAAGGCGGTGGCCACCTGGGCGATCTGGGCGATCATCATCGGCAAGGCCAGCCGGCTGATTTGACGGGCTTCCAGCAGCACGGCCCCGCGCGGGGCGCGATTGATTTCAAACAGCATGGGAGTAGGGCGGGATGGCACGGAGAACTGGCCATTATACCGGCTGCGGGGCGGGCTTGTCTTTGTCGCGCCATGACAATGGGGCGACATGGCGTGCGCCGGGAACGCAAGGCGCTCCCGGCGGCGCGGGATATGGAATCAGAAGCGCGCGGGCGGGTCGCGGCGCAGATCGCAGCTGATCAGCAGCTCGCCGCCGAAGCGGGCGTTGATGCTGAGCGCGTCCAGCAGGGAAATGTCCCGCACGGTCAGTTGTTCGCCGTTGCGGTCCAGGTCATAGCCCAGTTCACGGGCGAAATCCGCCAGCTGCTGCAGGGCGGGGGCGTCGGCCGGCGTGAGCGGAGAGGCGCTCAGGCTGCCGCAAAGGGGGCGAGGTCTTCCCACGGCGTCGAAATTGGCAAAAGAAAAATCGGTATAGCTGTCTTGCAGGCAGTCGTACATGGCGGTTCTCCAGTCGGTTCGGTCGCGGTTCGCGCGCCGGTCCTGGGTATCGCCGGCGACGCTTTAGCAGGATTTTTGGGCGCCCTGCAAGTTGTCATTAACTCGGCGCCAGCCGCGCATGCCCGAAATGGAAACGGGGCGCGGCTCATGCATCGATCCGAAGCGACGGGTCCGCTTAACTGCCTGTACGGGTAAAACAAAACCCGCCTACGACTAAGAGCGCAAGCGGGTTGACCGTTTTAACGCTTTAGCTGGCATTTGTTAAGCGCCCGCAAGCTGTGTCAAATCGGCGCATGAACGTCAGCCTATGCCTTTGGCTTTTGGCTGTCAATCCCCTTGCGGGGCGTCCGCGGGCCAGTCGGCCAGCCAGCCGCGCCAGTGCGGCTCCGGCTGCGCGACGACGGCGGCGCGCAGGCCTTGCCTACAGGCCTGGTGGGCGCCTGAATCCAGCGCGCCCTCCACCCATTGCTGGCGCAGCCACAGCAGATGGCAGCTGGCGGCCTGGCGCGCATTGTGTTCCGCGAGCGCGCCGACGTCGCCGGCGCGGTACAGTTCCCAGCGCCGCGGGCCGTTGAGCTCAGCCTCGCCGGGCAGGCCGCACAGCCGGGCCAGTTCGCCCTGCGGGGTGGCCAGCTCCGCGTGGCCGCCGCTCAGAATCTCGCTCAGCGAGACCTGGGACGAGCAGTCCGCTCCGGCGCGCAGCTGTTCCGCCAGCGGCAGGCCCAGCGCCAGCGCGCGGTGGCGCAGCACCGGCAGTTCCAGCCGCGCGCCGTCCCAGCTGACCAGCCGCGCCCGGCTGTCGCGCAGCAAGCTCAGCCAGTCCGCCAGCATCGCGGCCTCGTCGCCTGCGTCGGCGGCGAGCCCTTGGACGAGACGGGTTTGCCCATCCTGTTGCAGCACGCCGGCGATGGCGACGACGCGGTGCAAGTGGAAGGGGATGAAGTCGGTGCCGCTCTGGGCGCGGCAGCGCTGCAACACGAAATCGGCGACGTCGGCCTCCCCGATTTCGCCGTCCAGCTGGTAGAGCTGGCGGATGGCGGGCACGTTGGGAATGGTCTGGAGATGAAAGCTGAGAGTAGGGCGCACGGGAGGGGTCTTGTCGGAGTCGGCGAATCGGCAGCGATTGTATGCCTATCGCCGATGGGGGGCAATTGGCGGCCATGGGCGCTGCGATGCGGCGGGTTATGGCGGCGAATTGTATTTTCTGCAAAGAATAGGGATATAATCGCCGGCTTGACTACCTACTAGTCTTGCGAATCCTGGCATTCCAAGTCGACTATCTTCTCATAATGATCCGCAAGTTTATCCGTAAAGTACTGGACCTGCCCGCCGGCATGGGCAAGCGCCGCACCAAGGCGCGCGTGATTCCTCTGCCGCAACACGGCATCCGCCGAGACCAGCTCAGCTCCGCTGCGCTGAAAGTCACCACCCGACTGCAGGAGGCCGGTTTCGCCGCCTATGTGGTGGGCGGAGCCGTGCGCGACTTGATGTTGGGCGTGTCGCCGAAGGATTTCGACGTCGCCACCAACGCGACGCCTGAGGAAGTGCACCGGGTGTTCCGCCGCTCCCGCATCATCGGCCGGCGTTTCCGCATCGTCCACGTGATGATGGGACCGGAAACCATCGAGGTGACCACTTTCCGCGGCGGTTCGGTGGACGACACCAATGAAACCGGCCGCATCATGGCCGACAACAGCTTCGGCAGCCAGGAAGAGGACGCGCACCGCCGCGACTTCACCGTCAACGCGTTGTTCTACGATCCGTCCGACGAAACCGTCATCGACTATCACCACGGCGTCAAGGACTTGCGCGCCCGCAAGCTGGTGATGATAGGCCAGCCGGCGCGCCGTTATCAGGAAGACCCGGTGCGCATGCTGCGCGCGGTGCGCCTGGCGGCCAAGCTGGGCTTCGATATCGACGAGGCCACCCGCAAGCCGATCCGCACCCACGCCCATCTGCTGAAGAAAGAGCCGCCGGCGCGCCTGTTCGACGAAATGCTCAAGCTGCTGATGTCCGGCCAAGCCTACGGCTGCCTGAAAAAGCTGCGCGAGGAAGGCATGGCGCGCGGCGTGTTCCCGCTGCTGGACGCGGTGCTGGACGATAAGGGCGACGACCTGTTCTTGAAGCTGGGCCTGGAAAGCACCGATCAGCGCATCCGCGCCGACAAGCCGGTGTCGGTGGGCTTCCTGCTGGCCACCCTGTTGTGGAAGCAGGTGCATCAGCGCTGGCAGAAGCGCCTGAACGCCGGCGACCGCGCGGTGTACGCGCTGGCGCAGGCGATTGCCGATGTGGAGTCCGAGCAGGACAACGATTTCGCCATTCCGCGCCGTTTCAGCGTGACCATGCGCGAAATCTGGATGCTGCAGTCGCGTTTCGACAGCCGCAGCGGTCAGCGCGCTTATCGCTTCCTGGAGCAGCCGCGCTTCCGCGCCGCTTACGATTTCTTCGCCCTGCGCGGAGAAGCCGGCGAGGTGGACATGAAGCTGGTGTCCTGGTGGAATGACTTCCAGCGCGCCGACGAGGAAGAACGCGAGCAGCTGCTGGACATCGCCAAAGCCAGCGGCGAGCCGGACCCGGCCAAGAAACGCCGCCGCCGCCGTCCCGCCAATCGCCGCAAAGCCGCGGACGAGCCGGGCGGAGAGGCCTAAGTGGCGCAGGCCTTCATCGCGCTGGGCAGCAATCTCGAGCAGCCGGCGGCGCAGATCCGCGCCGCGCTGGCCGCGATCGCCGCCTTGCCCGACACCGCGCTGACCCGGCAGTCCGCCCTGTACCGCACCGCGCCGGTGGGCTATGCCGATCAGCCGGACTTCATCAATGCCGTGGCGGAAGTGGACACCGCGCTGGCGCCGCGCGAATTATTGCGCCGGCTGCTGGCGATAGAGGCCGAGTTCGGCCGGGTGCGCACCTTCCGCAACGCGCCGCGGGTGCTGGATCTGGATCTGCTGTATTACAGCGGCGTCGCCCTGAGCGACCAAGACCTGACCCTGCCGCATCCGCGCATGCATCTGCGCGGCTTCGTCATGATCCCGCTGGCGGAGATCGCTCCCGATCTGGCGCTGCCGGCGCTGGGCACGGTCGGCGAACTGGCCGCAGGGCTGGCCGATCAGGGCGTGGAGCGCCTCAAAACAACTAGCTAATAAGGAAGCGAGCGATGAGTCAATTGCGTTATGTCGTGGTCGAAGGGCCGATCGGCGCGGGCAAATCCTCTCTGGCGCGCCGACTGTCGGAATACTGGGGCGTGCGCCTGCTGGCGGAAGATCCCGCCGCCAACCCCTTCCTGCCGCGCTTCTACCGCAACTTGCCGGCCCACGGCCTATCCACCCAGCTGTCCTTCATGCTGCAACGCGCCGAGATGGCCAAGAGCATGCTGGACGGCGAACTGCTGGCCAGCCCGTTGGTGTCGGACTTCCTGTTCGAAAAAGACGCGCTGTTCGCCAAGATCAATCTGGACGAGGCCGAGCTGGCGCTGTACAAGCGCCTGGCGGGGCTGGCGATGCCCGAGCACCCGGTGCCGGATCTGGTGATTTATCTGCAGGCTTCCGAAGAGAACCTGCTGAGCCGGGTGGCCGCGCGGGCGGCGGAGTACGAAGTCAATTTCCCGGAAGGCTATCTGAAGCGCGTGCATCAGGCCTATAGCGAGTTTTTCCATCAGTACGAGGCCGCGCCGTTGCTGATCGTCAATACCGATCATCTGAATCTGGTCGACGGCGACGAGGACTTCGAACTGCTGATCCGCTGCATCAGCGAGGCGCGAGGCCAGCGCAACTATTTCAACAAGAGCGTCTGAGCCGCCGAGCGCTCAGAGCCGGTTTGCGATGATGCGAGCCAGGACGGGTGACGGCCTTGCGGCCGAGACGGCGGAAGGGCCCAGCCCCGTCCGCGCGTTTCGACGCCGCGCTCGCCGCGCGACCTTCCTGAGGCGCAGCAGATCGTAAGCGGGTTCTAGGCGTCCCGCCGGTCGATACGGACGACTGAAACGAGGAAGAACGGGCATGAAAATTACCGTCAACACCCTGCAGAAAATGGCGCAGGAAGGGCAGAAGATCGCCATGCTGACCTGTTACGACGCCAGCTTCGCCGCCTTGCTGGAACAGGCCGGCGTGGAAATTCTGCTGGTGGGGGATTCGTTGGGCATGGTGGTGCAGGGCATAGACTCCACGCTGCCGGTGGCCGAGGAGGAAATGCTCTATCACGTGCGTTGCGTGGCGCGGGGCGCCAAGCAGGCGATGGTGCTGGGCGACATGACGTTCGGCGCCTATCAGGAAAGTCCGCAGCAGGCGTTCGCCCACGCCGCCCGCATCATCCAGGCCGGCGCGCACATGGTGAAGCTGGAGGGCGGCGCCTATATGGCCGACACCACCCGCTTCCTGGTGGAGCGCGGCGTGCCGGTGTGCGCCCACATCGGCCTGACGCCGCAGTTCGTCAACACCTTCGGCGGCTATCGGGTGCAGGGCAAGAGCGAGGAAGACGCGCGCCGCATCGTCAACGACGCCAAGGCGCACGCCGAGGCCGGCGCCAGCCTGGTGCTGATGGAGTGCGTGCCGGCCGAGCTGGCGCGCGAGATCACCGAGTCGATTTCCGTGCCCACCATAGGCATAGGCGCCGGCGTCGACGTGTCCGGCCAGGTGCTGGTGCTGCACGACATGCTGGGCGTGTATCCGGGCAAGAAGGCGCGCTTCGTCAAGGACTTCATGAACCAGGCGGGCAGCATCCAGGGCGCGGTGCAGGCCTATGTGCAGGCGGTGAAGGACAAGTCCTTCCCGGCGGCGGAACATACTTTCTGATCGGCCCGGTCCAGGACATCAAGCAATGGAAATCATTCGTACCGTGGCGCAGATGCGCGCCTGGCGTCGCCAGGCGGGCAAGCTCGCCTTCGTGCCCACTATGGGCAATCTGCATGCCGGCCATCTGGCCCTGGTCAAGGCGGCGCGCGAGCGCGCCGACAAAGTGGCGGTCAGCATCTTCGTCAATCGGCTGCAGTTCGGCCAGGGCGAAGACTTCGGCGCCTATCCGCGCACCTTCGACGCCGATTGCGACAAGCTGCGCGCCGCCGGCGTGGACGCCTTGTTCTTCCCCGAGGAACAGGAGCTGTATCCGCGCGTGCGCCAGGACTTCAACGTGGAGCCGCCGAATATCCAGAACGAGCTGTGCGGCGCCTTCCGTCCCGGCCACTTCCGCGGCGTCGCCACCGTGGTGACCAAGTTGTTCAACATCGTGCAGCCGGACCTGGCCTGTTTCGGCAAGAAGGATTTCCAGCAGCTGCACGTGATCCGCGCGATGGTGGAGGATTTGAACTCGCCGATCGAGATTGTGCCGGTGGACACCGGCCGCGCCGACGACGGCCTGGCGCTGTCCTCGCGCAACGGCTATCTGAGCGCGGAAGAGCGCGCCGAGGCGCCGCGCCTGTATCGCAATCTGACGCAGGTGCGACAGCGGCTGCAGGACGGCGACAATGATTACGCGGCGCTGGAGCAGGGCGCGCGCGACGATCTGGCCCAAGCCGGCTGGACCGTGGATTACGTGGAAATTCGCCAGGCCGACACCCTGGCGGTGGCGCACGCCGGCGAAAAACGCCTGGTGGTGCTGGCGGCCGCCCGACTGGGGCGCACCCGCCTGATCGACAACATCGAAGTGTTCCGCTGATCAGCGGACGAAGGATGCAATCATGCAGCGCAATATGCTCAAATCCAAGCTTCACCGGGTAACCACCACGCACAGCGAGTTGCACTATATCGGCTCCTGCGCCATCGACGAGAACCTGCTGGAAGCGGCCGACATTCTGGAATACGAAGAAGTGCAGATCTGGAACGTCACCAACGGCGAGCGCTTCGCCACTTACGCGATCAAGGCCGAGCGCGGCTCCGGCACCATCTCGGTCAACGGCTCCGCCGCGCGCCGCGCCGCGCCGGGGGATTTGCTGATCATCGCGTCTTTCGCCCAGTACGAGGCCGCCGAGCTGAAGGATCACCAGCCCAAGCTGGTGTTCGTGGACGCCGGCAACCAGATGACCGAGGTCAAGGGCGCGACCCCGACGCAGGCGGCCTGATCCGTTTCCGGTTTCGCCAGCCAGCGGCCGCCTTAGGGCGGCCGTTGTTTTTTTGTTGCAGCACAGCATCGATTCCGGGGCCGGAGCCGGTTTATTTCGGCTTGGCGCTTGGCGCTGGCGCGGGCGGTGAATCATATTTAAAAAGCGGCGTTGTCTGGCTGCCGGCTTGAGCCGGCCCGGCAACCGCTTCCTGATCCATCGTCAATCCAGCAGCGAGGGAGGCATCATGAGCGCAGGCCAGAATCTGACCGGGGGCTGCTTATGCGGCGCAGTGCGTTACCGTTTGCGCGCCGAGCCTTACGATGTGGTGCATTGCCATTGCAAAAGCTGTCGTCGCGCCAGCGGCGCGGCCTTCGTCACCTGGTTCACCGTACGCGTGGCCGATCTGGACTGGCGCGGGGAAAAGCCGGTGCTGTATCACTCCTCGGCCGCGGTCAGCCGCGGTTTCTGCCCGCATTGCGGCTCCACCCTGACGTATCGCCATGAGTCGGACCCGGAGGAGCTCGACATCACCGTGTCCTCGCTGGACCACCCGGAGCGGGTGGCGCCGGCCGGCCATATCTGGTGGGAGCAGCACCTGCCCTGGGGCAGCCCCGCCGCGCAACAGGAACTGCCCGTCTATCAACGCAGCGAGGCCTGAGGCGCGGTCACTTGGTTTGATGCAGCGCGCCGGGGGAGACCACCACGCCGTCTTCGTCGGCGTACAGCCAGTGCCCGGGGCTGAAACGCGTCTGGCCGAACTCCACGCTCAGATTGCGCTGGCCTTCGCCGCGCTTCACCGATTTGCGCGGGTGGGTGCCCAGCGCGCGTATGCCCAGCGCCAGCTTGTTCAGGGCGGCGGAGTCGCGGATGCAGCCGTTGATCACCACGCCGGCCCAGCCGTTGGCCACCGCCAGCACGCCCAATTGGTCGCCCAGCAGCGCGACGCGCAGCGAGCCGCCGCCGTCCACCACCAAGACCTTGCCGGCGCCGTGCTGACTCAGCGCCTCCCGCACCAGGCTGTTGTCCTCGAACAGCTTCAGGGTTTCGATGCGGCCGAAAAATCGGGCCTGGCCGCCGTAGCGTTGCAGCGAGGGCGTCAATACCTGCAATTGTTCGTCGAACTGATCGCATAGATCGGCGGTGTGAAAGTCCATGACGGCTCTCCTGTGGCGGACGCGAAAGCTCAATCCTAACAGCGCGGGCGGTATGCCATCAAAATGAAAAAGCCGCCTGACGGCGGCTTTGGGCAATGCGGGTCGAGACGACGCTTATTCCAGCCGCAAGGGCACGAACAACACGGCCTCGTTGCGGCGCACCAACAAGGCGATATGGCCCTTGGCGCTGGCCAGCGCTTTTTCGAAGTTGGCGATGGTGGAGACTTCCACCTGGTTCAAGCCCAGGATCACGTCGCCGGCCTGCAGGCCGGAACGAGCGGCCGGACCTTGCGCCTTCTGGATCAGCAGGCCGCCGCGCACGCCCAGCTCCGAGCGCTGGTTCGGCGTCAGCTCGCTGAGCGTCAGACCCAGTTTGCCGAACTGGAAGCCTTGCGGCGAGCTTTCTTCCTGAGACTGCTGCGCGCTCGGCGCTTCCTGCGCCAGTTCCGCCAGCGTGGCTTCCAGATCCTTTTCCACGCCCTTGCGCCACACCGTCAGCTTGATCTTGGTGCCCGGCTGCAGCGATCCGACCAGCACCGGCAGATCCTTGGAGCTTTCTATGGACTTGCCGTCCAGTTTCAGGATGATGTCGCCGGCCTGCAGGCCGGCGCGAGCGGCCGGTCCCTTGGGATCGACGCGCACCACCAGCGCGCCGCTGGGGCGCTGCAGACCGAAGGACTGCGCCAGCTCCTGAGTCACTTCCTGGATATTGATGCCCAGCTGGCCGCGGCTGACCTTGCCCTTGGCCTTGAGCTGGTCGACCACGCTCATCGCCAAATCGATGGGGATGGCGAAGGAGATGCCCATGAAGCCGCCGGAACGGCTGTAAATCTGCGAGTTGATGCCCACCACTTCGCCGCGCAGATTGAACAGCGGACCGCCGGAGTTGCCGGGGTTGATCGCCACGTCGGTCTGGATGAAGGGGACGAAGTTTTCGTCCGGCAGGCTGCGGCCTTTGGCCGAGACGATGCCGGCGGTGACGGTGTTGTCGAAGCCGAAGGGCGCGCCGATGGCGGCCACCCATTCTCCGACTTTCAAGTCCGCCGGGCTGCCGATCTTGACCACCGGCAGGTCCGCCGCTGCCACTTTCAGCAGCGCCACGTCGGTGCGCTTGTCCACGCCGACCAGCTTGGCGCGCAGTTCGCGCTTGTCGGTCAGCATCACCTTGACCTGCTGGCTGTCCGCCACCACATGGGCGTTGGTCAGGATGTAGCCGTCGGCGCTGATGATGAAGCCGGAGCCGAAGGAGACGCTTTCTTCCTGCGGCTGTTCGCGCTGAGGCGGATGATTGGGGATGAAGCGGCGGAAGAAGTCGTACAGCGGATCGTCTTCCGGCACCGGAATCGGCAGATTGCTGGGTTGGGAGGCCCCGCTGTCTTCGCGGCTGGCCTGGATATTCACCACCGCCGGTCCGTCGCGGCTGACCAATTGAGTGAAGTCCGGCAGCAACATGGCGACGCGGCCATCCTGTTGCGCGGGAATGGCGACCGGCGCGGGCTGGGAGTTGCCTTTGAAGAAGCGCTCGACCTTGTCGCAGCCGGACAGCAACGAGGCTGCGAGCAAGGCGCCAACCAGGGTGCGCAGATACGTTGTCACAGGCTATCCTTTTAGGTTGATGTCTATGCGGAAAATAAGGGCGGAACCGGAGTTTTTCCAGTATTTGATTCAGTTGTCTTTAATCATAACGGTTTTTGCCGGATATTCGCAGAGGTCGGCAATGACGCAGCGCTCGCATTCCGGTTTTCTGGCTTTGCAGACATAGCGTCCGAGCAGGATCAGCCAGTGATGCGCATCGACTTTGAATTCGTCGGGGATGTATTTTACCAGTTTATCCTCGACTTCTCGCACGTCTTTGCCGGGCGCGATCCGGGTGCGGTTGGACACCCGGAAAATATGGGTGTCCACCGCGATGGTGGGCTGGCCGAAGGCGGTGTTCAGCACCACATTGGCCGTTTTGCGGCCGACGCCGGGCAGCGCCTCCAGCGCCTCGCGGGTTTGCGGCACCTCGCCGCCGTGCTTTTCCAGCAGCAGGTGACAGGTGGCGATCACGTTCCTGGCCTTGGTCTTGTACAAGCCTATGGTCTTGATGAAGTTGGCCAGCGATTCCTCGCCCAGCGCCAGCATGGCCGCCGGAGTATTGGCCACCGGATAGAGCCGGCGCGTGGCCTTGTTGACGCCGACGTCGGTGGTCTGCGCCGACAACAGCACCGAGATCAGCAGTTCGAACGGGCTGCTGTATTCCAGCTCGGTGGTGGGGTGCGGATTGGCGTCGCGCAGGCGGGTGAAGATTTCTTTGCGTTTGACGGCGTTCACGGCTTGTCCTTGTCTGCTTGTTCGCGGGCGGCGCGCATGGCGGCGGCGCGCTCCATTGCCTTGCGGATCAATTCGTTCTTGTCGGCCGCCGGCGCGGGCGCGGCGGAAACGGCCGGCGCGGCGGCGGGGGAGGCCGGCGCCGCGTTCACCGCCGCGCGCTCGGCCAGGCGTTTGGCCTTGTCCGCCTGATCGCGCGCCTTGCGCGCCTGCCGCCGTTCATAACGGACGCGGGCTTGGGCGGCGCGGGCCATGAGTCGCTCGCGCTCGCCGTCGGCCGGGTCGGCCACCGGCTCCAGGTCGATGCAGTCCACCGGACAGGGCGCCAGGCACAGTTCGCAGCCGGTGCATTCGGCGGCGATGACGGTGTGCATCTGCTTGGCGGCGCCGACGATGGCGTCCACCGGACAGGCCTGGATGCACAGGGTACAGCCGATGCAGCTGTCTTCGCGTATCACGGCCAGCGCGCGCGGCTTGGGCTGCGGGCCGTCGGCGGCGAAGGGAATGATGTCCCGGCCCAGCAGTTCCGCCAGCGCCCGGATGCCGTCGTCGCCGCCCGGCGGGCAGCGGTTGATCGGATCGCGGCCTTCCGCCAGCGCCTCCGCATACGGGCGGCAGCCGGCGTGGCTGCATTGTCCGCACTGGGTCTGGGGCAGTAGGGCGTCTATCCTTTCGACGAGTGTGATCACGGGCATGCTGTGGGATTCCGCTTCAAAAACCGCTAATTATCGACGCTAGGGGCCGCGGCTTCAACTCCCGGCGCGGACTAGGCTTCGGGAGGTCCTTGCCGGCGCGCGTGCTTGAAGCGGGGAATCCGGCGTCGCCGGGGGCGCGGCGCGCGATTTTCGTAAAAAACAAAGCGGCGGGGCTTGGAGCGGCGCGCGGGTGCGCTATGGTGAAAATACTCACTTTTCCGGACCGCCCGCCATGAAAATCGCTCACAAAGCCGGCCTGATTTCCGCGCTGGTGCTGGCCGTGACCTTGTCGACCCTGTCCTGGATGCAATACCTGAGCGTTGCGGACAGCATACGCGCGGGCAAAGAGCAGGAAGTGACCCAGACCAGCCAGGTGCTGGCCGAGCAGATCGCCAATTGGTTGAACGGCAAGCTGGCTCAGATCCAGCTGATGTCGGAGACCATAGACGCCGGTTTCAGCAACGAGCGCATTTTGGAGGTTTTCCAGCGGCCCATGCTCAAGAACGAGTTCAAGCTGGTGTTTGGCGGCTTGGACAGCGACGGCAAGAGAATCTCCAACGATCCGTCCTGGAATCCCCCGCCCACCTGGGACGCCCGCAAGCGGCCATGGTATCCGGTGGCCAAGGCGGCCGCCGGCGTCGGCCTGACCGATCCCTATCCCGACGCCGCGTCCGGCGAGATCCTGATTTCGGCGGTGGCCAAGCTGACCGACAAGGGCGCGTTCAAGGGCGCTTTCGGCGGCGACCTCAGCCTGAAGTCGGTTTCGGACGCGCTGAACACCGCCACCTTCAACGGCGCGGGCTACGCCTTCCTGTTGTCCGCCGACGGCAAAATCATCAGCCACCCGGACGCCAAACTGAACGGCAAGAGCGTTGCGGAGTTGTTCGGCGGCAAAGCGCCGGCCCTGGACGGCAAGGTGCAGGAGGTGGAGGTCAACGAGCAGCGCCTGATGGTGGCGTTTCAACCGCTGTCGCATCTACAGCCGGCCAAGTGGCTGGTGGGCGTGGTGCTGGACGAGGGTAAGGTGATGGCCGAGGCCAAGCAGATAGGCTGGCGCGGCTTTTGGGGCGCGGTGATAGGCGTGCTGCTGAGCATGGTCATCCTCAGCACCCTGATGCAGCAGATCCTGCGGCGCCCCTTGCAGCAGCTCAAGCAGTCGCTGACCGAGCTCAACAGCGGCAACGGCGATCTGACGCGGCGCATAGACGAAAGCTCCCGCG
The DNA here is from genome assembly GCF_057809415.1 of Chromobacterium sp. FG22. Lineage (NCBI taxonomy): Bacteria > Pseudomonadati > Pseudomonadota > Betaproteobacteria > Neisseriales > Chromobacteriaceae > Chromobacterium > Chromobacterium sp. FG22. Next base: position 75,987 of record NZ_JBMDJX010000008.1, on the reverse strand, counting down.
ACGAATTCGGGGAGGTGGCGAAGGAGTTGAACCGCTTCATCGCTTATCTGCAGCGGCTGATCGGCGATATCCGCCAGATTTCCACGCGCGTCCACCACGGCGCCGAGCAAAGCGCGGAAGAGGCGCAACAGAGCAGCGGCGAGGCCAGCCGTCTGCAAAGAGAGCTGGAGCAACTGGTGTCGTCCATCGGCCAGATGGCGGAGGCGTCCGGCGAAATGACGTCCAACGCCGGCGCGGTGGCCGAGGCCGCGCGGCAGGCGCACGAGGAAACCGGCAGCCGGATGGCGCTGGTGACGCAGTCCAGCCAGGCGATACGGCGTTTGGCCGACACCCTGGAGCAGACCTCGCTGTCCATGAACGAACTGGCCGAATTCAGCAAGAACATCGAATCCATCGTCAGAGTGATCACCGGCGTGGCCGAGCAGACCAATCTGCTGGCGCTGAACGCCGCGATCGAAGCGGCGCGGGCGGGGGAAATGGGACGCGGCTTCGCCGTGGTGGCGGACGAGGTGCGCAAGCTGGCTTCGCAAACCCAGGAGGCGACGCAGGAAATCCGCAGCATGATTGAGCAACTGCAGCGCGGCGTGAACGAGGCCCGGGACAAGATGGACGAAAGCCGCGATTGCGCCAGCAACACGGTGAAGGACGCCGAGCAGATCAGCGAGATGCTGACGCGCATCCGGGACGTGATCTCCGACATCAACGCCAAGAACAGCGACATCGCCGGCGCGGTGAGCCGCCAAAGTCAGATGACGAGGGACATCAACGACAGCGCGGGCAGCATTCAGCACATCGGCCAGCGCGTCAGCGACGCGGCGCAAGTGCAGTTGCGGCATTGCCAGGGCACCGCCGCCGACGTGGCTGAACAGGATGAGATGATCTCGCGTTTCCGGCTGGAGTAGCGCTGGGACGGATAGGCGGGAGGCATGAAAAAGCCGGAGCCGCATGGCGGCTCCGGCGCGGCGAATCCGGCGTTTATAGCGGCTGTTGCAGCTGTTGCAGGATTTGCGGGTTTTCCAGCGTGGACACGTCCTGGGTGATTTCCTCGCCCTTGGCGATGGAACGCAGCAGGCGGCGCATGATCTTGCCGGAGCGGGTCTTGGGCAGGTTCTCGCCGAAACGGATATCGTCCGGCTGGGCGATCTTGCCGATTTCGTGCGCCACCCAGTTTTTCAGTTCGGCCGCCACTTTCTTGGCTTCCTCGCCCTGAGGGCGAGCGCCCTTGAGCACCACGAAGGCCACCACCGCCTCGCCCTTGACCTCGTGCGGCTTGCCGACCACGGCGGCCTCCGCCACCAGCGGATTGGCCACCAGCGCGGATTCTATCTCCATGGTGCCCAGGCGGTGGCCGGACACGTTCAGCACGTCGTCGATGCGGCCCATGATCCAGAAATAGCCGTTCTCGTCGCGGTTGGCGGAGTCGCCGGCCAGATAGTATTGGCCGTTGAACTCTTCCGGGAAATAGGTTTTCTTGAAGCGTTCCGGATCGTTCCAGATGGTGCGCACCAGGCTGGGGAAGGGCTTCTTGATCACCAGGAAGCCGCCGCGGCCCGGGTCCACCTGAGCGCCGGACTCATCGACGATGTCGGCCATGATGCCCGGCAGCGGCAGCGTGCACGAGCCGGGTTTGGTGGCCACCGCGCCCGGCAGCGGCGAGATCTGGATGGAGCCGGTCTCGGTCTGCCACCAGGTGTCGACAATCGGGCAGCGGCCGCCGCCCACGGTTTCGTGATACCAGATCCAGGCCTCGGGGTTGATCGGCTCGCCCACGGTGCCGAGCAGGCGCAGGCTGGACAGATCGTGCTGCTTGGGCAGGTCCGCGCCCAGCTTGATCAGCGAGCGGATGGCGGTGGGCGCGGTGTAGAAAATGCTGACCTTGTGCTGTTCTATCATGCGCCAGAAGCGGGAGGCGTCCGGATAAGTGGGCACGCCCTCGAAGATGACCTGGGTGGCGCCGTTGGCCAGCGGGCCGTAGCAGATATAGCTGTGGCCGGTGATCCAGCCCACGTCGGCGGTGCACCAGAACACGTCGTTGGGCTTGTAGTCGAACACCCAGCGGAAGCTGTTGGCCGCGCCCAGCAGATAGCCGGCGCTGCTGTGCTGGATGCCCTTGGGTTTGCCGGTGGAGCCGGAGGTGTAGAGGATGAACAGCGGGTCCTCGGCGTTCATCCACTCCGGTTCGCATTGTTCCGGCTGGCCGCTGACCAATTGATGCCACCACACGTCGCGGCCCTCGCTCCAGGCCACCTCGTTCTGGGTGCGCTGGTAGGCGACCACGTGTTTGACGCTGTCGCAGCCGTCCATCGCCAGCGCTTCGTCCACCGTGGCCTTCAGCGGCACGCTCTTGCCGCCGCGCAGGCCTTCGTTGGCGGTGATCACCAGCTTGGCGCCGGCGTCCTGGACGCGGTCGCGCACCGCGCCGGCGGAAAAGCCGCCGAACACCACGGAGTGGATGGCGCCGATGCGGGCGCAGGCCTGCATCGCCACGACGGCCTCGATCACCATCGGCATGTAAATCACCACGCGGTCGCCCTTGCTCACGCCCAGGCTCTTCAGGCCGTTGGCGAACTGGCAGACGCGGCGGTGCAGCTCGGCGTAAGTGACGCGGGTGACCGCGCCGTCGTCGGCTTCGAAAATCAGCGCGATGCGGTTGGCGTTGACCGCCAGGTGGCGGTCCAGGCAGTTGTAGGAAACATTGAGCACGCCGTCGTCGAACCACTTGAAGAACGGCGCCTGGCTATCGTCCAGCACGCGGGTGAACGGTTTTTTCCAGGAGATCTGATCGCGCGCCAGATCGCCCCAGAACGACAGGTAATCGGCGTCCGCCTGCTCGCACAGCGTGTGGTACGCCTCGATGCCGGAGATCGTCGCCTTTTGGCGGAAATCGTCGGAAGGCGGAAAGCTGCGGGTTTCCTTGAGGACGGATTCTAGCGTGGACATAAACTTCTCCTGGATTAACGGTGTAGCGATGCCGCCGCTCCGGAACCGCTGGAGCGGCGCGGTGGGTTGTAAAGGCAGGCCGACATCCTCGGCCCGGCCTTATGTCATTGTCAATGTTTGGAGGCCCCGGACGCGCCGATGCCGGTCATCGCGCGCACGAACTGGGCTTCGAACTTGGCTTTTTCCTCGTCGGCCTGGCGGGACTTGTCCAGCACCGAGATCAGCCAGGTGGAAACGAAGGCCAGAGTCATCGAGAAGATGGCCGGGTTCTTGTACGGGAACACCGCGTGCTCGTGCTTGAGCACCTCCACCCAGACCGTCGGGCCCAGCACGATCAGCACCACCGCCGACAACAGGCCGATGAAGCCGCCGATCACCGCGCCGCGCGTGGTCAGCCCCTTCCAGAACATGGAGAGGAACAGCACCGGGAAGTTGGCCGAGGCGGCGATGGAGAAGGCCAGGCCCACCATGAAGGCGATGTTCTGTTTTTCGAACACCAGGCCCAGCACGATGGCCACCACGCCCAACACCACGGTGGTGATCTTGGACACGCGGATCTCGTCGGCCTCGTTGGCCTTGCCCTTCTTGATCACGCTGGCGTACAGATCGTGCGACACCGCCGACGCGCCGGACAGCGCCAGGCCGGCCACCACCGCCAGGATGGTGGCGAAGGCCACCGCGGAGATGAAGCCCAGGAACATGTCGCCGCCCACGGCCTCGGCCAGGTGCACCGCCGCCATATTGTTGCCGCCGATCAGCTGGGTGACGGATTTGCCGTTCTTGACCACGGTTTCCATCATGCCCGGCTGGTTCAGCACCAGCATGATGGCGCCGAAGCCGATGATGAAGGTGAGGATGTAGAAATAGCCGATGAAGCCGGTGGCGAAGAACACCGATTTGCGCGCTTCCTTGGCGTCGGACACGGTGAAGAAGCGCATCAGGATGTGCGGCAGGCCGGCGGTGCCGAACATCAGCGCCAGGCCCAGGGAAATGGAGTCGATCGGATCGGCCTTGCCCGGCGCCATGATGGCGACGCCCTTGCTATGCGCGGCCACCGCTTTTTCAAACATGACTTCCGGGCTGAAACCCACGGTGGCCAGCACCATGATGGCCATGAAGGTGGCGCCGGAGAGCAGCAGCACCGCCTTGATGATTTGCACCCAGGTGGTGGCCAGCATGCCGCCGAACAGCACGTAGCACACCATCAGCACGCCCACCATCAACACCGCCGAGCTATAGCTCATGCCGAACAAGAGCTGGATCAGCTTGCCGGCGCCCACCATCTGCGCAATCAGGTAGATGGCGACCACCACCAGGGTGGAGGTGGCGGCGAAGCTGCGCACCGGCGTCTGTTGCAAGCGGTAGGAGGCGACGTCGGCGAAAGTGTATTTGCCCAGATTGCGCAGGCGTTCCGCCACCAGGAACAGGATGACGGGCCAGCCCACCAGGAAGCCCATCGAATAGATCAGGCCGTCGTAGCCTTTTTCGAACACCATCGCGGAAATGCCGAGGAAGGAGGCGGCGGACATATAGTCGCCGGCGATGGCGAGACCATTCTGGAAACCGGTGATGCCGCCGCCGGCCGCGTAAAAGTCGCTGGCGGACTTGGTGCGGCGCGCGGCCCAATACGTGACGCCCAGAGTGAAGGCCACGAAGAGCAGGAACATGATGATGGCGTGCCAGTTGGTGGCCTGTTGCTTGACATCGCCCTCAATGGCCCCGGCCGCCATGGCCAAGGAGGGCAGCAGAAGGCCGGAGACGCAGGCCAGTTGCAAGACGCGTTGCTTCATTGTTTGGACTCCTCGACGATTTGCTGGTTGAGCAGATCGAACTCGGTGTTGGCGCGGCGCACATAGATGCCGGTCAGCGCGAAGGCCGAGACGATGATCAGCACGCCGATGGGAATGCCCACCGTCATGGTGGCGCCCGCGCTGACGGGATGGCCCAGCGTGGCCGGCGAGAACGCCAGCACCAGGATGAAGCCGTAGTAGATGACCAGCATGACTAGGGTGAGCTGCCAACCCAGGCTGGTTTTCTTGTGCACCAGTTCCTTGAATTTGGGGTTGGACTGCACTTTCTTGAGTATGTCCTCGTTCATTGCATCCTCCTTTGTGGTCGCGACTTGGGTTGTCGCTGCTGAAAACATAAGGGAGGTGACGGAGGCGAATCTAATCGCTTTTTTTGATGCGGAAAATTATTCAGGCCGATGATGCGGTGCAAAAAACAAATAAAATCAATAACTTAAATTGGAATTTTTGCTCTTAATTCGGCGGCGAAATAGGGCTGATCGAACCAAAAAATCCAGGCCCGGACCGGGCGTCGCCGCCGCGTCGCGCCTTGCCGCAAATGCTTGGCGGGGCCGGCGGCGGGGCATAAAGCGCTTGTTATTTAGCCGGCATTGCGCCGAAAATGGCTCGCACAAGAGAAAACCATCATCGGCCGGGCTTAGCTCAGGCCGCCGCATCCGTCGCAGACCCGCCATCATGCCGCCCATGCCTGCCGCGTACGGCGATCCGGCCCGCCGCCAAGCATCCAAGTCAGGGGAGAACATGGAAATCTATCAGTTGCGCACCTTTGTCACCGTCGCCCAGCAAGGGCACCTGACACAGGCCGCCGAATTGCTGCACCTGTCGCAGCCGGCGGTCACCGCGCAAATCAAGGCCCTGGAAGAAGAAGTGGGCATGCAATTGTTCGAACGCAGCGCGGGCGGGGTGTCGCTGACCCGGACCGGCCAGGAATTGCTGCCGCAGGCGCAGGCGATACTGGGCGCGGCCAGCGGCATCATCAACCACGCGCGGCAATTGAAGGGCCAGTTGTCAGGCAAGGCGCGGATAGGCGTCACCTTGACGCCGGACACCTTGAAGATCGGACCCTGGGTGGCGGGCCTGGTGGAGCGTTATCCCTTGCTGGACATCCAATTGCGCCACGGCGTCACCGTGGACGTGCTGAACCTGGTGCGCAAGAAAGAACTGGACGCCGGCTTCTATCTGGGCAAAAACCCCTATGTGAACGTCTCCACCGTCAAGCTGGCGGAATTGCCGTTCCGCATCGTCCTGCCCGCCGGCTGGGCGTCGCGTTTGGCCGGCGGCGGCTTGAGGGAATTGGGCAAATTGCCGTGGATAGGCATTTCGCAGTTTTCCAGTCTTTCCAAAATCACCGCGGAGTTGTGGCGAGAACTCAACATTTCGCCTAAGAAGGTAGCGGAGTGCGATCATCTCGACGCCATCCTTGAATTGGTGGCCTCCGGGGTGGGGGTGGCGCTGGCGCGGGAAGAGGCGGCGCAGGCCTGGCAAGACGCCGGCAGGTTGACAGTGCTGCCGGATGTGCGCAAATTGGCCGAGTTGCAATTCGTCTACCCGGCGGACCGGGCGGGCGATCCCGTGTTGGAAACTTTGTTGCAAGAATTGCTGCAGGTGTGGCGTTTGCCCGCCGTTGCGGCTTAGAACCTGCTTGTGATCCGCTGCGCGTCTTCAGGGCCGCGGCGCCTTCCTTGCAAGCAGGCGCTTAGGGCGGCTGCCGCGAGACGAGGCGGCCCGCCGGGTTTGATCGAGGAGTGGCAATGACCCGTAGTTGGTTGATCGGCGCGATGGAGAGTTACCGCAGCGCAGTGGAGCGCGGCCAGCAGCGCATGCTGGACGCCCAGCACGAGGCCTGTATCGTCTGGTGGTCGGCTTTTGCGCCGGCGTATCCGATGTCCCAGGGCGATTTGGAGCGCAGGCTGGACGACACCCTGTTGGTGGGCGCCAATCTGGTGCAGGCGCAAGCGGATACTCAGCGCGATTGGATGTTGCTGACCGAGCGTTGGCTGTCCGAGATGAACCGCGACGTGCAGGCCAGGCTGGACGCCGCCAGCGACGACGCGCCCTCGCTGCACCCGCTGTGTCGCGCCTGGCAGGTGGGCAGCCTGTCCGGCACCGCCTTGTCCAAGGTTTCCCGCCAAGTGGGACATTTCGCCGCCACCAGCCTGTCGTCCACGCCCTTGCGCGCCGCTTGCGACGCCAGGCGGGTGTGGAAGCGACAACGCTCCTGATTCTCTTTCCCATAACACTAGCGCACGCCATGCCTCGATATTCATCGAGGCATTTTGTTTTTATATCGAGTGGGGCGCTGTCTGATTTGAAGCCGGGACTGCATGGAGTGCGTGGCCTGGCTATATTTGGTTTGATTTTTAATATTAATTAGAGTTTTATTTAAGAATTTAATTTTTTAATTCATAGGGCGTTTTGTTGGTTTATTGCTTTGTTTTTCAATTGAAAATTTAGAGCGGGTTTTCAGGTATATTCAAGCGGTGTCAGTGGTGGAACCTGTTCAAAGCTTTGCGCAGCGCGGCAGATATTGAAACGCTTCGCGAAATTTGGGCGGCGCCGATTTTCAAGGAGCGGGCGATGGCGGCGGAAATGCGCGGCGTATTTAAAACATACCGGATGGACCAAGTGGAAGTGCCGGCTTTGCACAATGTGGAATTGAAAGTGGCCGCCGCCCGATTCACTGTTTTGGCCGGGCCGTCCGGCAGCGGGAAAAGCACGATCTTGCATTTGCTGGGGGGCGTGGACCGGCCCGACCGCGGCGAGGTCGTCGTCGCCGGGCAGAGCATGGCGGCCTTGAGCGACGACGCGCTTAGCGATTTTCGCGCTCGCCACCTGGGCTTTGTGTTTCAAAGCTTCAATTTGCTGCCGGTGCTGTCCGCGCTGGAAAACGTGGAATATCCGCTGCGGCTGCAAGGCACGCCGGCGGCGCGGCGCAAAGCGCGGGCGCTGGAGATGTTGGCGGCGGTGGGCTTGGCGGACAAGGCGGCGCACCGGCCCGGCCAGCTGTCCGGCGGCCAGCGCCAGCGGGTGGCGATTGCGCGCGCGCTGGTGCACGAGCCGGCGCTGGTGTTGGCCGACGAGCCCACCGCCAATCTGGACAGCGGCACCGGCGCCGCCATCCTGGCGCTGCTCAGGCAGTTGCAGCGCGAGCGCGGCGTGGCGGTGGTGTTCTCCTCGCACGATCCGCTGGTGATCGCGGCGGCGGACGAGCGTTATCGGGTCAGCGACGGCCGGGTCCGCGCGCTGGCCGCCGGGGAGGCGCCGGCATGAATGTTCTGCAACTGGCCTGGCGCAATCTATTGCGCAATCGCCGCCGCACCTGGGCAAGCGCTTTGACCATGGCGGTGGGCATGGCGGGCGTGCTGTTGTTCGGCGGCTATCAGCGCGCGGTCCAGTACGGGCTGGAAACGGCTTTTGTCCGCAAGCTTGGCCATTTGCAGGTGCAGCATCGCGATTATCTGCAATACGGCAGCGGCAACCCGGCCGCTTACGGCATCCGCGACTACCGGCGCATCCAGCGCGAGATCGAGTCGGACCCGGAACTGAAGGACATGTTGGCGGCCGTCACGCCGACCTTGACGCTGGGCGCCATCGCCGGCCATTACGCCAGCGGCACGTCGCGCACGGTGCTGGCGCAAGGCAGCGAGCCGGAAGGCCAGAACCGCTTGCTGCGCTGGGACGCGCGCGGTTTGCGCCAGGCGGCCAAGCCGATGGCCTTGACCGGCAGCGACGCCAACGCCGCGGTGCTGGGCGGCGGCGTCGCCAAGACTCTGGGGCTGTGCCTGTCCGACGGCGACCGGGCTTGCGCGGCGGCGGCGGCGGAAGGCGAGGGGCTGCCGCCGGACCTGGCGGCCTTGACCGGGCCGGCGCGCGCGGTGGACGGCAAGCGGATCGAACTGTTGACGGCCACCGCCGCCGGCGCGCCCAACGTCGCCCGCTTGCGGGTGTTGGGCGTGGAGCGGCAAGGCGCCCGTGAATGGGACGACGTCTATGTGGGCCTGCATCTGTCGCAGGCGCAACGGCTTCTGTACGGCGAGGGAGAGCCGATGGCGACGGCGATCTTGCTGCAGCTGAAGAGCAGCGGGCAGATCGAGGCCGCGCGCCGGCGGCTGCAGCAGCTGTTTCAAGCCGGTTTGAGCGCGCAACCGCTGGCGGCCCACGATTTCGCCGCGCTGCAGCCGCTGTACGAGCGCATCGTCGACATGTTCGGCGCCATTTTCGGCTTCATGGCGGCGCTGATCGCCAGCGTGACGCTGTTCACCACTGGCAACACCATGAATATGGCGGTGATGGAGCGCACCCGTGAAATCGGCGCGCTGCGCTCCATCGGCCTGAGACGCGGCGGCGTCCAGCGGCTGTTCTTGTGCGAGGGCGCCCTGCTGGGCGTCATCGGCGGTTTGGGCGGCCTGCTGCTGTCGCTGGGCCTGGCCTGGCTGATCAACCGAGCCGGCCTGAGCTGGCTGCCTCCGGGCGTGGTGGATCCCAGCCCCATCCTGATCCGGGTCTGGGGCGAGACGCCGCTGCTGGCTTCGTGCATGGGCGGTTTGATGGCGGTGGCGCTGTTGTCGTCGTGGTGGCCGTCGCGCCGGGCGGCGCGCTGGAACATCGTCGACGCCTTGAGGCAGGCCTGAATCGGCATGGCGGATGAGGGAAGGGAGCGGAAAATGAAGCGCGCGCGCATATTGGGCTTGGTTTTGCTGGGCTGGCCGGGTTTGGCCTGGTCCGCGCCGGACGCGCAGCAGATACTGGCCTGGAGCGACGAGGTGCGCAATCCGGGCAAGTCTTTCAGCCTGAAGGTCGATCTGCTCAGCTATAAGCAAGGCAAGCCTAGCGAAGCCAGCTCGCTGGTGTTGTATTCGCGGGCCGATCCGCGGCGCGGCCAGTTCCGCAGCCTGTTGCGCTTTGTCAGCCCCAGCCGCGACGCGGGCAAGCTGACCTTGAAAAGCGGCAAGGATTTATGGGTGTTCGACCCGGCGAGCCAGGCCAGCGTGCCGATTTCGCCGCAGCAACGGCTGCTGGGCCAGGCGGCCAACGGCGACGTGGTGACGGTGAACTGGACCCTGGACTATCGGGCCACCCTCGCGGCGGAGGAAACGGTGATGGACGGCGACCGCCAGCCGCGCGCCAGCTACAAGCTGCGGCTGAGCGCGAGGCGGCCGGACGTGACTTATCACGCCATTGAGCTGTGGGTGGATCGCGACGGTTACCGCAGCCGCAAGGCGCAGTTCTACGCCGCCAGCGGCGAGTTGCTGAAAACGGCTTATTACCGCGGCTACCGCCAGGCCCTGGGCCGGGACCGCCCCACTGAGACCGTCATCATCGACGGCCTCAATCCGCAGTGGGTAACCGTGATGCGCAAGAGTGGCTTCGCTTGGCGCGAGGTGCCCGAGGCCTGGCTGCAGCGGGATTATCTGCCGCGGTTCCGGGTGGAGTGAGTGGCTGCGGTACGCTCAAATCCGCAACAAGGCGTCGCTGTCCTCCGCGTCCATGGTGTGCGGCTCGCCCACCAGCAGCGGATCGGCCGCTCGGGCGACGCGCGCGTCCTTGTCCGGGTAGTCCAGCCGGGACAGGAAGTAGCGGATGCAGTTGAGGCGGGCCCGCTTCTTGTCGTCGGATTTCACCACCGTCCACGGCGCGTCGCCGGTATGGGTGTGGAAGAAGGTCGCTTCCTTGGCCGCGGTGTAGTCGTCCCATTTGTCCAGCGACTGTATGTCTATGGGCGACAGTTTCCAGTGCTTCAAGGGATCGTCGCGGCGCGAGATGAAGCGGCGCAGCTGTTCCTCGCGGCTGACCGAGAACCAGAACTTGAACAGACGGATGCCGCTGTTGACCAGCATGCGCTCCAGTTGCGGCGTCTGGCGCATGAACTCCAGATATTCGTGCGGATGGCAAAAGCCCATCACGCGCTCCACGCCGGCGCGGTTGTACCAGGAGCGGTCGAAGAAGACGATCTCGCCGGCGGTGGGCAGGTGTTCGATGTAACGCTGGAAGTACCATTGGCCGCGCTCGCGGTCCGACGGCTTTTCCAGCGCCACCACGCGCGCGCCGCGCGGGTTCAGGTGTTCCATATAGCGTTTGATGGTGCCGCCCTTGCCGGCGGCGTCGCGGCCTTCGAACAGGATCACGATCTTCTGGCCGCTTTCCTTGACCCAGTTCTGCACTTTCAACAGTTCGATCTGCAGCGCCTGCTTCTGCAACTCGTACTCCGGGCGGCGCATCCGCGTGCGGTAGGGGTAGCTGGCCGGCAGTTCGGCGCTGACGCTGTCCTCCGCGCTGCCTTGCGGCGCGGCGGCCACTTGCAAGGCCACCGGCTGCTGACTGACGGTTTCGATGGCTTGCACCGATTCCTGGTGCGCGCGCTCCACATTGTTGCGGCGGTGGGAGGCGGTTCGGCGCGGCGGCTTGACGGCCGGCGGCTGGGCGTCGGCGTCCGCTTCCGCGGGCAGGGGGGCTTGGGGCGGGTTTGTGTTTTGTGTCATGCAAGCTCCTTTGCGAGGGATAAAACCATGCTACTCCCATGGAAAACCGGTGTCGATGCGCGCGCTTTGGCGCGGCCGGAACACCGTTGGAGTCCGCAATGGGCGTTTTGTCACAAGGCAAAGCTTTTCATGCCGATTTCATGCATATTCATGCCATTGTGTTTTGACGGCGGAGCGGACTATGTGGGCGGTTGAGGTGAACGGGGTGTCTAAAAGCTACTGGATGGAGCAGGTGAGGGTGCCGGCGCTGGCCGATGTCAGCCTCAAGATCGCCGCGGCGCGCTTCACCGTGCTGTCCGGCCAGTCCGGCAGCGGCAAGACCACGCTGCTGAATCTGATCGGCGGCATAGACCGCGCCGACGTCGGAGAAATCGAGGTGGCGGGACAGGCGCTGAACCGTTTGAGCGATGACGCGCTCAGCGATTTTCGCGCGCGCCACATCGGCTTCATCTTCCAGAACTTCAATCTGATGCCGGTATTGTCGGCTTTCGAGAACGTCGAATACCCGCTGCAATTGCAAGGCGTGCCGGCGCGGCAGCGGCGCGAGCGGGCGCTGGAGATGCTGGCGGCGGTGGGCTTGGCGGACAAGGCGGCGCACCGGCCCGGCCAGCTGTCCGGCGGGCAGCGCCAGCGGGTGGCGATTGCGCGCGCGCTGGTGCACGAGCCGGCCTTGGTGCTGGCCGACGAACCCACCGCCAATCTGGACAGCCAGACCGGAGCGTCCATCCTGGCCCTGTTGCGCCAATTGCAGCGAGAACGCCGAGTGGCGGTGGTGTTCTCCTCGCATGACCCGCAGGTGATCGCGGCGGCGGACGAGCGTTACTTGGTCAGCGACGGCCGGGTCGGCGTCTTGAACGCGGGGGAGGCCTTGGCGTGAACACCTTGAAACTGGCTTGGCGCAATCTGCTGCGCAACCGTCGCCGCACCTTGGCGACCTTGTCCACCATGATCATAGGCCTGGTGGCGGTGCTGCTCTTCGGCGGTTACAACCGCACGGTGCAATACGGCTTGCAAACCGGCATGGTGCGCGCCGGCGGCCATCTGCAGGTGCAGCACCGGGATTACTTCCTGTACGGCAGCGGCAATCCGGCCGCTTACGGCATCCGCGACTACCGCGCGGCGATGCGGCTGATCGAGAACGATCCGGTGCTGCGGCCCATGCTGACCGTGGTCACGCCCACGCTGAGCCTGGGCGGCATCGCCGGTCATTATTCCGCCGGCGCCTCGCGCACGGTGATTGCGCGCGGCAGCGAGGTGGACGCGCAGAACCGCTTGCGGCGCTGGGACGATTACGGCTTCAACGACAAGCGCAAGCCGGTGGCGCTGACCGGCACCGCGCCGAACGCGGCGGTGATAGGCACCGGGGTGGCGCGGGTGCTGCAACTGTGCGCGGCTTTCAAGCTCAAGGATTGCGCGCCGCCGCCGGCTCCGCCGGGCGGCAAGGACCTGCCGGCCGATCTGGAGGCCTTGGCCGCGGCGGCGCCGCCGGCCAGCGTCCGCGACGATCAGATCGAACTGCTGGCCGCCACCGCCGCCGGCGCGCCCAATGTGGCCCGTCTGCAAGTGGCCAAGGTGGAGAGCCAGGGCATCAAGGAACTGGACGATATGTATGTCGGCCTGCATCTGCGCCAGGCGCAACAGCTGGTGTACGGCCAGGGCGAGCCGATGGCCACCGCCATCGTGTTGCAGCTGCGGCACACCGCGCAGATTCCGGAGGCCGAGGCGCGTTTGCGTCAGCTGTTCGCCACCAGCTTGCGCGGCCAGCCGCTGGCGGCGCACGACTTCGCCACGCTGCAGCCGCAATACGGCCAGATCACCGGCATGTTCGGCACCATTTTCGGCTTCCTGGCGGTGTTGATCGCCTGCGTGGCGCTGTTCACCATAGGCAACACCATGAATATGGTGGTGCTGGAGCGCACGGTGGAGATCGGCACGCTGCGGGCGATGGGCCTGCGCCGCCGCGGCATCCAGCGGCTGTTCCTGTGCGAAGGCTGGCTGCTGGGCCTGGGCGGCGGGGTGCTGGGCATCGCGCTGGCGCTGTTGCTGGCCTGGCTGATCAATCACGCCGGGCTGACCTGGCTGCCGCCGGGGCAGGTGGACCCCAGCCCCATCCTGGTGCGGGTATGGGGGGAGTGGCGGATGATGGCGGTGACCGCCGGTGGTTTGATGGCGATGGCGCTGCTGTCGTCGTGGTGGCCGGCGCGGCGGGCGGCGGCGGCCAATATCGTGGAGGCTTTGCGTCATGCGTGAAACGTTTGGAATCTCTACCGGCATGAAGACGACACGCTGGGCCGCGTTGAGCGTTGCCCTGTGGGCGGCGTCGGCGCTGGCGGCGCCGGACGCGCAGACCATCCTGGCCAATAGCGACGCGGTGCGCAATCCGGAACGCTCTTTCGGGCTGGTGGTGTCCCTGGTCAGCTATAAGGACGGCAAGCAGAACGAGGCCAGCGCGCTGGCGGTGTATTCGCGCGCCGATCAGAAAAGCGGCCAGTTCCGCAGCCTGCTGCGTTTCATCAATCCCAAGCGGGACGCCGGCAAGCTGATGCTCAAGAGCGGCAACGATCTGTGGTTTTTCGATCCGGCGAGCAAGGCCAGCGTGCCGATTTCGCCGCAGCAGCGGCTCTTGGGCCAGGCGGCCAACGGCGACGTGGTCACCGTCAATCTGGCGCTGGACTATCAGGCGGCGCTGGCCGGCGAGGAAACGATACAGGACGGGGACCGCCAGGCGCGGCTTTGCTACAAGTTGCGGCTGAGCGCGCGCAATCCCGGCGTCACCTACCACGCCATCGATCTGTGGGTGGACCGCGACGGCTACCGCAGTCGCAAGGCGCAGTTCTACGCCGAAAGCGGCGGTTTGCTGAAGACCGCGTATTACCGCGCTTACCAGCCGGTGCTGGGACGCGAGCGCCCAACCGAGACCGTGATCATAGACGGCCTCAATCCGCGCTGGATCACCGTGCTGCGCAACAGCCAGTTCGCCTGGCGCGAGGTGCCGGAAGCCTGGCTGCAGCGCGATTATCTGCCGCGCTTCCGGGCCGAATGACGATGCGGCGGCTGGCGTTTGGGCTGGCGCTGGTCTGCGCCGCCGCGCGGGGCGCAGACGCGTCGCTGGAGGAGGACGCGCTGCGGCTGGCCGATCAGACCCGGATGGAGGATGACAAGCCGCGGGATCTGAAGCTTCAGCTGGAGGCCGCCGCCTTGTCGCCGTGGCCGGGGGAGGACGGCCAGCGGCTGTCCTTCGATCTGCGCTGGGACGGCCGGCTGAGCCCGGCCTGGCGCGGCGTGCTGGCCAACCGGCTGGATTGGCGCTTCGCCGGCTCGCCGCGGCGGGACCACGGCGTCAACACCTTGAAGGAAGCGTATCTGAGCCGCGAGTTCGGCGTCGAGACGATGATGGACCTGGGGCGTATCAATACCCGCTACGGCGTGGCCGTCGGCTACAACCCCACCGATTTTCTCGGCGCGGGCACCGTGCGCTCGGTGGTGTCCGCGGACCCGGACAGCCTGCGGCAAAACCGCTTGGGCAACGCCATGTTGCGCTGGCAGAAGCTGTGGGACCGCGGCTCCTTGACCGCGATCTGGTCGCCCAAGCTGGGGTCGGGGCCGAATCCGGACGGCGCCAGCCTGGACTGGGGCGCCAGCAATCCCCGGCAGCGGCTGCTGTTGGCCGGCAGTTATCGCTTTGCGGAGAACCTCAATCCGCAATGGCTGCTGTTGCAGGAGCAAGGCCGTTCGCCTCAGCTGGGCTTCAATCTGTCGCGCGTGCTCGGCGACGCCACCGTGGTTTATCTGGAATGGGCCGGCGGCCGGCAGCGGACCGATTGGAGGCAAAGCCTGGGACGGCCGGACTCTGCCTGGCGCAATCGCCTGTCCGGCGGCTTGAGCTGGACCGGCGCCAACAAGCTGAGCCTGACGCTGGAGGGACAGCAGGACGGGGCGGCGCCGGACCGGGACGAATGGCGCGCGTTGCGCGCGAGGCCCGCGCTCTACGGCGCTTATCGGGCGGGGGTGGGCGCCGGCGGCGGCCTGCCTACCCGGCGCGCCGCCTTGCTGCGCGCGCATTGGCAGGATGCGCTGGTGGACGATCTGGACGTGACCGCGATGCGCAGCTTCGACCTGGTGGACCACAGCGGCATGAATTGGGCGGAGGCCCGCTATCACCTGGGGCCGGCGGATCTGGCCTTGCAGTGGCAACGCTTCGACGGCGCGCCGGACAGCCGTTACGGCGCCAGCCCGGCGCGGCGGGTCTGGCAAGTGCTGTTCGACTATTTCTTCTGAGCGCCTGTTCACGATCCGCCTCGCTGCGGCGAAGCCTTGCAAACCCCTTCGAAATTCCCGTGCTTCGTACGGCTATTCCATTTTCTCCGCCGCAGCGCCCTGTCTCGTCCCGGCTCGCGACCGCGCGGACAGCCCTGAGTCGGCGCGCGTGATGACCGCCGCGCCGCGGGAAGGCATGGCGAGCGGCGGGGAAAGCAACCATAGTGATGTGTGGGCGACGCGATGTCGCTAGGCGTCGATAGGATCCTGACGGAGGGGGACGGGCATGGGCATGAATACGGCGGCCGCTTTGCAAACGTATCTGCGTTCCTGGAATACGGCGGG
This sequence comes from Chromobacterium sp. FG22, assembly GCF_057809415.1. NCBI lineage: Bacteria > Pseudomonadati > Pseudomonadota > Betaproteobacteria > Neisseriales > Chromobacteriaceae > Chromobacterium > Chromobacterium sp. FG22. The sequence goes on along the minus strand of NZ_JBMDJX010000008.1, from coordinate 60,158 downwards.
CTGCCTGCACGGCGTGGCCGCCGTCTCGCTGGCCGACGGCGAACGGGTGGCGGTGGCCGGCGGCATGGCCGATCCCGGCCTGGGCGTGGCCAACGAGAAGGACACCGTGTTTCGCATCGGCTCGCTGAGCAAGAGCTTCACCGCGGCCGCCTTGCTGCAGCAGGTGGCCCAGGGGCGGCTGGAGCTGAGCGACAGCCTGGAGCGCTTCTTCCCCGATTTCCCCAATGCGGCGGGCATCAGCCTGCATCAATTGCTGAATCACAGCGCCGGCACCGCCAATTTCACCAGCGCGGCCGAGTATTGGCCGACGCGGATGCGGCTGGCGCACCGGCCGCAGGAACTGCTGGACTGGGCGCACGCCTTGCCGCCGGCCTGCCCGCCCGGCATCGCCCACGCTTACAGCAATACCGGCTATTTGTTGCTGGCGGCCATTGTGGAGCGGGTCGCGGATCAGGACTTCGCCAGCTATCGGCAGCAGTACCTGTTCCGGCCGCTGGGCCTGGAGCGCACCTATGTCGACGACGGCCGCGTCATCCTGCCGCAAGCCGCGCGCGGCCTGCATCCGGGAGCGCCATGGCGCTACGCGGAACCTATGGACATGTCGGTGGCCTGGGGCGTTTACGATCTGGCCTCCAGCGCCGGCGATCTGTGCCGCTGGCTGGAGGCCCTGCAGCGGGGAGAGGCGTTGCCGGCCCGGCTGGCGGCCTTGATGCTGGACGTGGGGGCCTTGGAGTACGCCTACGGGTTTTACGGCGAGGACTGGACGCTGGCCGGCCGCCGGCAGCGTCTGGCCCAGCATTTTGGCGACGTCAACGGCTTCTTCGCCTTCATGAGCGTCTTGCCCGGCGGCGGCGGCGTGGTGGCGCTGACCAACGCCTTCGGCTCGCCGGTGGAGCGTTTGGGCAGGGATTTGGCGCGCATCGCCAGCGGAGAAACGCTGGAAGCGCTGCCGCCGCCGGGACGGCAGCAGCCGGACGAGCAGTTGTTCGTCCCCGGTCGCTATGAGAACGGGGAAGGGGCGTGGCTGGAGTTGTTTTACAACGAGCACGGCTGCTATGCGCGCAGTCCGCGCCGTTACGACCTGCCCATCGCCTACCCGTTGACGGTGACGGCGCAGACGCCGCAACTGGCGCGCGCCGCCGTGCTGCCGGAGACCTTGTTGATAGAGGAAGGGACCTTGCAATGGTGCGACGCGGAGGGGGTGACCAGGCGTCTGCGGCGGCAGTAGGCGGTTTGTCCGGCGGGATGGCGTGGTCTATCGTGAGAACAGACAAAACCAAGCCAGCTTTCGAGTCGAGGCCGAGAATTGACGGACTTTAAACAAGGGGCGCGGGGGTGGCGTTTCCGGGCCTTTCTCGCTGTCTTTCCATGGCGCGCGTGCGGGATGGGGGTTCTGGTGCCCTTGCTGGCCCTGTCCGCGCAATGGCTGTTGTGGGACTGGGTCCGCCCTTACGCCTGGTTCCTGTTTTATCCCGCCGTCTTCCTCTCCGCCATGCTGGGCGGGCTGGCCGGCGGCCTGGTCGCCACCGCCTTGTCGGTGCCGCTGGTCTGGTATCTGTTCATCCCCCCGCAATGGAGCTTCGCCATCGCCCGGCCGGCGGATGCCGCCTCCATTGTCCTGTTCGCGCTGTGCGGCTTGATGTTGAGCCTGTTCAGCCAGCGCCTGATCAGCCGCCGCTCGCGCTGGGCGGAGAGCGAACTGACGCGTCAGCAGGCCTTGTTGCACGCCATCATCGACAACTCCACCGCGGTGATTTTCGTCAAGGACGTGGACGGCCGCTATCTATTGGTCAACCAGCGCTATCCCGAGTTGTTCCATATCAGCGCGGAGGCTATGCGCGGCCTGCGCGACGAGGATCTGTTCCCGCCGGAGGTGGTGGCCAGTTTGCGCAGCGCCGACTTGGAGGTGTTGAGCAGCGGGCAGGCGCGCGAATACGAGGAGACGGTGCCGCAGGACGATGGCCCGCACACCTATCTGGTGTACAAGTTTCCCCTGCGCGACGCCAAGGGGCGAGCCTACGCGGTGTGCGGCATCGCCTCCGACATCAGCGCGCGCAAGCGCGCCGAGGCGGAACAGAGGCAGCGGGAGGAGTGGCTGCGGGAAATGAGCGCCATCGCCCGGGTGGGTGGGTGGTGGTTCGATCCCGCCAGCGGGGACGGCGGCTGGACCTCGGAAGTGGCCCGCATTCACGATCTGCCGGCCGACGAGCCGATCAACACCCGCATTGGACTGAGTTTTTTCCACGGCGAAGACCGACAGCGCATCGAGGAGGCCGTGCGCCGGGTGGTGGCGGAAGCCGAACCCTATGATCTGGAGTTGCAACTGCTGAGCGCAAGCGGCCGGCGCAAATGGGTGCGCGTGTCCGGCAGACCGGTGCTGGCGGACGGCAAGGTGGTGTCGGTACGCGGCGCGATGCAGGATGTGTCCGAGCGCAAGGCCATGGAAAACGCCTTGCTGGAGAGCGAGGAAAGGCTGTCGCTGTTCATCGAGCACGCGCCGGCGGCGCTGGCGATGTTCGATCGCGACATGCGTTATCTGGCCGCCAGCCGCCGCTGGCTCGACGATTACCGTTTGGACGGCGAGACGCTCATCGGCCGATCCCACTATGAGGTGTTTCCGGAAGTCCCCGCCGTCTGGCGGGAGGTGCATCGGCGGGCGCTGGCCGGGGAGGTGATACGCGAGGAGGAGGACCGCTTTCTGCGCCTGGACGGCGCGGCGCAGTGGCTGTGCTGGGAAGTGCGGCCATGGCATGCGCGCGACGGATCCATCGGCGGCATCGTGATCTTCACCGAGGACATCACCGTCCGCAAATCCATGGAAGAAGAGCGCCACCGGCTGGCGGAAGCGCTGGATCAATCGGCGCAGCCGGTGGTAATGACCGACGCGGCCAAGAACATCTTGTACGTCAACGCAGCGTTCGGCGAACTGATGGGGTATCCGATGGGCGATTTGCTGGGCTCGTCGATCTCCCGCTTCATCCCGGACGACCCGGCGAGGAGGGCGGAACGGGCGGCGCTGGAACGGCAGGTGGTGGAACAAGGGCGCTGGAGCGGCGAACTGGCCCGCGTCGCCCGCAACGGCGAAATCATCCCGGTTTACGCTTCCGTCACCGCCATGCACGATCTGTCCGGCGCGTTTTGCGGCTTTTTCGGCACCTATAACGATTTACGGCCGTTGCGTGAAAAAACCCAGGCGCTGGCCAGCGCCGAAGCGCGGTATCGCAGCGTGCTGGATCATGCGGCCGACGCGGTCTTGGTGGCGGACGCGGAAGGGCGTTATCAGTACGCCAATCTGCAAGCCTGTCAGCTATTGGGCTATGAGGAAGCGGAAATCCTGGCGATGCGGGTGGGCGATTTCAGCGTCGACTCCGCGGCGGGCGACGCGCAGTCCTTGTTCCGGCGCCTGCTGTCCGACGAGCAGCTGAGCGCCGAGATGCTGTTGCGGCGCAAGGACGGCGCCGAGGTGCCGGTGGAAGTGAACGCGATCCGCCTGCCGGACGGCGGGGTTTACGGCGCTTTCCGCGACATCTCTCTGAGACGGCAGGCGGCGGAACGGATCCGTCAGCTGTCGATGGCGGTGGAACAGAGCCCGGAGAGCGTCGTCATCACCGATCTGGAAACGCGGATCGAATACGTCAACGAAGCCTTTGTCCGCAATACCGGCTACAGCCGGGAAGAAGTGATGGGGCGAACGCCCAATCTGCTCAAGTCCGGGCTGACCCCGGCGGAAACCTATGCCGAACTTTGGGAGGCTCTGCGGGCCGGCAAGCCGTGGAAAGGCGAGCTGTTCAACCGGCGCAAGGACGGCAGCGACTATGTGGACTTCGCCCATATCTCGCCTATCCGTCAGCCGGACGGCAGAATCAGCCATTATCTGTCCTTGCAGGAAGATATCAGCGAGAAAAAGCGCCTGGGCCTGGAACTGGACCAGCATCGTCATCATCTGGAAGAGTTGGTGGCGATGCGCACCGCCGAGGTGCGCGCCACCAGCGCCAAACTGCAAACCACCCAGTTCGCCATGGACAGCGTGGGCATAGGCATACATTGGGTGGACGCGGCCAGCGGGCGGCTGATCTACGTCAACCGCTACGCGGCGCAATTGCTGGGCTACGACATCGAAGACATGCTGCGCCTGAACGTGTCCGACATCGTGCCCGACACCACGCCCGACCTTTACGCGCGCACCGTGGAGCGCCTGCGGCAACAGAGCCGGGCGCAGTTCGAAACCTGGCAAAGAACGCGGGACGGGCGGCTGGTGGCGGTGGAGATGATTTTGTACTACTTGCCGGACACGCCGGGCGCCTCGGACACCATCATCGGTTTCGTCACCGACATCACCCGGCGCAAGGAAACCGAGCAGGCCCTGGTGCGCGCCAAGGAGGACGCGGAAGCGGCCAATCTGGCCAAGAGCGCCTTCGTCGCCAATATGAGCCATGAAATCCGCACGCCCTTGAACGCCATCATCGGCTTCACCCACTTGCTGATGCGCACCCAGCCGCGGCCGGAGCAGCAGGCCAAGCTGGAAAAGGTGCTGGTGGCCAGCGGGCATCTGCTCTCCATCATTAACGACATTCTGGACCTGTCCAAGATCGAAGCCGGCAAGTTGTCGCTGGAGCGGACCGACTTCTCCGTCGGGGCGTTGTTCGACCATGCGCGGTCGCTGATCGACGAAGCGGCGCAGGCCAAGGGCTTGCGCGTGGAGATCGATTACGCCGGCGTGCCGCCGTGTCTGCGCGGCGATCCCACCCGCCTGCGCCAGGCCTTGCTCAACTACGCCGGCAACGCGGTCAAATTCACCGAGCGGGGCACGATAGCCCTGCGCGCCCGGCTGCTGAGGAGCGAGGGCGAGCGCCTGCTGCTGCGCTTCGAGGTGCGCGACACCGGCATAGGCATTCCCGCCGACAAGCTGGCCGGCCTGTTCCAGGCGTTTCAGCAGGCGGACGATTCCACCACCCGCAAATACGGCGGCACCGGCCTGGGGTTGGCGATCACCCAGCGGCTGGCGGCCTTGATGGGCGGCGAAGTGGGGGTGGAAAGCCGGGAAGGACAGGGCAGCGTGTTTTGGCTGACCGCCTGGCTGACCCTGGGGCGGAGCGTGGCGGCCGAGCCCGCCGGCGTGGAGCCGGACGAGGTGGAGGCCGAACTGCGCTTGCGCGCGGACGCGCGGGTGCTGGTGGTGGAGGACGACGTCATCAATCAGGAAGTGGCGCTCTGGCTATTGGGCAGCGTCGGCCTGAGGGCCGAGCTGGCGAGGAACGGCCGCGAGGCCGTGGAGTGCGCCGCCGCGGGCGAATACGATCTGGTGCTGATGGACGTGCAGATGCCGGAGCTGGACGGCTTGGAGGCGACGCGCCGGATCCGGGCCATGCCGAGCTGGGAGCGGGTCCCGATTCTGGGCATGACCGCCAACGCCTTCGACGAGGATCGCCAGCGTTGCCTGGAGGTCGGCATGAACGACTTCGTGGCCAAGCCGGTGGACCCGGAACAGCTGTTCGGCTTGCTGCTGAAATGGCTGCCGTCGATGATTCCGCCCGAGAGGATCCGCGTCGATCCGACGCCGGAAAGCGGGCGCCGGGAACAGTTGATGAGGCTGCCCGGCGTGGACCTGGAGGCGGGCCTGCGCATCGTCGGGGACGACCTGGAGCGTTTTGAGCGCTTGCTGCGCAAATTCGCGGGCATGCACCGCGACGACTTGGCCAGGCTGCAGGGCCTGGCGCGGGCCGAGGAGGGCGAGGAGGCATGCCGTATCGCCCATTCGCTGAAAGGCGCCGCCGGCTCCTTGGGGCTGGTCCGCATCCAGACCGAGGCGGCCGCGCTGGAAGCCGTCTTGCGGCAAGGGCGGCTTGAGGAGGCTATGCCCGGCATGCAGGCGCTGGGCCTGGAGCTGGCGGCCTTGTGCGCGGCCCTGGACGCCTTGCCGGCAATGGCATAAGCGCGCCAGATTCTGGCCTTTTCATGCAACTTGGCGCAGCTTATTGAGTCAATCAATAGGATGAAGTCATTTTTTCCGATGGCCGGCGGCCATTCCGGTCGCCGGCCGGGCGCGAAGATCCGACCTGGCGTTGGACGCGAGGCAGGCTGGCGCCGATGCGCCGAGGACGCGGAAGGTTTCTCTACATGAATATCCCTTTAGGCACTATCGAAGGCTTCTACGGCAAGCCGTGGAATTGGGCGCAGCGGGAGCTGCTGGTCACCACGCTGGCGGCGCACGGCTACCGTTTCTATCTGTACGCGCCGAAAGCGGACGCGTATCTGCGCCGCCAGTGGCAGCTGGACTACCCGGCTGAGCAGGAGGCTAGGCTGGCGGCGTTCGCCGCTCATTGCCGGCGGCAGGAAGTCGGTTTCGGCATGGGGCTGAGCCCGTACGAAGCGTATCTGGATTTCAACGACGAGGCCCGCCAGGCGCTGGCGCGCAAGCTGGAGCAACTGCAGCGCATCGGCGTCAGCCAACTGGCCATCCTGTTCGACGATATGCGCGGCGATCTGCCCGATCTGGCGGAGCGCCAGGCGGAGATCGTCGCCTGGGTGCGGCAGCGCTGCGCGGTGGAGCGCTTGTTGGTCTGCCCCAGCTATTATTCCAGCGATCCGGTGCTGGACCGGGTGTTCGGCCAGCGCCCGGCCGGCTATCTGCAGCAACTGGGCCAGTGGCTGGCGCCGGACATCGATATTTTCTGGACCGGCGAGGAGGTGTGCTCGTGCGAAATCTCGCCCGGACACCTGCTGCAAGTGGGCAAATGGCTGGGCCGCAAGCCGGTGTTGTGGGACAACTACCCGGTGAACGACGGCGCGCGGATGTCGCAATACCTGCACCTGCGCGGCTTCACCGGGCGGTCCGCGGCCAACGCCGAGCTGCTGGCGGCGCATGGGATCAATCCGGCGCAACAAGCCGCGCTCAGCCTGATTCCCGCGCTGACGCTGGCGGACAGCTACCGCTTGGGGCCGCGCTATCAATACGGCGCCTCGATGCGCCGGGCGGCCCAGGTGGTGGCCGGCGAGGAACTGGCCGATATGCTGTGGCGGGATCTGCTGCTGCTGCAGGACGTGGGGCTGGATCAACTGGGCGAGCGTGCGGCGGAACTGCGCGCGCGTTATGCGGCGGTGGAGCACCCCTGCGCGCGCGAAGTGGTGGCCTGGCTGGATGGCGAGTATCGGATCAGCGAGCTTGAGGTGCAGACTCAGTAGGGAGGCTACTTGGCGTTACATGCCTTTACAACTGACTAACAGACGGGGCGGGCCGGGACGCCTAGGATGAGCAGCAAGGAAACACCAAAGCCTGGCGTCGCGGCCGCACTGAGCAGACGGACGCCCCCCTGACCCGACTGGAGAATGTCATCATGAAAAAACTGAGCCTGATCGTACTGTCCGCCGCTTTCGCCCTGAGCTCCGCCGCCGGTTTCGCCGCCGAAGCCGCCAAGCCGGCTTCCGCCCCGGCCGCCAAAGCCGCGCCCGCTGCCAAGAAAGCGCAGCACAAGGCGGTGAAGAAGCACGCTTCCGCTCCGGCGCAGAAAGCCCAGGCGGCCAAGGCTGAAGCCTCCGCCCCGGCCAAGGCCGCCAAGAAGCCGGCGCAGCACAAGAAGCACGCCGCCAAGAAAGCCCACAAACAAGCGGCCTCCGCTCCGGCTCAGAAAGCGCAAGCGGCCAAGGCGGAAGCTTCCGCTCCGGCCAAGGCCGCCAAGAAACCGGCGCAGCACAAGAAGCACGCCGCCAAAAAGACCCACAAGAAAGCCGCGGCTTCCGCAGCCAAGTAAGCTGAAAGAGGCCGCGCTCAGCGCGGCCCGAACGGGGACGAAGGGAGGCTCAGCCTCCCTTTTTGCATGTTCGCGGCGTGGATCGGGCGCCGTCCGGCGGGGCGGAATCAGCCCGCCGGCGCGGTGGCGGGGGGCTGCACGGTGTTGAGCAGCGGGGCGCAGGGATCGGGCCGCTCGCGCCAGAAGCGGCGTTCCAGCTCCGCCGCCGGCAGCGGTTTGCTGAATAGATACCCTTGCAGGGTGTCGCAGAACATATACGTCAACGCGGTGGCTTGTTCGTCGGTTTCCACGCCTTCCGCCACCACGCGAAGCTGCAGCGAATGGGCCAGCGCGATGATGGCGCCGGTCAGCGTCATCGCGTCCTGATCGTTCAGCATCGCGCGGACGAAGGACTGGTCGATTTTCAGCTCCTGGGTGGGCAGCTTGGCCAGATAGGACAGCGAGGAATAACCGGTGCCGAAATCGTCGATGGAAATGCCCACTTGCATGTCGCGGATGCGGCGCAGCGTTTCGCCGCAGGTGTTCAGATTGTCCAGCACCACGGTCTCGGTGATTTCGATGTCTATGCCCGGCACGGCGGCGCCTTCGCTCAAGGCCTGTTGCAACTGTTCGGAGAAATCGGCCTGGCGCAGTTGCAGCGGGGAGACGTTGACCGCGATGCGCGGCGCCGGATAGCCGGCCTCCAGCCAGCGCAGATGGTCGCGCGCGGCCTGACGCAAGGCCCAGACGCCCACCTCCAGGATCAGGCCGGTTTCCTCCAGCAAGGGGATGAATTGCGCCGGCGACACCAGGCCGCGCTCCGGGCTCTGCCAGCGCAGCAGCGCCTCCACGCCGACGATCTGCCGCGACACCGCGTCCACTTTGGGCTGGTAGTGCAGCACGAACTCCTGGCGCTCCAGCGCCAGACGCAGCCGGTTTTCCAGCTCCAGCGTCACCGCGGCGCGTTCGCTCATTTCCTGACGGTAGAACAAATAGCGCTCATTGGTGCTTTGCGCCAGCTTGAGCGCGGCTTCCGCGTTCTCCAGCAGGCTTTCCGCGTCGGCGCCGTCTTCCGGGAAGATGGCGATGCCGAATTTGGCCGACACGCGCAACTGCTTGTCCAGGATGGCGATGGGCTGGGCGACGCAGTGTTCCTGCAACTGCATCACCTGACGCGCGATGTCCTCCTCGCTTTTGACCTCGGGGATGATCAGCGCGAAGCGGTCTATCTTGACGCAGGCCAGCAGCCGGGCCTCTTCGGTAAACGACTCCAGCCGCGCCGCCAGCAGGCGCAGCACCTGGTCGCCGGCCCAGCGGCCGTAGACGTCGTTGATGGATTTGAAGTGCTCGATGTCGAGGAAGATCACCGCCAGGCGGCGCTGTTCATGGTGGCTGGAGCTGATTTGCTGCGCCAGGCGCTCGTGGAACAGGCTGCGGTTAGCGAGGCCGGTCAGCTCATCGTAGTAGGACAGGAAGTGCAGCCTTTCCTCTTTTTCGATGTGATCCAGCGCAAAAGCGATGTCGCCGGCCAGTTCGGCCAGCAGCTGCATTTCCTCGTGGTCGAAGGCGTTGGCTTCGTTGGAGCACAGCGTCAGCGAGGCGGCGCGTTGTCCGGGCAGCGGCAGCGGCAGGCAGGCCAGCGAGCGGATGCCTTGCGCCAGCAATTGCTCGCGCGCCGCGTAGGGCAGCGGCGAGCCAAGCTGATTGCAGACGATGTTGCCGCCGCTGGCGATGGCGGCGGCGGACAGTTGCAGCAGCGCGTCGGCGTTGGGAGGCGGCTCGGTTTGTCCTTGCAGCGCGGCGATGCGGTGTTCGCCGTCGCTCCGGTCCAGCATGCTGATCCAGACCAGTTTGAACGCGCCGCTCTGGGTGGCGATGCGGCAGGCTTCGCGAAACAGTTCCTGGCGGTCGTGGCAGCGCACGATCAACATATTGATGCCGCTGAGGATGGCGTAAACGCGGTTGAGCCGTTCTATGCGCAGCCGCAGCATGGAGTGTTGCAAGGTGATGGCCAGTTGCTGGGCGAAGGCCCGGGCGATCTCCAGATGCTCGAAGCCATGCTGGGCAACCTCCTGGAAGGCCAGGTTCAAGGAGCCCAGCAACTGCCCTTCCGCCATCAGCGGCAGCCGCAGATAGGCGCGCACGCCGTGGCTGCGCAGCCATTTGACCAGCGCCGGCGGCTGCGCCAGCGTGGTGATGTCGTGCATGAAGCTGGGCTGTCCGCGCTTGAGCTGTTCCAGATCGCTCAAGCCATAGCTGGAGAAGGGGAAGCGGCTGTCGATCGGGATCTCGTCCTTGGCGTCGCACTCCAGCGCCAGGAAGATGGTTTCCTCGTGCCTCCAGTCGAACACCGTGGCCGACGCGCCCCAGAACGGCACCAGTTGCGCCAGCATGCGCAAGGCCTCCTGCGCGGTTTGCTGCGGGCTGGCGGCGGACAGCAGGGTCAGGCCCATGTCTCGCAGCGACTCCAGTTGCTGGCTGTGGCGTTTGAGCTCCTGTTCGGTTTTCAGCCGCAGGGTGATGTCGCGCATGATGGCGGTGTAATACTTCTGGCCTTCCACCTCCAGCTGGGACACCGAGGCTTCTGCGTAGAACTCGCTGCCGTCGGCGCGCAGCCCGCGCACGCCGCCGGCCGGCGCCAGGCTGCGGCTGACCGGGCCGTTCTGACCGAAGCCGTGGATCAACTGAGCGTGGCCGGGCCGGAGCGCTTCCGGCACCAGCATGTCTATCTGCCGGCCCAGCACCTGCTCGGCGCGATAGCCGAAAGCCTGTTCCGCCGCGGGGTTGAACAGGATAATGTTCAGATCGGCGTCGATGGTGACGATGGCGTCCATCGCGGTGTTGATGATGCCGGCGCGTTGCATCTCGCTGAGGCGGATCGCCGTGACATGCGTTTGCAACTGGTCCAGCATCAAGTTGAACTGGCGCGACACCGCGCGCAATTCTTGCGGCCCCAGTTCCGGGGCGCGCGCCTGCGCGTCGCCGTCGGCCACCGCTTGCGCGGTTTCGGCCAAGCGGCGCGCCGGCCGCGTCAGCGCGCGGCTGAAGCTTTGCGCCAGCAAGCCGCAGAGCAGCAAGGTGACGATGCCGCTGGCCGCGCTCCAGCGCAGGCGGCTGTAGTAGGGCGCGAGCACCACTTGTTCCGGCAGCGCGGCGATGATCAGCCAGTTGGCCTGGGAGAATTTGCGGTAGGAGTAAAGCCGCGACACCCCGTCGCGGCCGACACCCAGTTCGAAACCGGAGGCGTTGCCGCGGATGCGAGCGATGGTGCGGGCGACGTTGATCGAGGTTTTGCCGTGCCACAGCGCGGGATCGGGGTAACGCAACAGAAAAGCCGCTTGCGAGCTCAGCACCGCGATGGTCAGCTTGCGGTCCAGCGTTGAGGGCAAGACCTGGGCCTGCAGCGTCAGCAAGTCCATTTGCACGGTCAGCAGACCAATGGGCCGGCCTTGCTCGTCGCGCACCGGATAGCTGGGCATTATCACCCAGCGCTGGGTGGCGGGCTCCAGCAAGGGCTCGCTGAGCATCAGTCCGGGCGCCGCCAGCGCGCGCTGGAACCAGTCGGCCTTGGTCGGCGGCGTTCTGACCGCGGGATTGGACGCGTGGCTGCAGACTTGCAGGCCGGTGGCGCTGCTGAGCGTCAGCTGGGTGGCGGAGGGAAAGCTCAGCGCGATGTCGCGGAACGCGACGGCGCATTCATCGAAGTCGAAGCGACGTATCGGCGTCCGCCTGCTCAACTGCGCCAGCACGCGTTCCAGTTCCGTGATCTTGCTCGCCAGCGCCTGGTCCACCTGGTCGGCCAGCACGCGGGTCTGATCCTGAGCGGCGTCGCGCATGTCGCGGGCCGATTCGAAGGCGCCGATGCCGATCAGCGCCGCGGCGGGCAGCAGGCAGGCCAGCGCGAACAGCAGCAACTGAGCGCGCAAGCCCAGTCCGCTGACGAAGGACAGAATGCGGTTCAGGCCTGCGCGCATGTGGCGGGTACTCTCCGGGGCTGGGGATACTCAAAAATTAGTTCCTGTCGCCGGAGGGGGCAAGTCGATGTTATGCCAAATGCGTCAAAAGGAGAGGGGGCGCGTGGGATTGCCCCCGTGAAAGACTTGCCACACAAGGTTTTGACGAGGATGCTCCGAAGAGGATAAGTACTTACACTTAGACGGCTTGATAGGGCTGCCGTCTATGTTCAGGGCTGTTGCAACGCGTGGAGAGCTTCCAAGGCCTAGGAGGCGAGAGAGTTCGAGGTTTTATGGCTTAGGGCGGCTCGCATGCACTCCTGGAACGCGCCCGCCGCCCCGCGTTTCGCCGAGATGGCGCAGACGCTTATCCTCCGTGAGCGCGCATCTGCGTATAATCCCTCCCTCGTGCCCCGGCTTTTGTCCGCGGGCATGCTTATTCATGGCATTCCGCCGGGACGCAAGTGGTCGCCGGGCTGCTGTTTTCTTGCTTCCTAAAATTCTGCAACACTGCTATTCCCAATGATTATTCTGAAAAACGTGGCTTTGCGTCGCGGCACCAAAGTTTTGCTGGACGGCGCGACAGTCAATATCAACCCCGGTGAAAAGGTCGGCCTGGTAGGGCGCAACGGCGCGGGCAAGTCTTCGCTGTTTGCGGTCTTGAACGGCAGCCTGCACGAAGACAGCGGCGATTTCTCCATCCCCAGCCAGTGGCGGATGGCGCAGGTGGCGCAGGACATGCCGGAAACCTCGCAGACCGCCACCGAGTTCGTGGTGGAAGGCGATACCGCCTTGCTGGCGGCGCGGCGCGAAGTGGCCGAAGCCGAGGCGGGCGAGGACTATATGCGCATGGCGCATGCCTACACCGCGCTGAACGACGCCGGCGAGCATGACGCTCCCGCGCGGGCGCAGGCGCTGATCCTGGGTCTGGGCTTTAGCGTGGCCGAGTTGCAGCGGCCGGTGAACAGTTTTTCCGGCGGCTGGCGCATGCGTTTGCAGCTGGCGCGCGCGCTGATGTGCCCGTCCGATCTATTGCTCTTGGACGAACCGACCAACCACCTCGACCTGGACGCCTTGGTCTGGCTGGAGGCCTGGCTCAAACAGTACGCCGGCACCATGGTGGTGATCAGCCATGACCGCGAATTCCTGGACGCGGTGACCAATGTCACCCTGCACATCGACCACGGCAAGCTGGTGCGCTATGGCGGCAACTACAGCAAGTTCGAGGACATGCGGGCGGAGCAGATGATTTTGCAGCAGGCCGTGCTGGCCAAGCAGCAGGAGAAGATGGCGCATCTGCAGAAGTTCATCGACCGCTTCAAGGCCAAGGCCAGCAAGGCCAAGCAGGCGCAAAGCCGCGTCAAGGCGCTGGAACGGATGGAGAAGATTGCGCCGGTGCTGACCGAGGCCGACTTCCAGTTCGAGTTCAAGGAGCCGAGCAGCCTGCCCAACCCGATGCTGACCATGTCTCAGGCCTCGTTCGGTTATCCGGCGGCGGAGGGAGCGGAGGAAGGCGCGCCGCCCGTCGTGATCGTCAACGGGGTGAACCGCTCCGTGCTGGCCGGGCAGCGCATCGGCATACTGGGCGCCAACGGCCAGGGCAAGTCCACGCTGGTGAAGACGGTGGCCGAAGCGCTGACGGCTACCGGCGGCGAGATCATACGCGGCAAAGGCTTGAACATCGGCTACTTCTCGCAGCAAGAGCTGGACGTGTTGCGGCCGGAAGACGATCCGCTGCAGCATATGCTGCGCTTGGCGCGAGAAACGCCGGCGCAGCTGCGACCGCCGTCCAACGACTGCCGCGAGCAGGGTCTGCGCAATTTCCTCGGCACCTTCAATTTCAGCGGCGACATGGTCAAGCAGGCGGTGGGCAGCATGAGCGGCGGAGAGAAAGCGCGGCTGGTGCTGTGCATGATAGTCTGGCTGCGCCCCAATCTATTGCTGCTGGACGAGCCGACCAACCATCTGGACCTGGCCACGCGCGAGGCCTTGAGCGTGGCGCTGAACGAGTTCGAGGGTTCGGTGATGCTGGTCAGCCACGACCGCGCGCTGCTGCGCGCGGTTTGCGACGAGTTCTGGATGGTGTCGCGCGGCGGCGTCAGCGATTTTGACGGCGATCTGGACGATTATCAGGTCTATCTGTTGGAAGAAGCCAAGCGCCGACGCGAAGAGGCGGCCGGCAAGCGTTAAACGGCGGCAGGCCCGCCCTCAGTCGGGAAAGTCATAAAAGGCAGTGTCGCCATGGATCGTGGCGGCGCTGCCTTTTTGGTTTGGGGTTCAGTTCAGCGGCAGACCTGGTGTAGGGAAGCAAAGTTAGTGAAAAAAGCCTCCCTTGTCTGGTAAGACTTTTTGCACTTTCTTGTCGGTGTAGCAAGACTGATCAGGTGCAGAGTTCCTGCAAAAAACTAACTTTTCTACGCAGTTGTTGACCAAATCTGTTGGTCAAGATGTCCCGAACTCTGAAGTGGCCGCAAAAAGTTACCGTATATGACTGATGTCTGGAATGGCTGCATCTTGTTAAAGGAAACCTATGGCTACCGCTCTACCTGATTCGAAAGGCTCAAGGCATGTCAGCAATCATGAAGAGCTCGGTCTTCAGCCATGAATCCAAAGTTGAAATTCTTACAAAGTGGGTCTGCACAGGGTAGGGCGGGTGAACCATCCAGTAGTAGATGTCCCTGCTGACATAGAGCTCGACATAGCGTTCTGGAACGCTGGCGGGCTTTGGCCATCCGAGAAGCTCCAGCATCCGGGTTCGGTGCCGCTCCAAAAAGGCACCTCTGCGGAGCACCTTTCCGATCTGCCCCTTGTCGTCCTCCTTGCGCCCAAATATCTTTTCGCGCATCCGGCGACTGTCCTTCATTGTGTATGCCGGCTGGTTGTACTTGCACTCGACCGCGACCAAGAGGTTGTGGTCAGGCCAATACGCGAGGACGTCGAAATCGCCAACATCTTCGAATCCTTCGGCTTGAAACCTCCGGTAGAAGTCGATGCCCCGCGCGACAAATGGAGCATGCCGAGAAAATATTTCTTCACTGTGGAACTCCAGCCGCTTCTCGATGCTAGCCTTTACTCGCCGAACAGCCTGTTCGATGTTGGGCCAACCGAAATCGGCAGGCAGGTAGCCATCGCGTACCGACGACATCCAATTGAACATGCAGCGACTCGCCGCCTCCGCTCCCCAGCGCAACTCATCACCGACCCGCACAAGTGGCCGGATGGCGTATCGGTGAGCTCGCTTGTTGTGTTCCCAGTAGGGCACCTCCACCTCTTGAACGTCCCGGCCGACGAGGTGTAGAAGCCCGGTCTCTGAGAGGGTCAGGAATGCAACGATGCGCTCGGCCTTCTCTTTTCCAAGGTCCTTGATATCGGAAGCAAGCTTCTCTGCCAGCTTGTCTGGGCTGGCGCCGTAGGAAAGCGAAAGCTCCTTGGCGAAACCGCGGCGCTGAGCTTGGGCCAGCACGGATATAGACGTGAACAGGTCCGACGGGTTGAACCCAAGGTCGGTCTCAAAAGCGTTATTGAAATCGGCTGACTCTAACAAGGCCTCCGATTCTCCCTCAACCACGTCCTTGCGGTTTTCACCCAGACCTAGACGTGTCTTGGCGTACTCACGCGCGAACCGAGCTTCCCGGTCGTTGGAACCGTCGGAGTAGAAGATCTCTGGGATAAACGAATCGTCGATGGTGATACCTGCAACATCGACCCCGTTGTGGAGGACGTCGCTCGCTCCGGCAAGCGACATGAGCCAGTCAACTCTGCCTACCAGTTCGCGCAGCACATCGGGAGTAACCTCGCTGGGTCCAGATACCTTGCTGCTAATGGCCTTCTCCAGCAGATATCGATAGTGACGAGCTACTGTGCCGTACTGCTGGCGCGCCTCTTCAATAGCGTCGACTCGGTCGTAGTCCACCTCGTGCGACAGGCTCTGGCGGGCTCTTTCAATCCGCTCTCGCTCGGTCGCTAGAAGCGCATCGTGCTGTTCGATGCAAGTTCGAATCAGCTGAAGGCGGTCAAGCTGAGCGAGTCGCCCTTCGATGCGAAGCCTGAACTGGGTGCTGGCTAGGTCAATCTTCTCTTTGGCCTCCGACAGCGTGTATTGGCCTGGTACCAAACCCTGGTCTCGAATCACTTCAGCGAGTTGCTTACGAGCCAGTTTGTAGTCCGACATCCTCGGAATGACCACTGATGGGTGGTCGGGAACGTCGACGCGCCGATTGGCAACCCGCAGCGTGTATCGCGCAAGCTCACCCGACGTTGAAAGAACCGCTCCCTCCAGCCCCTCTGGCAGCGACATGTCAAGGGCGTCGTGGCTTTTGCGAATCGCCTCCACAAGGCACTGCACCTCGAAACTCCCATCGGGAGCGTCGGTCAAACCTGCGAGCACCGCACGAACATTGATATCAAAATGAACAACTGCAGTTCTGCCGAAGCTTCCTTTGGCGGCAGTTACGACCGGGCCTGCATTCTGAGGCCCGCCAGAGTTCGCTTCATCATCTCCGATGATGGTGTTGGACGCGCCGCGTTTGCAGACGAACAGAACATGGTCCTGCTGGAATAGTGGCGCGGCAGCCAGCAGCCCACGGCATCGGAAAGAGCTGTCGGCGAGGATCTGGATGAACAGGTTGACCATGTGCCCGTCTTCTAGGCCCAGATCGTCCTTGATTTCCAGCAAGGCTTGAACGGTGCAATTGCCGACGAGAGTGGAGTAGGCGATGACCTTGCCGCCGCGCGAGCTCATTACGATGACGCCTTCGGTCCCTTCGCTCAATCGCCATGCAGATGTATGATCAGGAAAGACGCGAGGGGCCCTCGACCAGAACTCAGCGAGTGTTTTGAATCTCGATGAGGTTCCCCAACTCGGGTCAAGGCTGATCATCGTTGGTTCGACGGCGCCATCAACCAGAACCTCGTCCGCGTCGTTGAATGAGGCGAACAGATCGGCAGGACCGCGGGAGAAGGGAGTCAGGGTCGACTGGTGTCGATCGCAAAAAGTCCAATAGCGCTGTAGATCCTCCAGAGTCTGAAGGCCGTCGAATATGGTGATGAAATCCGCAAGCGGCAGGAGTCGCAACGGTTCGTCAGGAAGGTTGAGGAGCCCCGCCGAGGTAGCCGCCAAAGTAGGCACTAGGATGATGTGAAGCTCATCGGTTGACGGGCCATTGATGCCATCCTTCGAGAGCAGGACCTCTGGACCTTCAACAATCTTAAAGCGAATGTTTTTTACCTGCTGGGCCTTAGCAAGAACGGTGGCTGCGATCACTGACTGCTTGTCGAGTAGTTCATGATCACAAGCGCAAATAAGATACACACCTGTCGCCGTGGAAGTCACGCTGCTGATGGGAAGCTCTCTGCACACCTCGCTGTCGAGAACCAACATCACCGGGCCTGGCAGCGTGTCGTCAAAGCGCTCGAAGACATACCTGCCCAGCCTTCGGTGCACCTCCGCACTAACACCAGATGCGTTCTTCTTTGCCCAATGGTCGACGACCGTTCCCGGAGCACTTCGTACCGCCATCGGATACCAGGTCCCGGCGATGTTGACGCCCAAGAAGGGAACTGCATCGCCAGTGAATGCTGCGTTGCCGAACGAGTCCCACGTCAGCGGCGCTTTATAGCCACCGACCTGCCCGTCGAGAGAGCTTCCCGCGCGTTGGCGCCAGGCAGCACTCTGTTGATCGATGTTTTGCAGAACATCCGTGCACGGGAGCCAGAAATTTTCTGGGGGAAGCTCCACGTGGCCACATTCCGCATCGACAACAGCGGACTGCGCGAGGTGTGGAATAGCTTCAATGATCAGTGCCTGCAGTGCGACGACCAAGTCCATCTGAGCCAGGGCGTCGGGCACATCAGAATATGTGATTCGAAAGGCCTCAATGAAGTCCGGCACTCGCTCGATGCTACTGCCATAGAAAACTGGTACGAACCGGCCGCCGAGGTCCGCCCTGATCTGTCCCCAATCCGCTTCAGGAGAGAAGTCTTCAAGTGTTGGGAAGTGGGGTAAGGTAGCATAAAGAGCTTCAATAAACTGTTGGAAGTCGGTATAGCTCTCGATTCTTCTACCGCCTCGGTCCTCGAGCGGGGTCTCCAGGAGTACGCACCAGACGAATGCATGTTTGACCTGACTGCCTGCATTCGCCGGCCAGAGTTCGGACACGCCAATCGCAAGCGCTACGTCTGCGGCGTCGTACTGGCGGAGGAGTGCACGGGCTTCCCTTACTTGGGCGAGGAAGCTGTCTTTCACCTGTGTGCGTTCGCCAAAATGGTTGTGTAAGCTGATCATCTGGCGAAGTAGCAAATCAGAATTCTCTACACTCTTGGCAAGTCGACGCTCGCGCTTCTCTCTGGACTTTCTACCCACAAGACCTCCTTGTGAAAACTCAGCTGCTGGCGAATTCTGGCTCTGACGGCGCAGTGGAGGCAATAACGACTGCTTTCAGGGGAGTCAGTTACGGGCGTGGACGCCCGCTTCGGGTCGATGCGGCCTGTTCAGTTGCATTAATTAATAGGCTAGGAGCGAGAGCTTATGCTGTATTCAAGGAGGGAAATAACTCTGTCTTGTTTTTGTAGCATTGCAAAAATTGAAATATTTAAGCAATAGAATGCAAGTAATAAAAACACTAAAGAATTTATCCAGTTTTGAATAATGGGGAATTTTGTTAGGCTAAGATATAAAACAACTAAGCTGGATATGGCCGGCATGAAGCCAATTTTCTCAACTGATCCTGAAATAAGTGAGCTTCGTTTTTCAAGTGCTGTACGTTGGTTTTTGTAATGAATAAGGAGGTAGCTTAAAGTGGCAGGGTCGCATTTTGATAGCAGCTCTACATGTTCTATATCGAAGTTGTATGTTCTCTTTACTAGACGTAAAAATTGTGCGTGCGGTTTTTTTATCATTTCCCAAGCAAATGGTATTGTTGAGCCAATTATTATTAGTTGGAGGACTAGGCCCGTTAGCTGTACTAACAAACTAAGCGTGAAGGTAGTATTGAGTAGCTCACTGATGGGGAAAAGGTATGATGCTACAGCAAAGATTAGCATGACGATAAAGCCGGAAATAGCATGGGAGAGAATCTTTTTTCTAAGGCCTTCTAGAAATGCCTCATGCTTGTTCATGGGCGGTTGTGGTGGATTTTTCTCCATGATTTTTTCGATAATGGAGAATGCTTCGTTTGTTTTTTGTTGAAACTCATTTGTCATGTTGGGGGTCATGTTTTTCTCGCTTAATGACTAAAAATAGATCAGATTAGATCGGTAGGCTGGAAATGTCGGCCGTCACAACCAATGGCAATGTTGTCGTAAGGCATGGCTGCAAGTGAATCAAGATGGTTGAGTAGCTGATCCAATACCTGTTCCGTTATACCCAAATTCTTCCGCTAGTCGAGCGGTGTCTTGTTATTGTGATGTCCAAATTCAAATTCAGATTTTATTGATGAGTAAATGTAGGGCGAGCACGCCGATGTTAGGATCACCAGTAGGTTGGCAGCTTTTTTCGGCTTTCTGGTCATCAAGTTTTTGCCAATGGGTAATCTTTTTATCTCAAGCAGCCAGTCTTTCAGTGTGGTCATGATTTTAATGACCAAGTCGTTTTGGGATGATTCTGGCCAAACTGACCTACCCTCATGGTTTTCGTTGGGCCAGCAGTGTAAAGCCTTCCAATTTTGACTCAGAAACTCTTTGGTAATTGCCATATGGAACTCTTTCTCAGGCGTTTATGGCCCCTTAAATCGTATTTCCTCAGCTCTCCCAGTTTCCATAGCCCACGCTTGAATGACTGTGTTGAGCCAGTGTAAGTAGCCTCCTTCCCCTAGGGTTCCATCGGGAAAAGGTTCATGCTGTTCTGATGTTAGGAGGGCAGTTATCAGCTCTTGCACACGCAGAGCCAGTGCATCATCTTTTGCCACGGTAAGGTAAGCATTTAAAGGTTTGTTTTTGGACTCTTCTTCTCCGCCAAGGAACCTTTCAAAGTCTGGGATGCTGATCCTGTGGCGAGCTGCAAGATCGACTGCGCGGGCATTCAGGATTGCATTGCGGATCTTTTCGTTCTCGGTCCACGTGCTGTTCTTGTCTCCGTTCCTCTTGAATGGCGAGTCGATATCGTGAACGATACCGAAGTCGATCTTGAAGTGCGTCATCACTTTGATGAGTGGTACCAGAGTTGCCTTTCCCCGTGAGCGAATGACCGTGACTCGATCCATCAGCCCATGCTGACGCTCAAGGATTGATGACATGAAAACTGCGTGCTCTGTATCGCCTTCGACCAACACTGGATAAGACCCGAAGAACACTTCTGAGAAGCTGGGGTCGATGTGCTGTAGAGCTTGGAGGCGTTCCTTGTCGTCAGCTTCAAACTCAATCAAATCGGACCGGTACGTCTTGGGTGTGATGGGGGCCGCTTCGTTATCCCCAACACGTTCGAGACGTACGATGGTGGTGTGATCCAGGAACGGATTGATGAAGTGGGGAGAATGGGTTGTCATAATGACCTGCCAATCGGGGCTTTCTGCTAACTCATACAGATGGCGCTGTGCTGCTCGTGCTGCCATTGGATGTAGCGCATTCTCTGGCTCGTCGATCAGTAGTAGGTAGCCAGGAAAAGCTGGATCATCAGGGCTGTCTGGAATTGGCGCTCCCCCATCGAGGGAGTCAAGCTGAGCTTTGAGTGTGGCGATAATTTTGTCCAGAGCGGGCTTGTCTGCTTCCTTCGCTTTCCCTTGTTTTTTCTCAGCCTCGCCAATCTCTTTCTCGAGTCGCTTCCGGTAGTCCTGTCGGACTTCTTTGTCTCGCGACAACTCGTTGTGAACCTGAAGCATTGACCAGAAGAGTGCGCGTCGGGCACCCGTACCCTGCTGGACAAGCGCTGTTTCGGCGGCACCATCTTGGACTTTGAGGCTTGATCCTCCTTTAATCAGATCACCAAGCTTCGGGACCAATGGGGACGCACCAATCTTTAGTCTGACGTCCAGTTGAGGGAACACGCCCTTGAAGCCAGTGGCGACACGGCTAGCGATGGTATTGAAATGCTCTTCGTGTGCGTCGCTAAGAATGTTAAGGTGATCAGATACGCTGGAGATCGCCTTGAAGAGATCGGATTCCGGGTTGATGCGCTCCTTCTCGAGGTCTGCAAGAAGTGGCCCTAGAGCGAGGGCTAGTAGCATCTCCTCGGTCTTCGCGGCATCATCTAGCGAGCCAATTCGTAGCGGACGTGGCAGCCTGGAGTTGAAAACGGGATCTGCGCCTCCGGCTTTCCCTTCATCGGCCCATGCTCCGTCACCATCGGGTCCACCTATTGGGTCCCAAGTCGTGCGTACCTTCTGGTAGCTTGGGCCTGTCCACTGCCATCGGCTTTTGACGATCAGCAGGCCATTTTTCTCAGTCTTCCATTTGGCATCGACATTTCCAATGCCTTCTGGGATATGCACCTCGAGCAATACTTCAGATGGCTGGTCTTCAGGAGCGTATTGGCAGCGATCCTTCGCTAGGTCGAAGGCGGCTGAGCCTTTGGCTAGCTCATACGCGCGCAAGATGGTGGATTTGCCGGCATTATTTTTGCCGACTAAGCAGACCACGTTGTCTAGTTCGATTTCGACCCCGTCATTGCCGATACAGCCAATATTGCGTACTGTGATGCGCACTAGCTTGGAACGATTCACGACGGCCATTGAGCCTCCTCAGGGTACCCGATTGGGCTTGGTGTGGATGCTAGGTTCTGAATTTTTGCTAGGAAGTCGGGTTTCTATGGTGGGAACTAAAAGCGGTATCTCCTGCAACTTCTAGCTGGTCTTGCAATTGTTAGGGGTGAGTCTTGATAGATGATAGTCTTTTTAGGATTTTGTCATGAATGGTTGTCGTCTGCCAATATGAAGCGATTTGCTGCGCCAGAAAGCAAAATATTTTCCAAGCACGAAACCCTCAAGCACGGTCTAACCAGGCGGGAGCTCGCATGCTTTACTAGGCTCGGAGCAGTCAAGGTTATTGCTAAGAGTTTTCAGCATGAGCAGCATGTACAACCCTGCATACCCAGGCGAGGTGTTGCAAGAATGGTTGGAAGGCATCAGCGTGACGGAAGCTGCCCGTAAGCTGCGAGTGACCAGAGCGGCCTTGTCGCGGATTCTGCACGGTCACGCTGGCATTAGCGCAGATATGGCGTTGCGACTTGCCGAGGCCTTGGGTACGAGTCCAGAGTTGTGGCTCGGCATGCAGACTGCCTGGGAGCTTTGGCAGGCTAAGCTGAAACCACGCTCACATGTCGAAAAGCTCTTGCCAGCCTGACCCATTTCCAGCGCGACGGCTGTGCCCTACTTGGCTGCCTTAGACCGGCAAGTCATGCTCAATGGACGCGAGTACTCGCTGAGCCAGTCCGCCTCCTAATTCCGTATCCATCAGCGAGAGCGGGGATGCGTTCAGCGTGATGTTGTGTTGCTGGAGCCAGGCTCCCGCCAGCTTCTTGTTTCCCAGAATGCTTTCAGCAGTGCGGCCGATCCTCATGATGCGAAGCAGCTTTTCGCTGGCGGGCGAGTCTAGCAGGTGCTGCCAGCTGATTTGGTGCGAGACCGACACTCCCCGTTTTCAGTAGAGGGGGGGGGGGACGTCGGGGATCTTATACAGATTTTTGATTTTGAATGGTATGTTCGATTTGTGTGCAAAGCAGACTAACCGCAGCGACGTTCCCCCAGCATTGAGTTTTGGTAATTTACGGACAGTACCGTTCAACCAGCCAAACGACTCAGTAGCTCTGCGCGCTTTTTGGCAAAATAAATTTTTGCCTCTTCATGCGGTACGCCGGGAGAAGGATCATCTATGGCTGCTTGGACTGCTTGGTGTACATAAGCGTCATAGGCCTCTGGGGAGGCCTCCTCCAAGGAGACGGTTGGCTCAGATTTTTGCATGATTTGTATCCTTGTAGACAGAGTGATCGACCGTTGTATGGCTACGGAGACTGGAAGGTTAGGTGCAGCTTTCATAAAGAGTAAAGGTCAGTCCGGCTCAAGTGATCGACCTTCCATGTACCTGTGCACACAGCTTGTATTACCCAATAAATTTGGAAGGGGTTCTACTGACCCACTTTCCTTGGTAATGGAATTGAACTTTCTGTTCCTAGACTTTCCGCCCAGGTATTTATAGCTTCGTCGCTGACCACCTGACCAAGATCGACATCGGTAAGTGCTTCTTGAGTAAGACGTTCGCGTTCTTCCTCTCGTTCTATCCAGGCAGATAGCGCCTGTTGCATGATCCAGTCTTGAGAGCGTCCCAGTCGACTTGCCATTTGGGCAATTCTATCCGCCATTTGAGCCGGAACATGAACAGAGATTTCTATTACCGGGTAGTCAGGCATCATGATTTCCTTAGCAAAATCGGATTTTTAACAAAAGCTATTGATAAAAAAACATCATAGCTGGTCTGCACGGCAAAAACTCTGTGTCAAACAAGAGGGTAGGACTTTAGACACTGTGCCAATTGGAAATATAGCAATCCGACGAAAGCGGGTAATCAAGTCATTTTTGCTGCCACATCGGTACGCCTGAACACATACTCTTTCCCGTCGTCTACTGTTGGCCCGCAGAGAGGATGTAGTCCTTGTTTGATCAAGTGCCCGGCGGCCTTGTGTACAGGTTTAACGATCTGTTCCGCCAAGCGTTCGCCCCAGATGTAGTCGTTGGTCAGCCGTTCCAGCTCTTTGGCTTCCAGACCCAGCAGCATCCGCTTCTCATAACCATACTGTTGCTGGCTGGCGTGGGCATGCCCAGTCCCAATCAGGTGATAGAGCAGGTTGACGTCCATCTGGATGGCAGTTGCCGCCTCCCTGACCGTGAAGAAACCGCGGGAGCGGCGGTATTGCTTATGCCAGAGCGTGAATTGCTGTCGGGAAACCAGCAACGCGCGGAGGCCATGATCGGCCGGGTGCCGGCCTATGACCTCCAACGAGCCATTCTGCAAGGCGTGGATAACCGCCAAGAAGGGCTGGCTGCCTTGCATCCACCGTTTGGTGATTTCCCACACTGATAGCAGTTCTGGATTGTCCGGTTCTGGGCTGATCTGGCCATGGTTCAATTGCTCCAGGAAGGCGTTGATGGTTTCCAACTGAAAGCACCATCGAGTACGTTTCTTGTCGTGAGGCAATGGCTGCAGCAGACCACTTTCAATCAGCAAACGGATCCGTTTTGGGGTGATGCGCAGAATACGTTCCACTTCCGAGATCGACAGAGTGCCATGCTCATTGCGGACGTAGGCATCCAGCGAGCTGCGTTCTACCAGCCAAATGGTTTTCCCTTTCGCTGATGAGGACTGGCAGCCTTTGATCGTGCCGTTTTCTATCAGCTTGTGTACCGCGCCTCTTGAGAGATTGAGCTGTTCCGCTGCCTTGGCCAAGCTAATGATGGGATGGGCCTGACGCAGATCCTGCTGCAGGATCAGTTTGTCCGGCCATCGCTCATGGACATAACGCTCGAATTCTTCCCGTACAAATAGCAACTCTGGATGGATCAGCAGTCGGTAGAGGGCCTGATGTATTTCTCGCAAGTAGACCCGCAACGATGCCGTGTTGCCGGATATGGGCAGCGTGTACTCCTCCAACAGTTGATGGAAGCGTTGCGGCCAGTGCTGGGCGATCTGCATGGCCAACTGCAGATAGGGCTGAATGATTTCGATCCGGCCATGATCGGCTATTTTCTGCGGCCGGGTGTTGGGACGGTGCGATGCATAGGCGCCAAAGAACCAAAGCAGGTCGCATAGTTGGGCCGGATGTAAATTATCTAATTCTGGCGGCGTGGGGATGTTGCTGACAGCGAGGTCGGGCAAATCGATCAGCGGCCGGATGGCTTGGGCAATCAGTTTGGCGAGAGCCAACTCGGCAGCGGTGCCTGGGCGTGTGGCGGCATGGCGCAAGTCGGCGCCGCAGCTGCAGGTAAACATGGTGCCCTGATGCCAACGGATGAGTTGGTTGCAACCGGGGCATTTTTCTCGCAGCAATAGGCGATGGGTTGGGCAGGCTATTTGCAGGGTCAGCAGCCATTCCGTTTGCCAGATGCCGTGCTCGGCCAGGCAGACGGGGCACCAGCGGCGATGATGGTGGTTCCAGTACGTCACCTTGAGCCCGAGCCGATGGTGACTGTGACGGCCCAGGCTGGCTGGCGCAGGGCCTGCCAGGCATTCCAAACCGGTCTGATCATGGCCTGTGAGCAGGGTTAGATTCTGCCTGGCGGCGTTGGTTTTTTTGACGAATAGCGGTAACCAGGTTTGTCCCGGGTAGCCGTTGGCGTGCCCGAGGCGCAGGCAATAGCCCAGCAGACTTTCGCCCGCCAGCGGCTTGGGGCGGATCTGCAGTAATGGGGAGGTCATGATGTGTTCCGTTGGAGGATCGCCATAAAGGCGATCCTCATGGGTTTACAACGCGGGGATGGCGGCTTTGGGCGAGTTCCGGCGGGAGAACCGGGTGGGCTCGAATGGCTCGTCAGGCTGGTTTAGGCGTCGGAATACAAAGTTGGTATCGAAGGGATTCAGCTCAGGCGGGCTGTCTCGCCAGACATAGTTGGAGAAAGCCATGGCCAAAATGCTTTGGTCGAGATTGTGCTGATCCTGTTCAATTAAGCATTCCAATCCCCCCAGAATCACCTTGGAGAGATAGCCGAGCAGGCCATTGCTGGCATAGTGCAGGCGCCTGACGCACTCCCACTCGGCGAGTCCCCAGGTTGGGCGTCCTTGGTTGATCTGCGTGTCCCAGGCATGGACGACGTCGCGGAACAAGGACTTGTCCTCGTTGCAGGAGAAACCGATCGGCGTCAGCGCCACGCGGGCGGCGAAGCGACGACGCAACTGCTCGTTGGAGCGCAGGATCCACTCGCACTCTGGCAGGCCGGACAGTACCGTGGGAATGGCGATCTGATCGATCAGGGTCTTCAGCCACTCGGTGACCTCCTCGAAGGTTCTACGGCCGGCGTCGACGAAGTGATGGAACTCATCCAGCAGCAAGGCTTCGGTTTTACCGCCGCGGATCAGCTGCACGATCTGGTTGGTTTTCTCCGCGGTGCTGCCCCGGAGCTGAACGCCGGCCCCTAGCGCGATCAGAATGGCCTCCGCCAGGCCTCGGATGGTCGGGTGGGCAGGCACTTGGACATACACCACCGGGCGTATCGTTGCTTCCTCCGTTTCGTAGCTGAGGTGCTGTTTGGCAAAGCTGTGCAGCACCGAGGTCTTGCCGGTGCCGGACGCGCCAATCAGCAGCAGATGCCTGGCAGCGGCGCCTTGGCGCGACAGGGCATGGCTGTGCGACAGCCTTTCCAGCGCCGTGCTGAATTGTGGATGCAGGATCTGGATCCGCTCCGCCCGTCGAAGGTCTGCCAGCGTATAACGCTCACTCATGGTCATCTCCTTCCGGATCGTGCGCGAGCACGGGCAACGTACTGGGCGGTGACCAGCTGTCTGTCGGGGGGAGTTCCGCGTCCTCTGAAATCGTAGGAGGCAGCTTGCCGGTGGTCATCACCTTGCTTGAGTGCGCACCTTTGGCCCGAGCGGCGCGTTTGCGATCGGCCAGCTTACGGCTTTGTAGCAATTGGCCGACCACCTCCTGCATGTGCACCTTGGCCCGAGCCAGCGATAGCGGATCAGCGGATGCCAGGCCTTCCTTGCGCATCGCGGCCAGAATCAGCTTGTGCTGGTGCAGTTGCAGTCCCTCGGCGTAGTCCGGGGTGAGGCAGGGAACGAGCATGGCCTCTTTGGTCTGCGGGTGGAGGGCGAATATCGAGCCCAGGTTGCCTGGATCGAAACGGACCTGCACTTTGATGCGGTCGCCGAGTTGTTTGCGCCAAGGGAGCAGATCTTTGCTGTTGTAGCGCAGTCCGTGCAGCTCAATGCCGGCATGACCTAGTACCCGTTCAGCCTGCTTGGAGAGTACCAGTCGTAAGCGATCTGAATCGATGGTGCGAGGCGTGACGATTTCCGCTGCGCGTTGCCACGCGGTGTATGGGGTCTGCTTCAGACCTCGATGGTAGGTCTGGGAGTAGATGTCGATGATCCAGATGTGCAGAGCGTGGACCAGCTCTGACAAGGTGACGATGGACTCCTTCAATGGGTCATAGCCGTAGCGGTCGAACCAGTTGGCAAAGCTGGTGCCAGGCAACTGATGGGCGAACTGTTCCGCCAGCGTCCGCAGCGATCGCTCGACCATGGGTTTGAACCAGGGCGTGCGAGGCGGGCAGAACTGATAGTTGATGCCAAGTTCGAAAGTAGCGCGTAGCAGGTCCTGGGAGTGAAACTCCAATCCGTTGTCGACGACAGCGCTGGTGGGTATGCCATGGCATGGCCAGTCATGCTGGATGTCGGGATACCGCTCCTTCACATAGTCTTTGCTGCCGATGGCGTGCTGCAAGCAACGCAGCACCGCCTCGATGCTGGGCGGTGAGAACGACAAGTAGAAGCCCAGGATCATGCGAGTGTGGCAATCGATGGTCACCGTGATGTACGGGCACCCCAGCACCAGCATCGACTCCTCATCGATGACGAAGATGTTGAACGGCGTATGGTCAATTTCGACGCGTTCCAGCAGATACATCGTGGCGGGTGTGATGCTGCTATGCCGGTACTTTTTGCGGGCGTACTCGCGCCCGTAGCGGGCAAGGTCGACCTCATACTGGGGTTGATTGCGAACCAACCGTCGGAAGGTGTCGTAGCAGGGGACTTTGAGTTGTTTATCCGCAGGCGCTTGATCGTTGTGAGCAGCAATCTGGATAAGCAGCTTTTCATAGGTGATGCGGATGGATGGGCGCTTCAACGTCAAATAGGTTGTTTGAATTGTGGCCTCTGCCAAGAGGAGCAACTCGCCTTCCATTCGTGGGCCTTTTCCTCCGCGGCGGTCAAAGTTAGGCACGAGCGCCAAGGGGTTGCCTCCGCTGCTCTGCAGGCGTGTATGCCATCGATATAGCGTGCTGCTAGAGGGTGGGTTGCGATCCCCGATGTGTTGGGCAATGTCTTGGATGAACGCTTCCAGCTTATGTTTGGTGTAGCAAGGGTTACGCTGAGCATTGAAGGCATCAGTATAGGCCTGCCGCCGTAAAGCCGAGGTTTGGGCAAGAGGGGAATGGCTGTCGAATGGGCGCTGTTGAGCACTGACCGGTGGTTCTTGGTCGGAAAGCCCTTTCGGGCTTTTCAGAATGATCTGGAGTGACATGATCATATCCCCCGGATCAAGGTGCTGGGACGCAGCGGTTTGCTGAGATTGACTGCAAGCCATTCCTGAGCAATGGCGGCATAGACCAGTTGGACATCTGCCGCTGCGCTACTGAGGGCTTCCAGTGAGGCGGGTCCCTTTCTGAGGATTTGAAGCATTGCGGCCTTGGCTGTTAGTGGGATATGTCGATGACGCTGGCTTTCAACCAATCCAAGGTTGTGCAGCAAGACCTTGTCTCGCAGCGTTTTTTCGGTCAAGACTGCGAAAAGTCCACCTGCGGATTCGATCAGTGACGCGATCACTTGGAAACGGCGTTGGTTCTCAGGGGTGTTGGCTTCCGCCTGATACTTGATCTCTACAACAGCGCGTCTACCGTCGCGTAGGTGCAACAAAAAATCTGGTGTATAGCTACGGGCCTCACCGTCGAGCTCGTAGTCCAGAACGAACGGCTCCGGAATGATGAGCATGACCTCGGGCGCTAAGTTGTAAAGCCTGATCGCGTCGCGGGCTAGCCCGGACTCATAGGGTATGCAGCCGTCAATCCCTTTGTTTGACGGGCACATACCGCGATAGGAGCCATTTCCGTGCTTGTGGAATGCATCACGGACAGGGTGAGTGGAATTAAGTAGTTTGCAAACTGCGGCAACTAAAACTTCATAGATTTGACTGGCCATGTCGATCTCCTAAGATTTTTAGGGCGCACGTTTCCATCCCGAAGCTCGAGATAGGGGAAAAAGACGTGCGGGGATCTTGACCAGTGTGAGGTGTTCGACGATACTGAACCTGCCAAGGTTTTTCAAAGTACCGTGCGGTTTCTCAGCACTGGCTAAGGGGGCACTTCTCTATATGGGTGGTGTCCTTTTTGCTATTTAGACGCAAGTTCTCCTTTCATGTTTTTTCTGCATGTCCTCTAAATTCTAGCCTCCGACCTAGCGAGGCGATAGCAATTTTTTAGTTTAAATCCTTCCTAAGCTTCTGTTTTTCCGTAGAAACTATATTCTACGAAAAATTATGATTATGGAATTTTGGTGAGTGGGTGAAAAAGATGGCTCCAGGATGAGCTTGAGCCAATTTTTGCCATGGATGCTTTTCTAGATTTCGGAATTTTTATCTGAAGGTGATTCCGGATTTGCGAAGGGATAATAGGTAATTTTCAATGGGTTACTGAGGAGTAATTCGGAGATCGGATATCGGGGGTAGTCGGCAGGCTTTGCTTTTTATTCTGCTGTTGAGTTGAAATGAAAAACACAGAACAGATGAAATCTATTCTGTGTTGTATTTTTGATACGGTATGACGTTGAATTTGCCTTTGGGGTTTTAATGGAATGCTTTTTTATCGACTTTGAGCGAGTCGCAATTTATTTGCCTTGAGTTGTCAATAACTTTGTCTCCCTACACCTGGGCGGCCTCAAGGCTTGGGCGTGAAGCCCAGCGCCACCGAGTTGATGCAATAACGCTCGCCGCTGGGCTCGGGGCCGTCCGGAAACACATGGCCCAGGTGGGCGTCGCATTCGGAGCAGCGCACCTCGGTGCGAACCATGCCGTGCGAGGTGTCGACGATGCGGGCGATGCGCGCGCCGGCGGCTTCGGCCCAGAAGCTGGGCCAGCCACAGCCGGGGTCGTATTTGGCGTCGCTGTGGAATAGCAGGGTGCCGCAGCAGACGCAGTGGTAATCGCCGGTTTCGGTGCGGGTATAGTGTTCGCCGCTGAACGGGTGTTCGGTGCCGGCCTGGCGGGTGACGCGGTATTGCTCCGGCGTCAGCTGTCTTTGCCATTCCTGATCGGTTTTTTGCAGGGTCATGGTGTGCTCCTTTGCGGATGGTTTAAGCCTATTTTAGGGCCGGGCGCGGCTGCGGTACATCCGGCCTTGAGGTTTTGCTTGCCTGCGGCGCGGGTGGCGAGGGCGGTGACGGACCCCTGTCCTGCCCTTTAGTCGTGCCGGCGCCCCGCGGATGACAGCAACCGCATGGGGAGGGCGGGAGAACATGTCCTGTCTTATTGTTAATATATTAATTTAATTGAAAAGTACTTCTGAATAGCGCCTCTGTTTTCAAGCGTCCGGCGATTTTGGGTCTTTCCTCCAGGACGGTGTACTGTATTTGATACAAAAATCATTATCTGTTGTAAATTTTTGTTGTTTTTGTTGGGGCGAGCCATCAGAGTGGCGGCAGTGTCCGGCGCCGGCCGATCCGGCCGTGGGAAAGGATCGGGAGGGCATCTTGGCATGCCGTGACGTGTGTGGATCAAGCGATTTATAAGCGCCTGTCCAAAGCCCTGCGAGCAAGACGAGGCAAGGTCTTGCGGCTGAAGACGAGGAATAAACAGGCGCTGGAGGGGCACTCTGAAGATGGATTCGCCGTGTTGCGCCCAGGGGGCGCAGCGGACTTTGAACAGGCTATTAAGGGGACTTCATGTTGAAGCTTGGAAACGGATTGATGACGCTGGCGAGCGGTGTTCTCGGCGTGTCATGGCTGCTGTGTCCTGAAGTGAGCGCGGCGGCCGCCACCGGCATCGTGGCGGTGAATAGCGGGCAGTGCTTGAATGTCGGCGGCGGTTCGACCAGCTCCGGAGCCGGCATCATTCAATGGCCTTGCTCGGCGGGGAGCAATGAGCAATGGACTTTCGTGCCCTTGGCAAACGGCTTTTACCACATCGTCTCGCAGAAATCGCAGATGTGCTTGAATGTGCCGGCTTCAAGCCGAAACCAGGGCGTTCAGCTGATTCAGTGGCCATGCCAAAGCGTGGCGGTGGCCAATGATCAGTGGAAAATCCAGCCGGTGGATGTCGGCACTTACCATATCGTGTCGGCCTCCAGCGGCCAGTGCGTGAACATCTTTTCCGGCGTTGCGACGCAGGGAACCAAGGTGGTGCAATGGCCGTGCCAGGGCAAGGCGCAGGTGAACGACCAGTTCATGTTCGATTATCCCGGCGCCAAAAGCGCGGCGCTTCCCTCCGCCTGGAGCGGTGTGATTCCTCTGCCGGTCACCCCGGTGGGCGTCGCCAATCTGCCGGACAACAAGTTGATGATGTGGTCCGCGGATTTTCCCGACGCCTTCAGCGGGGACAGCGGCAACGGCAATAGCAAGACCTATACCGCGCTGTTCGACGCGGCGAAGAACGCGCCGCTGCCGTTGACGGTGGTGACCACCGGCGCGAATCTGTTCTGCCCCGGCACGTCGATGTTGCCCAACGGCAATCTGCTGATCAACGGCGGCTCCAGCAGCCCCAAAACGCAAATATACGATTGGGCGGCCAAGCGCTGGAGCGCCAGCGGCAATATGAACATCCCGCGGGGCTATGAGGCCAATACCGTGTTGTCGGACGGCCGGGTGCTGACTTTGGGCGGTTCCTGGAGCGGCGGCTACAACAGCAAGAGCCGGCCCAACCGCAGCGGGGAGGTGTGGGGCAACGGTCATTGGACCGTGCTTTCCGGCGTGCCGGAAAACAATGTGATCGGCCCCGATCCGCAGGACGCCAACGGCAGCGTGTACCGCGGCGACAACCATTTATGGCTGTTCGCCGGCAGCGGCGGGACGGTGTTCCATGCCGGCCCCAGCGCTCAGATGAACTGGATAGGCACCAGCGGAGCCGGCAGCATCGTTTCGGCGGGGACGCGCGGCAATGATCCTTACAGCATCAACGGCAATGCGGTGATGTTTGACGCCGGCCTGATTCTGAAGCTGGGCGGCGCGCCGGCTTATCAGCAGAACACGGGCACCACCTATGCGAGCAACTCGGCCCATCTGATCGATATCCGCGGCGGACCCAAGGCCCAGGTGAAGGTGAAGTCGCTGCCCGGAATGAGCTATCGCCGCGCATTCGCCAATGCGGTGGCCTTGCCCGACGGCGACGTGGTGGTGGTGGGCGGACAGACGATACCGCAGCCGTTCACGGACTCCTATGCGGTGCTGACGCCGGAGCTGTGGAGTTCGGCGAAACAGGTGTTCCAGCCCTTGAAGCCCATGCAGGTGCCGCGGACCTACCATAGCACGGCGATCCTGTTGCAGGATGGGCGGGTGTTTGTCGGCGGCGGCGGCTTGTGCGGCGCCGGCTGCCCGCAAAATCACTTGAACGCGGAGATCCTGACCCCTCCTTATTTGTTGAACGCGGACGGCAGCCCGGCGGCTCGGCCGGTGATTAGCGCCGCGCCGGCGCAGGCGCGGCCGGGGAGCGTGATCGAAGTCAAAACGCAGCAGGCGGCGAGCCAGTTCGCCTTGATGAGGCTGTCCGCGGTGACGCATTCGGTCAACAACGATCAGCGTCGGATCGCTTTGTCGGTGTCGCAACTCGCGCCGATGGCGGGGGAAATGCGTTATTCCCTGCAGATTCCCGCGGATAGCGGCGCGGTTTTGCCGGGCTACTACATGTTGTTCGCGATGAGTCCGCAAGGGGTGCCCAGTGTCGCTCGCATCATCGCCATCAATTAAACGCGGCTTGGGCGCGCTCGCCTGCGGGCTTGCCCTGTGGGGGACGCCATGCGCGGCCGGCGGGGAGGAGGCTGTGGACGGCGGCCGGCTGTTCTACGGCCAGACCGCCTTGGTCGGCCAGCTGTATGTCCATAACCGCCCCTTGGACAGCGAGTACGCGCGTTGCGCCAACTGTCATCGCCTGCAGGATCAGGCGCGGGCGGATGGCCGGTTTGCGCCGGATTTGGGCGCGCGCTTCTTGACGGAGGTCAGCGCCAGGCGCGGGGGGCCGGAGCGGGCGTATACCGAACCGAGCTTTTGCGAGATGTTGCGTAGCGGGAAAGACCCGACCGATATCCTGATCGGCACGGATATGCCGCGCTACCGGCTGAGCGCGGCGGAATGCCGGGCTTTATGGCTTTTTCTACAGGGGCATTAGCATGCAAGGCAAGGACGGCGCGCCGTTGAATCCGGGACGGCGGAGGTTTGCGATGGGCTTGGCGGGCCTGGCGCCTTTATGGCTGGCGGGGCCGGCCGCATTGGCCAAAACCGCGTGGGCCGGAAATCTGGCCCTGGCGCACGGAGAGATTTCTCCGCCACTACCGCTGCCGGACTTCATGCTGAATGACAGCGATGGTCAACGGCGCAGCTTTCACGCCTTGTCGCAGCGGCGCGCGACGGCGGTTCAGCTGATTTTCACCGCCTGCTCCAATGTCTGCCCGATCCAGGGAGCGACGTTTCGGCAAGTGCAGGATTTGCTGCCGGAATCAAAGCGGGCGCGGATACAGTTATTGTCGTTGAGTCTTGACCCATTGAACGATTCGCCGGAACAGCTGCGGCGGTGGCTGGCCCGGTTTCGGCCTAAACCAGGCTGGCGGGCGGCCCGCCCCGAGCTGGCCGACCTGGATTTGATGCTGGCCACGTTCAATCAGCGTCGGACGGATTTGAGCGCGCACCACACGGAGGTCTTGCTGGTGGATTCGAAGAGCCGCTTGGTGTGGCGCTCAACGGAATTGCCGTCGGCGGAAACCATCGCGCGCACTCTGCTGGCCTTGGCGTAGTTGGCGACCGGCCGCGCCCCGTTTGGGGCTGCGGCCGTCTTGCTATTGAATTTCGTCCAGCGCGGTGGCCAGGTGGGATTCGTCGGCCCATTGTTCAAGCCGCCATTGCCCGTCGCAATAGCTCAGCCAGTTCAAGGCCGCGTTGGGAATGGGGAAGTCGCGGGCTTCGGACATCGGCTTGCCGGTGGCCAGCCGGTACATCATTTCCAGCACGCCGCCGTGGGTGACCACCAGCAGGGTCTGGCCCAGATGGCGGCGGGCAATGCCGGTGAAGCCGTCGCGGATGCGGCCCATGAAGGCGTTGAGGCTTTCCCCGCCCTTGAGATCGTAGTCCGGGTCGCGGGATTTGAGTTGCAGATAGTCGTCGCGGATGCTGTGTTCCGCCTCGGCGTAGGTCAGGCCCTGA
Organism: Chromobacterium sp. FG22; assembly: GCF_057809415.1. NCBI lineage: Bacteria > Pseudomonadati > Pseudomonadota > Betaproteobacteria > Neisseriales > Chromobacteriaceae > Chromobacterium > Chromobacterium sp. FG22. The sequence continues at coordinate 26,443 of NZ_JBMDJX010000008.1, read as the reverse complement.
AACACGCCCATGTGGCGCTCGCGCAATTCGGCGCTGAAGGTGGGCGTCAGATTCAATCGCGCCTGCAGCGGCGCGGCGGTCTGGCGGGTGCGGGTCAGGTCGCTGACGTAGAGGGCGTCGAAGGCGTAGCGTCCCGGCCATAGCGCGCGGCTGAGGCTTGTCGCCTGTTCCTGGCCGGTGGGGTTGAGGGGGATGTCGGTGTGGCCTTGCAGTCGATATTCGCGGTTCCAGTCGGTTTCGCCATGGCGGACGATGCAAAAACGGGTGGTGTGCTGCATTCCTGTCTTTCTGATTTTTTAACTGCCGAATTGCGGCGGGGCGGAGTTATAGAATGCCCACGCCGGAAATGTCGCGCGCCAGGTTGGCGGCGTAGTTGTCGGTCATGCCGCCGACGAAGTCCAATACTTTCATATAGGCCTGATACAGGCTGTCGTCACTGCGGATGTGCTGTTCCAGCAAGCCCATGGCCAGGTGCTCGCGCGGGCTCAGGCGCTCGGCGCCCTTGCTGACGTAGGCGTGGGCGGCGGGGATCAGCGCGTCCAGGATGCCGGCCATGCACGGGTAGGAGGCGAGTTCGGTCACCAGCTTGGTGCGGTGGCGGTAAACCCGGGTGCTGGCCAGTTCCTTGGCGTGGATCAGCGCGTCCTGCACTTGGGCGCCGCATAGGTTGATCAAGTCCTTGGCCGGGAATTCGCCGCGCAGCAGGCTGTCGTGGTGCAGCATGAATTTCTCGGCCACTTCGCTGACGCAGCGGCCGATGGCGATGCCGCGCAGGGTGCCGCATTTCTGACGCACGTCCTGCATGTCCCAGATGCGTTCGTATTCGGTGAAGCCGGAGAACAGGGTTTCGAACTCTTTGAAGTCCAGGATGCCGATCTCCACCGCGTCTTCCAGATCCAGAATGGCGTAGCAGATGTCGTCGGCGGCCTCCATCAGGTAGGACAGCGGGTGGCGGCTCCATTGCATCACGCCCTTGGGCAGCAGGCCCAGCTCCGAGGCCACGCGCTGGAAATAGGGCAGTTCGGTGCGGTAGATGTTGAATTTGTCGCGCGCCTGGGCGGCTTCGGCGTCCGATGTCCACGGGTATTTGATCAGCGCGCCCAGGGCGGCGGCGGTCAGGCGCATGCCGCCTTCGCCGGTGTACATTTCCAGCGTGGCCAGCATGCGCAGGCCGTGGGCGTTGCCTTCGTAGGTCTGCACGTCGCGGATTTCCTCCGGCGCCAGGCCGTGCAGCCAGTGGGCGTTGCGTTCGGCGCGGAACCAGTCGCGCAACGCGTATTCGCCGGTGTGGCCGAAGGGCGGATTGCCGATGTCGTGAGCCAGGCAGGCCACTTGCACCACGGCGCCGATATCGTGCGGCGTGTAGTTGTCCGGCAGCAGATGGGCGTGCTGCATCATCATGCCAACGCGGTTGCCCAGGCTGCGGCCGACGCTGGCCACTTCCACGCTGTGGGTCAAGCGGTTGTGGGTGTGGTCGTGGCGCGCCAGCGGGTGCACCTGGGTTTTGCGGCCCAGCCGGCGGAAGGCGCTGGAGAACACCACGCGGTCGTGGTCGATGTGGAAGTCGGTGCGCAAGCCCGGGCTGCCTTCTTCGGTGGCCGGGGTGCGGGTTTCCTTGACGTGGCCCTGAATGACTTTGAAGCGTTTGGTGGAGAGGAGTCGTTCCCAATTCATGCGTGCGGAGGAGGTCATGGCGTGGCCCGTGGTGCTGTTGTATTGATGATATGGGCGCGGCGGGCAAAACAAAAGAGCCAGCGCGGGGCTGGCTCTTGGAATGGGGTCGCGGGTTTAGCGTTTGCCGGTCTGATTGCCGACCACGCCGCCCACCGCGGCGCCGCCCACGGTGCCGATGGCGTCGCCGCCGGTGAGCACGGAGCCGAGCACGGCGCCGGCGGCCGCGCCGATGGCGGTGTTTTGTTGACGCTTGGACATATTGGCGCAACCGGACAGCAGGCTGACGGCGATCAGGCTGGCGGCAATGGCTTTAACGGCGGATTTGCTGGTCATCGAAGTCATGGAAGTCTCCAAAAACATAAAGTAGGTCTTGTGTAGTTTGAGACGCTTGGAATGCCATCTGGTTCCTGTTTCTGCGCGTCTTTTCGTAACCATACGTACAGCATTCTATATGCTGTATTGATGATTTCCAGTACGCGGCGCGATATTAAGTAAACTAATTTGTTTACTTATTGCGATGGCGAGATTAGCATGGGCCATCGTCCCATTGGTATGCGTCATGAATGTTTCCCATCCCAAACTGATTTTGCTGACTGTCTGTCTGGTGGCGCTGATGAGCACGGCCGGCGTGGCCATGCCTTATCCCATCCTGGCGCCCATCTTCGTGAACTCCGCGCCGGATGCGTTCAACCACTTCCTGGGGCTGCCGCCCAAGCTGCTGTTGGGCGTGGCCCTGGCCGCCAATCCGCTGGGCATTTTGCTGGGCAGCACCTTGATTGGAGCGTTGTCGGACCGGCTGGGACGGCGGCGGGTGCTGACCGGAACCTTGTTGCTGACCTTTCTGGGCTATTTGCTGACGGCGTACGCCTTGTGGAGCCGCTGGTATCTATTGTTCGTGCTGGCGCGTTTCGTTACCGGCCTGACCGAGGGCAATGTGGCGGTGGCGCGCGCCATCGTGGCGGATCTGCATCCGCAGTTGGACCGCGCGCGTTCCTTCGCCATTCTCAACGCGGTGCTGTACACCGGCTGGCTGGTGGGGCCGCTGATCGGCGGTTTGACCTTGCCGCTGGGCGAGGCGGTGCCTTTCCTGCTGGCGGCCGGCGCCATCCTGCTGTGCCTGGGGGTGCTGCTGGTCTTCCTGCCGGAAACCGGCGAGCGCATGCACCAGGAGCAGTCCTTGCTGCAGGTGATGCGCGGCCAGCACTCTTTTCGTCTGCTGTCGGCGGACCCTTTGCTGGCGCGGCTGTTCTGGATGCAGCTGGCCTTCGCCGTCGGGGTCAACGCTTTTTACGAGTTCTACCCCTTGTGGCTGGTGGAGTACGCGCAGCTGGACAGCCGCGGCATCGCGGTGGTGACGGCGCTGATGTGCGTGCTGATGACCTCGGCCAGCGCCTTGCTGGGCAAACTTGGGCATAAACGGGCGCCGCTGGAGCTGGCGCGCATCAATGCGGCCTGGGTGGCCTTGGGCCTGCTGGGTTTGAGCTTGCTGGCGGATCTGCCTTGGCCGGGCATAGGCTTGATTGTGTTGTTGGGCGTGCCGCTGGCGATTTACAACGCCATCCTGCCCAGCTGGTGTTCGGAGCGCTTCGCCAGCCTGGGGCAGGGCAGCGTGATGGGCCTGCTGACCACCATCTTCTGCGTGGCCAATGTGCTGGTGGCCTTGCTGGGCAGCGTGCTGACCATTCTGGACACCCGTCTGGTGCTGGTTCTGGGCGCTTTGACGTGCGGCCTGGCCGCCGCCTGGCTGCAAGGCGTGATCCGCGAGGTGGAGGAGGTCCGGTGACCGCGGCGATGAATAGCGCGGATCGGCTGCTGTATCTGCTGAAAACGCGGGGGCCTCAGACGGCGCAGACGCTGGCGGCGGAATTGGGACTGACCAGCATGGGCGCGCGCAAGCATTTGCTCGCGCTGGAGGAGAAGGGGCTGGCGCGGATGGAGGCCCAGGCTCAGGGCGTGGGCCGGCCGGCCCAGCTCTGGCGCTTGACCGAGAGCGGTCATGGCCGTTTTCCGGACCGGCACGCGGATTTGACCTTGCAGTTGCTGGAGCAGGTGAGGGAGCTGTTTGGCGAGTCCGGCCTAGAGAGTTTGATTCAACGGCGAGAGGCGCAGTCGGAGGAGGAGTACCGGCTGGCGATGTCCGGCGCGGACGGGCTGGGGGAGCGGGTGGCCGCGTTGGCGCGGATACGCAGCCAGGAAGGCTATATGGCGGAGGCGCGCCTGGACGGCGACGGCTGGTTGTTGCTGGAAAACCATTGCCCGATCTGCGCGGCGGCGCGCCAATGTCAGGGCCTGTGCCGCTCCGAGCTGGCGCTGTTTGCCCGGGTATTGGGGCCGGGCGCGGAAGTGCGGCGGCTGGAGCACGCGCTGGAAGACGGCGGGCGGCGCTGCGTGTACCGCATCCATCCCTTGGCGGAGTGAGGCGGCGCGGCGCTTGCTTTTTGAATTCATGGACTTGCGAGATCTGATTGTATTTCGCAATGCGGATTTACCGGGATAGTTTTATCAGGTACATTCCGGCGTTTTTCCACGTGGTTGGCGCTTGCCCCGACGCTGGGCGGCGCCTGTTCGGTTGTCGCTCCCCGTCCTGGGCGAGGCCCTTGCTCAGGACCGTCATGCATTTCACCATTTTCGACACGCCCGTGATCCGGCCGCTGTTCCGCTGCTTGTCCATCGCCATGCTCAAGCTGAGCGGCTGGAAGCTGCGAGGAGAGTTTCCCAAGCTGGACAAATACGTGCTGATCGGCGCGCCGCATACCAGCAATTGGGACTTTCCGCTGACGCTGGCCGTGTGTTTCGCCGCGGGGGCCAAGATCTACTGGATGGGCAAGCACACGCTGTTCGCCGGGCCGATGGGGCCGGTGATGCGCTGGCTGGGTGGCATTCCGGTCAAGCGGCATCAGAATAATTCCCTGGTGCAGCAGATGGTGGAAGTTTACCGGCGTTCGGATCGGCTGGTGGTGGCGATTCCGCCCGAGGGCACGCGCAAGGCGGTGTCCGAATGGAAGACCGGCTTTTATCACATCGCCTGCGGCGCGGAGGTGCCGGTGGCCTTGGCGTACCTGGATTACAGCCGCAAGGAGGCCGGTTTCGGCCCCATATTCACGCCCAGCGGCGATATCGACGCCGATATGCCGCGCATTCGCGCCTTTTACCGCGACAAGGTGGGCAAGCGTCGGAGCTGAGTCCGACTCCCGGAACCGCTTCAATGTCTGCCGCGCTGCAGCGGGAGGGATGGAACGGGGCCTTGAAAACCGTTTCGAAAGGCTCATGCGCCATGAGTCCATTCCGCTTTCTCAGTGGCTTTCGCCTTGTCTCGCTTTTGCTCGCGAGACTTTGAACGGGCTCTCAGGGCGCCGCGGCCTGGGCGACGGCGCTGACCGGCAGAAACTGCAGGAAGGGGCCGGCGATCAGCGATTGACCGAAGTCTATGGCGCTGCGGCGCAGTTTCTCGTCCGACAATTCCGCCAGCAAATCCAGCCTGGCCATCATTTTGCCGAACTCCCGCTCGAAGGACAGATTTCGCACGCTGCCGATTTCATTGGACAGCAAGACCGGCGCGCCGCTGATCTGGCGGTTGTTCAGCATCCAGGCCGCCACTTCCAGATTGTGCGAGGCGTTGGCCAGCTGCTGCGCATCCAGCCCATGCACCAGGAACAGCTCGGTGCGTCCGCCGTAGGCGTCCACCAGCATGGAGCCCATGCCGTAAATCAAGGCGCCGGCCCGGTCGCCGCCAAAGCCGGGGTCGAAGGCCGCGCTCATCGCCGCGATCGAGCGCTGGCCGCTCAAGGCCGGCAGCGGGGCGTTGTTGCGGATGGAGCTCATGACCTGGCGCATCGCGGCCGGGTAGTCGGCCGCGCCGGTCTTGCGCCATTCTCTGGGATTGCGCTTGTACAGTTTTTCCAGCAGGGTTTGCAAGCTGGCAAGATTGTCGCGCATGGCCAGGTTGGCCATGCGATTGGCGCTGCTCTGCCCCAGCTCGTTGCCGCGAAAGTCGTCGCCGGCGACGGGCTTCTGCACCGGGGTGAAAGCGCAAGCGCTCAACAATAGCGCGACGAGCGGCAGCAAGGGCCTGAGCGACATGGGGGCTGAACTCCAAGAAGGTGGAATGCCCGTGGTGTACCATGCCCGCGACGGGCTTGGCAATGCGCGGCGAGCCCGCGCTTACGGCGTTTTGCCGGCGAACAGGGCTTTCCAGTCGTCCAGGCCCAGCTGTTTCAGCGTTTCGATATTCTTTTCATAGATGGCCTCCGCCTGCGGGAAGGCTTCCACCGCGCGGCCGATGCTGGCTTCGCGCAGCAGGTGCAGCGTGGGGTAGGGCGCGCGATTGGTGTAGTTCTCGATATCGTTGATGCCGGTGCCATCGAACTGGAACCTGGGGTGGAAGCTGGCCACTTGCAGCTCGCCGTCCAGTCCCATGTCTTCGACGATGGCGTCGGCGATGTCGAGGAAGTCGTTGAAATCCAGGAAGCGTTGCAGCGCGCGCGGGTGGATCAGCAAGGTGGTGTCGATCTCGTCCGGGCTGCTGTCGGCCAGCAGGCGCAGTTCGGAGGCGAGCTCTTGCGCCAACTGATCCGGCTGGGCGGCGTCGCTGACCACGTAGCGCACCTGGTTCTTCACGTAGACGCTCTTGGCGAACGGACAGAGATTGAGTCCTATCACCGCTTTTTCCAGCCAGTCGCGGGTGGCGGCGATGATGTGTTCGTGATCGTCGGAGACGGGCATGGGAATTCCTTGCGTTGAAGCGTAAATGCAAAAAACCCGGCGCGAGGCCGGGTTTTCATCAAGCTGTACTAATCGCGATGATTAGATGGGCTGGATGTTGGAGGCTTGTTTGCCTTTCGGGCCGTCTACGACGTCAAAGCTAACGCGCTGGTTTTCAGCCAGGGTGCGGAAGCCTTTGGCATTGATCTGGGAGAAGTGAGCGAACACGTCGTCGCCGCCTTCATCCGGGGTGATAAAGCCAAAACCTTTGGAGTCGTTGAACCACTTAACGGTACCGGTTGCCATTTTGTTAATTCCTCAAAACGAGCAGTTGAAATAAAAGGCACGAAGTTCAAGGGAAATGGCGACTGAGGTACGGACTTAATGCCACTACGACAACAACACATCCACAACTTGAGCATCCTGCGGCAGGAATAGTGCCTATAGTTCCGGGACATGGCAAGCGTTTTCTGCATGGCCGAAAGGGTTTTTATCCTGTTTTTTCAGTATCCCCTGGCATTTCTACCGGGTTTTCTCCATTTGGGCTCAGGCGCCGAAGTAACCGTCCCGCTCCGCGCGGTCCAATTCCACGCGCAACCAGTCCGCCGCCAGCGGACAGCCGTCCTCTACTTTGCCCACCGCCATGCTCAGCACTTGTTGCTTGCCGACGCCGTTTTCGCGCCAGCTTTGGCCGCCGGATTGCAGATTGAGCAAGATGGGCATCAATCGGTCTATCGCGCGGGCGAAACGCGCTTCCGCGCTTTGGCGGGCCTCGAACTCCTGCCACAAGGCCAGCAGCTCCGCGGCCATGGGCTGGGGCAGCAGGCCCAGGATGCGGCGCATCGCGGCCAGTTCCTCGGCTTCGCGCTCGGCGGCGCCGTCCGCGGCGTAGACGATGGTGTCGCCGGTGTCGATTTCGCCCAGGTCGTGAATCAGCAACATGCGCACCACCTTGTCGATGTCCACCGGCTCGGCGGCGAAGTCGCGCAGATTGAGGGCGAACAGCGCGATTTGCCAGCTGTGTTCCGCGGAGTTTTCGTAGCGGTCGACATGGGCGGCTTTGGTTTTGCGCAACACCGTTTTGAGTTTATCCACTTCAATAATGAAGGCGATGTGTTGTTGCAGCGTTTGCAGTGGGTTTTGCATGGGAATATCGGACATAAAGAGCGGACGATGCGCCGGGGGCGCAAATTATGCGCGGCGCGTGGCGGTTTGGAAAGGCCGCTGTCGCACGCTTTGCCGCATGCTGCATATACTGGAATGAAGGGCGATTGAAAATGGGAGGGGGCATGGGTAAGCAGGAGCTGACGCTGGAGATTGTGGAGCCGGAGGCGTTTCACGATTTCATGGAGGTGATGAGCGATTACGCGCCGCAGGTGGAGCACTTGGTTTGCCAGCTGGGTTTCGGCGACACCGACGCCGCTCAGATCGATCAGCTGTTTCGCTTGCTGCACAGCATCAAGGGCGACGCCAGCATGTGCCAGGTGCGCTTCGTGGTGCCTTTCGTCCACGCCTTGGAAAGCCTGTTGGAGCGGCTGCGCAGCGGCGAGGTGGTCTACGAGGACTCGATAGGCGATGTGATGCTGTTGGTGATGGACCGCTTGGGTCTGGCGCTGGAGGCGCTGGATAACCACGAACTGCTGGACGATCTGCAGCTGCCTTTGCTGATGCGGGCCTTGAACCAGGTGGCGGAGTGCCCGGTAGGCGAGCTGCTGCAGCGTTGTCAGCAATTGGTGGAGCAGATCACCGGCATTCCCTTGCACGTGATCGAGTCGGATGCGCCGGCGGACGCCGCCGCGCAGCTGAGCCAGGGCGATCTGGCTTTTTTCCGGCTATTGGCGCTGCAGTTCGAGCAGCGTCTGCCGCAGTTCCAGGGCCGCACCGAGCGCAATCTGGAATTGGCGCTGGAGGCCAGCCGTCAGGCGCCGGGGATGGTGGACGACAGGCAGCTGGAAGCGGCGGTGTATATGCACGATATCGGCATGATGCTGTTGCCGGAGTCGTTCTGGTTGAAAGTGGGGCGGATGAGCGAGGCCGAGCGCCTCCAGATGGCGGAGCATCCGGGTTGGGCGGCGGGCCTCTTGGAGAGGATGCCGGCCTGGGCCGACGCGGCGCGCATGGTGGCCCAGCATCACGAGATGCCGGACGGCCGCGGTTATCCGCAGGGCTTGCGCGGCGACGAAATTTGCAGCGGCGCGCGCATCCTGGCCCTGGTGGACGCGTTCGAGGCGGTGACCTTGAAGCACGCGCATCGGGGCTTGCGGCATTCGATGATGCGCGCCATCGCCGAGATCAACGCCTCGGAGCGCCAGTTCGATCCCTACTGGCTGGCGCGCTTCAATCAGGTGATCCGCATGCGGCTGGCGGCCTGCGCCAGACGGCCGCCGGGAGAGTAGCCGGTGTCAGACGCCGTGTTGTTTGAACCATTGCAGCATGCGCCGCCAGGCGTCGGCGGCGGCGGCGGCGTTGTAAGTCGGGCGGTAGTCGGCGTTGAAGCCGTGGTCGGCCTCCGGGTAGACCACGATTTCGGAGGGTTTGCCGGCGGCGCGCAGCGCGGCCTTCATCTTGTCCACCGATTCCAGCGGAATGCCCTTGTCCAGGCCGCCGTAAAGCCCGAGCACCGGCGCATGCAGCTGGGCGACGACGTCCAGCGGCTGGCGCGGGGTGTTGGCGCCGGCCTCGCCCTGCAGCCGGCCGTACCAGGCGGCGCCGGCCTTGAGCGCCGGATTGTGCGCCGCGTACAGCCACGCCTGGCGTCCGCCCCAGCAAAAGCCGGTGACGGCCGCGCGCTTGACGTCGCCGCCGTGGCCGCCGGCCCAGGCCAGCGTGGCGTCCAGATCGGCCAGCACCTGGCTGTCGGGCACCTTGCTGACCAGGCCGCTGAGCAGTTCGCCGATGCTGGCGACCTTGCTCGGATCGCCCTGGCGGAAATAGAGCTCCGGCGCCACCGCCAGATAGCCGGCCTTGGCCAGCCGCCGGCACAGATCGCGGATATGCTCGTGCACGCCGAAGATTTCCTGCACCACCAGCACCACCGGCAAGGGCCCGCCGGCTGCGGCGGGCTTGGCCATGTAGCCCGGCATGACGGCCGGCCCGGTCGGGATTTCCACCGCGCCGGCGCTGAGGCCGTCGCCGTCGGTGAGAATGGCGCTGGCGGCGATGGGCTGCACCGCCAGCGCGAAGCCCACGCCCACCGCGCTGTTCAAGAAGTCCCTGCGCGAAGCGTCGACGCGTCGATTGCTTGTCATAACGGCATTCTCCAACGAGGCAAGAGGATTGAAGCGACTAGATTAATGTCATCGGCATTGCATGGCAAGCCGGCGCGAGAGCGGGACCGCGGGGGCTTCCTTAGGCCGATGGAATGCGGCATTATTCACAGCCATTGAAGCATGACTTAACGAAACGTAAATAGATTATGCCGGACTCCTCCAAAGTGAAGTTGCCCACCAGCTTCTTGCGCATCGGCCAGCAATTGCCGGTCGACGTGTACGCCAAGAACGGCCTGCTGCTGCTGAAAAAAGGCCATTACGTGCTGACGCCGGAGCAGCGCGAGCGGCTGGTGACGCTGGCGCACGGCGACAGCGAGGAGGTGGCGGCGCGCTTGGAGCGCGAACAGCTGGAGCGCGCGGCGCAGCGCGAAAAAGAGGCCGCGGCCCAGGTGCAGCCCAACCCCATCATGGAGCTGGGCTTCCAGACCCGCCGCGCCGAGGGCCTGCTATTGCACGGCTTGGCGGTGCCGGGCCTGGCCGGGCGGCTGGCGGACATGGCGGACGCGTTGATCCGGCTGGCCAGCAAACAGCCGGACGGGGTGCTGGCCAGCGTGTTGCTGACGCCCTATCGCGATATCGGCAGCGCCCACAGCGTGCACGTGGCGGCCATCATGGCGGTGCTGGGCCGGCGGCTGGGCATGGAGGAGGCGCGCTTGCAGGCGGTGGTGGGCGCGGCGCTGAGCATGAATCTGGCGATCACCGGCCTGCTCAATCAATTGTCGCGGCAGCCGACCCCGCCGGACGCCGCGCAGCGCGACGATCTCTACGCCCATCCCATCGTAGGCTCCGCCATTTTGCGCGAGGCCGGGGTGGTGGACGAGCACTGGCATCTTCTGGTGCAGACCCATCAGGAGCAGCGCGGCGGCGACGGCTACCCGCAGGGGCTGCGCGGCGAGGACATCCACCCGGACGCGGCCCTACTGCACATGGTGGACGTGTTGTGTTCCTGCATCCATCAGCCTCAGCCGGCCTTGCCGGCGCTGGTGATAGGCAGTTTGTACCGCGGCGAGCTGGGCGACTTCGATCCGCAGCACGCGGCCTTGCTGATCAAGGAGCTGGGCGTGTATCCGCCCGGCAGCTTCGTCAAACTGGCCAGCAACGAGATAGGCGTGGTCACCCATCGCAGCGACAAGGCCAATGCGCCGCGCGTGGCGGCCTTGCGCAAGCTGGACGGCGCGCCGTACGCGGACGCGCTGCTGCGCGACACCCGACAGAACGCCTACCGGGTGCTGGAAGCCGTACCGCTCGCGGCGGCGACGGTGAAGCCGGCCTATCTGGCCAAGCTGTGGCAGAAGTGAGCGGGTTCGGAATCGGCTCGCGATCTACGGTGCGCGGACGGGCATAATACGGAGAGTGTGGCTTAAGAAAGGCTCATACATAGTATGAGCTTTTCGCTTTCTCGGCGGCCATGCCGGGTTTTGAGCTGGCTTCGAGGGTTTGAACGGAAGCTCAGAGCCGTGCTTGCCCCAGCGGCCGCAGCTGAACGCCGGACACGTCCTTGATCTTCCAGATGCGGCGGATGTGGGCGAGATCGCGCTCGGATTCGTCGCGCAACCGCGCTTCCGGCAAGAAGCTCATTTCCACGTCCACATTGCCCAGATAAACCGTCTCGCCGCGTTTCAGCTCAAACGGCGCGGCCAGGCGGAAGCTGCGCATCTTGCGGCTGACGCCCCAGGCCCCGTCCTCCAGCCAGTTGGCCCAGACTTGCTCCACCCGATACTGGCCCGGCTCCAGCGTGAACAGCATCAGTTTGCCCTCGGCCATGGACTTGCCCTGCTCGCCGAACACGGTGTCGGTCAGCAGGCTGGCGCTGTCGGCCGCCACGACGCGGCCGGCGGCGTTGGCGATGTTCAGCCCCAGCGTCGCGCTGTCCGGATTGGCGGATTTGCCGGTCAGCGACAGGATGGCGTAGCCGCGCTCGGCCGGCGGTTCCAGGGAGCCGCGCAGGCGCTCGGCCATGCCGGCGCAAGCGGAGAGCAGAAAAGCGCAGAGAGCGAGGACGAAGATTCGTGTCGGCATGGTTCTTCCTATCGTCCGCCGGAAGCGGCGGCTTGGCTGGAATTGTCCGCTGTTTGCGCTTGCGGCTTCAAGCCCAGCACCAAGAGCGCGCTGAGCAGCAGCGAGCCGCTGAGCCAGAAGTAAGCCAGGGTGTGGCTGCCGGTGGCGGCCTCGATCAAGCCCAGCGCGTAAGGGCCGATGAAGCCGCCGACATTGCCCACGGAGTTGATCAGGCCGATGGCGCCCGCCGCCAGCGTGCCGGTCAGAAACGTGGTGGGGATGGACCACCACACGCCCATCGGGCTGTAGACGCCGATGGCGACGACGGTGACCGAGAGCAGCGCCACGGCGATACTGTCGCTCAAAGCGCCGATCAGGAAGCCGGCGGCGGCGAGCAAGAGCGGCAGCGCCACATGCCAGCGCTTTTCCCCGCGGCGGGACGAGGAATGGCCCAGCCACAGCATGGCGGCCAGCGCCGCCAGCATGGGCACGGCGGAGGCGAGGCCGATGGCCAGCGGCGACCAGCCGGAGGCGTTCTTGATCACCGTGGGCATCCAGAAACTGAAGCCCCAGAAACCGGTAATCCATAGAAAATAGATCAGGCACAGCCGCAACACCGCCGGCTGCGCCAGCGCCTGGCGCAGCGTGGCCGGCTGTTGTTCACGCGTGGCGGCCGCTTCCGCCTTCAGCGTATCGATCAGATAGCGCTTTTCCTCCGCGCTCAGCCAGCGGGCCTGGGCCGGGTCGTCCCGCAGCCACAGCAGTATGGCGAAGCCGTAAAGCACGGTGACGCCGCCTTCCAGCAGGAACAGGCTTTGCCAGCCCTTGAGGCCGAAGGGCTGCAGGCCCACCATCCAGCCGGCCAGCGGCGCGCCGACGATGGCGGAGACCAGCAGCGAACACAGGGTGATGGAAATGGCGCGGGCGCGGGTGTCCGCGACGAACCAGCGCGGGATCACCGAGGCGTAGATCACCGGGTAGAAGCTGGCCTCGCACACGCCCAGCAAGAAGCGCAGGACATAGAACTGCCACTCGTTCTGCACCAGGCCCAGCAGCATGCTGACCGCGCCCCAGGAGAACAGGATGCGGGCGATCCAGCGGCTGGGGCTCCAACGCTCGGCCAGGATGGCGCCGGGCACTTCGAACAGGACGTAGCCGGCGAAGAAGATGCCGGCGGCCAGGCCGTAGACCTTGGCGTTGAAGCCGAGGTCGGCATTCATGGTCAGGGCGGCGTAACTGACGTTGACCCGGTCAAGAAAGGCCAGAACCGAGGCGATGAACAGCGGAGCGAGAATGCGCAGATAAGCCTTGCGCAGGACGGAAGTCTTGACGGTGTCGGAAGCCATGCGGCGCTTTCGCTTGAGGGTGGGATGCCGTCAAGATGCGCAGAAAGCGCCGCGCAGTCAATCCAGATGCGGTTCGAAGAATTCCAGCAAGCGTGACGGCAGCCAGTCCAGCGTGCCGGGGAAGGCGCCGGAGGCGAAGCCTACGTGGCCGCCGTGGCGGGGGAACTCCAAGGTGACGCTGGCGGCCACGTCGGTCTGGCGCGGCAGCGCCTGTTCCGGCAGGAAGGGGTCGTTGCGCGCGTTCAGCACCAGGGTGGGGCGGGCGATCTGGCCCAGCCGCGGTTTGGCGCTGGCGCTGCGCCAGTAATTGAGCGCGGTGCCGAAGCCGTGGATGGGCGCGGTGACCAGGTCGTCGAACTCGATGAAGGTGCGCGCGCGGCTGAGCTTGCCGCCGTCGAACAGGCCGGGATGGCGCTGCAGCGATTCCAAGGCCTTGGGTTTGAGCGTGCCCATGAACATGCGGGTGTACAGCAGTTTGCCCAGGCCGCGGTCCAGCCGGGTGCTGGCCGCCACCAGGTCCAGCGGCGCGGACACCGCCGCCGCCGCGCGCGGCAGCGCCTGCGCGCCTTCGTCCGCCAGATAGTTGAGCAGCATGCTGCCGCCCAGGGACACCGCGGCGGCGGCCAAAACGGGGAAGCGTTGCGCCAGCCGGCTCAGAATCCAGCGCACCTCGGCACCGTCGCCGGCGTGATAGGCGCGCGGCAAGGGATTGTCCACGCCGCCGCAGCCGCGAAAATGCGGCACCACGCCGTTCCAGCCGCGCCGCTGCACCGCTTGCATCAGCGCGCGCGCGTAGTGGCTGTCGCTGCTGCCTTCCAGGCCGTGAAACAGCACCACCAGCGGCGCGCCGGGCCGTCCGGGCACGAAGTCCAGCGCGATGCGCGCGCCGTCCGGCGTGTCCCACAGTTCGCGGCGGTAGTCGGGGCGGCGGGTCTTGATCGCCAGCGCCGGCCAGATGGTTTGGGCGTGGCCGCCGCGCAGCCAGGCGGGAGACTGGTAAGCCATGGCTCAGTCTGGCTTTTTCTGCGCCGATTTGGGGCGGAAGGCCTTGACCACCGTCTCATGGGTTTCGATATAGGGGCCGTCCAGCAAGTCTATGCAATAGGGCACGGCGGCGAAAATGCCGGGCACTTCCACCTGGCCGTCGGTGCCGCGCAGGCCTTCCAGCGTTTCCTTGATCGCCTTGGGCTGGCCGGGCAGGTTGAGGATCAGCGCCTGCTTGCGGATCGCGCCCACCTGGCGGGACAGGATGGCGGTGGGCACGAAGCGCAGGCTGATCTGGCGCATCTGCTCGCCGAAGCCGGGCATCTCGCGGTCCGCCACCGCCAGCGTGGCTTCCGGGGTGACGTCGCGCGCCGCCGGGCCGGTGCCGCCGGTGGTCAGCACCAGCTGGCAGCCTTCCTCGTCCACCAGCGCCTTGAGCGCGGCTTCGATTTGCGGCTGCTCGTCCGGGATCAGCCGGGAGACGACGGCGAAGGGGCTGGCCAGCGCGGCGGCCAGCCAGTCCCGCAGCGCCGGGATGCCCTTGTCCTCGTACACGCCGCTGCTGGCGCGGTCGGAGATCGAGACCAGGCCTACTTTCAGCATCACTCGTCGTCCTCTTGGTCCTGCTGGTGCAGGCGCGGCTTGCCCGGTTCGGGGATCACGTCCTTGACGGCCTGATAGAGCAGGCGGAAGGACTTGGGCGGTTTGTTGTCCTGTTTTTCCTTGCGCGCGTTGCGGATCAGCGTGCGCAGTTGTTGCGGATCGGCGGCCGGGAAGTCGGTGACGAAGTTGGCCAGCATCTTGTCGTCTTCCATCAGCCGTTCGCGCCAGCGCTCCAGCAGGTGCTGCCAGGCGATGTGCTCGGACGATTCGCCCTTGAGAATTTGCAGGTATTGCTGGATCGGTTCCGGGTCCACGTCGCGCATCAGCTTGCCGATGTATTGCAGCTGGCGGCGAAGCGCGCCGTGCGCGGTAAAGCGTTTATAGTCCAGAATAGCGGTGAGCAAGTCTTCCGGCAGCTGCATTTTTTTCAGCGTGTCCTTGGACAGCTCCACCAGTTCGCGGCCCAGGTCCTGCAGCGCATCCATATCGCGCTTGCGCTGGGATTTGCTGACGTAGCCGTCGTCCGGGCTGTCGTTCTGGTAATGGGTCATCGTTGGCAATTCTCAATCGGTTTTCTCAAGGC
This sequence comes from Chromobacterium sp. FG22, assembly GCF_057809415.1. Lineage (NCBI taxonomy): Bacteria > Pseudomonadati > Pseudomonadota > Betaproteobacteria > Neisseriales > Chromobacteriaceae > Chromobacterium > Chromobacterium sp. FG22. The sequence goes on along the minus strand of NZ_JBMDJX010000008.1, from coordinate 11,285 downwards.
TGGTATGATACCGGAAAAGGCCTCCGGCCGTTTCGACCATTGCGAAAGACACTATGGCAGACAAAACATTCAGTTTCAGCCAAGCCGCGCTGGAGGACATCGCCTCCCGCGTGATCGAACTGGCCAAGGCCGAGGGCGCCAGCGCCGCCGAGGCCGACGTTTCCGAAGGCCTGGGCCAGACGGTGAGCGTGCGCCTGTCCGAGGTGGAAACCATCGAGTACAACCAGGACAAGGGCGTGGGCGTGACCGTCTACCTGGGGCAGAAGAAGGGCCACGCCAGCACCTCCGATTTTTCCGAAGAGGCTTTGGCGGACACCGTGCGCGCGGCGCGGGACATCGCGCGCTACACCGCCGAGGACCCTTGCGCCGGCCTGGCCGATTCCCAATTGATGGCCACCGAGTTTCCCGATCTCAGCTTGTACCACCCGTGGGCGCTGCCGGTGGAGGAGGCCATCGAGCTGGCCAAAGCCTGCGAGGCCGCCGCGTTGGCGGCCGATCCGCGCATCCGCAATTCCGAGGGCGGCACCGCGTCCTCGCAGTCCAGCCATTTCGCCTACGCCAACAGCCACGGCTTCATCGGCGGCTACGCCAGCAGCCGCCACAGCATTTCCGCGGCGGTGGTGGCCGAGGACGGCGGCGCGATGCAGCGCGATTACTGGTATTCGTCGGCGCGGCGGCGCGAGGACTTGGACGCGCCGGAGGCCATCGGCGCCAAGGCCGGCCAGCGCGCGGCGCGGCGGCTGGGCGCGCGCAAGGTGAAGACCGGCCAGTATCCGGTGGTGTTCGAAGCGCCGATCGCCGCCTCGCTGCTCAGCCATCTGGTGGCCGCCATCAGCGGCGGCAGCCTGTACCGCAAATCGTCCTTCCTGCTGGATTCTCTGGGCAAGCCGGTGATGTCGGCCAACATCACCGTGGACGAAGATCCCTTCTTGCTGCGCGGCATGGCCAGCGGCGCCTTCGACAACGAGGGCGTGGCCACGGTGGCGCGCCGTCTGGTGGACAAGGGCGTGCTGCAGGGTTATATGCTGGGCAGCTATTCGGCGCGCAAGCTGGGCATGCAGACCACCGGCAACGCCGGCGGCGCGCATAACCTGGTCGTGCATTCCACCGGCGAAAGCCTGGAGGAGTTGCTGCAGGCCATGGGCACCGGCCTGCTGGTGACCGAGCTGCTGGGCCAGGGCGTCAACACCGTCACCGGCGATTATTCGCGCGGCGCGGCCGGCTTCTGGGTGGAGCGCGGCGTGATCGTGCACCCGGTGGAGGAAATCACCATCGCCGGCAATCTGCGCGAGATGTTCATGCAGATCGACGCGGTGGGCAATGACGTGCTGGAGCGCGGCGGCCGGCAGATGGGCTCGGTGCTGTTGCGTAGCATGATGGTGGCAGGCGAAGCCTGAGGCCAGAGGCCGGCGATGGCGGATCTGTTCGCGCCGGAAGAGGGCGGCTGGCTGGAGCGCCTGTCGCCCGGCGCCGCCTTATTGCACCGCCGCGCCAGCGATATAGACGCGGCGCTGCTGGCGGAAGTGGAAGCCGTGCTGCGGCAAGCGCCGCCGCGCGGCATGCAGACGCCGGGAGGGCGGGCGATGTCGGTGGCCACTTCCAGCTGCGGCGCTTGCGGCTGGGTGTCCGACGCGCGCGGCTACCGTTACGCCGAGCGCGATCCCGTCAGCGGCCAGCCGTGGCCGGCGATGCCGGCCTTGTTGCGCGTCTTGGCCGAACAGGCCGCCGCCGAGGCCGGCTTCCCCGGCTTTGCGCCGGACGCCTGCCTGATCAATTGCTATGCGCCGGGCGCCAAGATGTCCTTGCACCAGGACAAGGACGAGCGCGATTTCGGCGCGCCCATCGTGTCCGTGTCGCTGGGTTTGCCGGCGATCTTCCTGTTCGGCGGTCTTAGCCGCGCCGAGCGTCCCGGTCGCATCGAGTTGCGCCACGGCGACGTGCTGGTGTGGGGCGGGCCGGACCGCATGCGTTTCCACGGGGTGCTGCCGGTGGCGGAGGGCGAACATCCTTTGCTGGGGCGGCGCCGCATCAATCTGACTTTTCGCAAGGCGCGCTGATCCATGGCTGAACCGGCCGATTCCGTTTCGCTGTCTTTATCCCTGTCTTTGCCCGCGGATTTTCGCCGGGACGACTTCATGGCCTTCCACCGCCGCGACGCTCAGGAGCTGTCCGAGCGGGTGACGGCGCTGAGCCTGAGCAAGGGCTTGCTGTGGCGCGGCGAGCCGGCCTGTCTGAGCATGACGTTCGCCGCGGACGCGGTGCGGGTGGGGCTGGGCGCGGACGTTTCGCCGCAGGCCGGCGACGCGGCGGCCTTGACCGCCATGGCGCGCCGCATGCTGGGCTTGGCGCAGCCGGTGGCGGATTTCGAGCGCGCGCATCGCGGCCATCCGCAGCTGGCCGGCCTGATCGCCGCGCGTCCCGGCTTGCGCGTGCCGCAGACCACCACGCCGTTCGAGGCGCTGGTCTGGGCCGTCACCGGTCAGCAGATCAGCGTGCACGCCGCCATCTCGCTGCGGCGTCGGCTGATGCAGTTGGTCGGCAAGCGCCACAGCGGCGGTCTGCTGTGCCATCCGTCGCCGGAGCAATTGGCGGAGCTGGAGGCGGACCAACTGGGCCAGGCCGGTTTCTCCCGCGCCAAGACCCGGACCTTGCTGGAACTGAGCCGGCAGACGGCCGACGGCGGCTTGCCCTTGCAGGGCTGGCTGGACGGCTGCGCGCCGGAGGAGATCGCCGCGCGCTTGCTGGCCTTGCCCGGCATCGGCCCGTGGACGGTCAGCTACGCGCTGTTGCGCGGCTATGGCTGGCTGGACGGCTCCTTGCACGGGGACGTGGCGGTTCGGCGCGGCCTGCAGCGCTTGCTGGAGCGGGCCGAGGCGGTGTCGCCGCGCGAAACCGAGCAATGGCTGCAAGGCTTCGCGCCGTGGCGCGCGCTGGTGGGCGCGCATTTATGGGCCATGCAGACGGCGGCTGCTTATTGAGCCTGTACGGCCGATTTCCTCCGCGCGAAGTTGGCGCTGGCCGCGGCGTTTGACTATGTCTAAATAGAACAAGAAGCCGTGCGGCGTCGGGCATGCCGATCCGCCGCCAATATAGCCACGCGAGGTGCGGGATGGGGAGGCAATCCGATATCGGGCTGGTTTTGTCGGGCGGCGGCGCGCGCGCGGCGTACCAGGTGGGGGTGTTGCTGGGAATTGCCCGGCTGCTGCCGGACGCGCGCGTCAATCCCTTTCCCATTATTTGCGGCACGTCCGCCGGGGCGATCAATGCGGTGGCGCTGGCCTCCGGCGCCGGTAATTTCCATCTGGCGGTATCCACGCTGGCGCAGATGTGGAAGCAATTGCACATCCAGGATGTCTACGACGCCAGTTCCGGCTATTTTCTGAAGACTTTTCTGCACTTCGGCCTGTCCATCCTGTCCGGCGGCCGTCTGTGGCGCAATCCCAAGAGCTTTCTGGACAACGCCCCGCTGCGCGAGCTGCTGACCAAGGTGATGGTGTTCGAGGGCATAGACCATTCCGTGCGTCACGGCGCGCTCAAGGCGCTGGCGCTGACGGCTTCTTGCTACACCACCGGGATGTCGGTCACTTTTTTCCAGGGGGCGGACAGCCTGGAGGAGTGGGAGCGCTATCAGCGGCTGGGGCTGCGCGAACGCATCAATATCGAACACATGATGGCCACCTCGGCCATTCCGCTGATTTTCCCCTCGGTCTGCCTGGGCGAGAAGTTTTACTGCGACGGCGCGGTGCGGCAGCTGTCCCCCTTGTCGCCGGCCTTGCACCTGGGCGCGGAAAAGCTGTTTGTCGTCGGCCTGGCCAGCAAGCGGCCGGACACCATAGAACGCCGCCACAGCGGTTTCTATCCGTCGCCGGCGCAGATTTTCGGCCATCTGCTCAATAGCGTGTTCATAGACAGCATGTCGGTGGACATGGAACGGCTGACCCGGGTCAATCACACCGTGTCGCTGCTGCAAAGCCATGAGGATCTGGCGCGGCAGACCCAGTTGCGCAAGGTGGACATCTTCATGCTCAACCCCAGCAAATCGCTGGAGGGCATCGCCTACAAGCACACCCGGTTGTTTCCGCCCTTGCTGCGCTTCCTGCTGAAGGGCACCGGCGCCACCCGTCACCGCGGCACCGCCCTGGCCACTTATCTATTGTTCGAGCCGGGCTACACCCGCGAGCTGATCACGCTGGGCTATAAGGACGCCTTGCATCAGAAAGAGGCGATACGCCGCTTTCTGGAACTTTAAGCCGCGGGGCGGTTCTGACTCCTCCATGTTGTATGGCACAATCATGCGCCATGACGTAATACCGCCAAACATTGAGGAAGATATGGGCTTGAGCAACCGACAAGGTTTTCTGCTGATCGCCGCCGCCTGCGCCGGCGCGATGGGTTTTGCATTGTTCGCGCAATACCAGCTGGGCCTGGAGCCGTGCCCGCTGTGCATTTTCCAGCGCATCGGCGTGATCGCCGCGGGCGTGATCGCCTTGCTGGCGGCGCTGGTCAATCCAGGCCGTTGCGGCGCCAGGGCCTGGGGCGGTTTGACGATTCTGGCCGCCTTGGCGGGCCTGTCGGTGTCGCTGCGCCAATTGTGGCTGCAACATCTGCCGGCGGACCAGGTTCCGGCCTGCGGTCCCGGCCTGGAGTTCTTGATGGAGTCCTCGCCGTTGACGGAGGTGATTTCCAAGGTGTTCAAAGGCAGCGGCGAGTGCGCCACCGTGGAGTGGACCTTCCTGGGAATGGCGATGCCGTTCTGGGTGGCGGTCTTCTTCGTCGGCGTGATCGGCTTCGCCGGCTGGTTGATGGCGCGCAAGTCCGCCTGACGCCGGATTGCCGCGCAGCGAAGGCCGCCTTGGGCGGCCTTTTTCTTTGGGCCATGATCTTATTGCATGCTTAAGATGTAAATAATAATGCCGGCATCGGAAACCGCGCGGCGGGCCGGCGCGCCTGTGCTTTTATCGCCACAGCTGAAATTTATTTAAGATGTTGATTTTAAATGGATGTGTGGTCTTCCGGCCTTGGGAAGGGGGCCGGCGACTACCGCCAATCTCTTTGTAGCGCCCGCTGCGGCAGCTTAGGGGCGCGCGCCGCGACCGGCGAGCGCACTACAAGGGGGTAAGGAGATGAAACGCAGCTATCTGGCGGTTGCCGCGGCGGGCATGGGCTTGGGCATAGGCGCTTGGGCGGAGGAGGCCGTCCCGCTGGAGCGGGTGACGGTGACCGGCTCCAATATCAAGCGCATCGGCAAGGAAAAGGCTTTGGCGGTGGAGGTGATCAAGAAAGAGGATATCGACAAGACCGGCGCGTCCACCGTGATCCAGTTGCTGGACCGGCTGCCGTCGGTGGGCAGCCTGCTGGCCGGCACCAACTCCAACAGCTTTGCCGCCGGTGCGGCCACCGCCGGCCTGCGCGGCATGAGCTCCAAGTACGTGCTGGTCTTGCTGAACGGCCGTCGCTTGCCCAATTACGCGATGTTCATCAGCGGCACCGACGCCTTTGTCGATCTGAACACCTTGCCGCTGTCGGTGATTGAGTCGGTGGAGATTCTGCGGGACGGCGCATCGGCCATTTACGGTTCCGACGCGGTGGCCGGCGTGATCAACTTCAAGACCCGGCGCAACTTCCGGGGCGCCGAGGCGGCGCTGCGCGGCGGCGGCAATCTGGATGGAGACGGCATCGAGCAGGGGCTGAATCTGAGCGGCGGCTTCGGGGATCTGGAACAGGACGGCCAGAACCTGCTGCTGTCTTTCGACGTTTACCACCGCGAGCCGGTGTTTAGCCGCAACCACGACGCCACCCGCAGCAACGATTACCGTTTTCAGGGCGGGCCGGATCTGCGCAGCGGCGCGCAATGGGGCTATTGGAACGACCGCACGCCCAACGCCGACAGAAGCAACGCGCTGGCCAAGCCCTTGCCCGGCTGCCCGCCGTGGCGGCTGACCACCCGGCCCAGCGGAGCCGCGCTGTGCGTGTCCGACGTGGATGAGATGGGCGCTCAGTTGGCGCCGCGCACCAGCCGCTACGGCTTGATGGCCCATTACACCCGGCGTTTGAGCGGCGACGCGGAGTTCTTCGCCGAACTGGGGCTGAACCGCACCGAGACGCCGCTGGACGGCGCTTATTCCTTTGTGCAGACCATTGTGTCGCCCAATTGGGCGATTTATCCGCGGGACGGCGGCCTGGCGTCGGTGTATCCGGACTTCAAACCCACCGACAATCTGCAAATCACCCGCAATCTGTCGGAGAACGGCCGGCGGCTCAACGAGATCACCAGCGACACGTATCGCGCGGTGCTGGGCGGACGCGCCTTGTGGCGCGACTGGGATCTGGAGAGCTCGCTGAACCTGGGTTTGAACAAAGTGGAGGCGAGGCAGAACAATGTGGTGTTGAACGACGCTTTCCTCGCCATGTTGCGGAACGGCGCCGACGGCGGGCCGCTCTATAACCCGTTTTCGCAGCAGAACGACGCCGCCGCGCTGCGGCCGTATCTGGCCACCATCGCCAACACGTCCTCGTCGCGTTTGTCGGCGTTTGAATTCAAGGCCAGCAATGATGAGTGGTTCAGGCTGCCGGCCGGCCCCGCCGGCTTCGCCGCCGGTCTGCAGTGGTCGCATGAATCGATAGACGCGCAGCCGGACCCGCTGCTGCAAACCGGCAAGATCATGAATTTCGCCGTCCAGCAAAGTCTGCGGGCCAGCCGCTCGGTGCTGTCCGCTTTCAGCGAAGTCAATTTGCCGGTGTTGAAGAATCTGGAGGTCCAGCTGGCGGTGCGCGCCGACCGCTACAACGATTTCGGCGACACCTTCAACCCCAAGCTGGCTTTTTCCTTCCGCCCCTGGGAGCCGGCGATGCTGCGCGGCTCCGTCACCACCGGTTTCAAGGCGCCGACGCTGCCTCAGCTGTACGCGTCGCGCCAGGCCTACACTTCGGTGTACGACTACGCGCAGTGCGCCGACCGCGGCATCGCCCGCGAACGCTGCGGCCTGGCCAGCAATCAGCTGCGCAGCGGCGGCAACGCGGGGCTGAATCCGGAGGAGTCGCGGAACTACGCGCTGGGCCTGGTGCTGCAGCCGACTCCGGCGCTGTCGGCCACCGTGGACTGGTACCGGATCGAGGTGTCCAACACCGTGCAGTCGCTGGACCCGCAATACGTGCTGGACAATCCGGACCGTTTTCCCGGCTTCGTGGTGCGCAAGCCCGCCGATCTTCCCGGCGTAAGGGGGGATATCGACTACATTTCCGCGCCGTACATGAATATCGGCAAGACCCGGACTTCCGGCGTCGACATCGATGTGCAGTACGACTGGTCGCTGGGCGCTTACGGCAAGCTCAAGTTCCGCAACGCGCAAAGCCGCATCTTCAGCTACCGGGAATCGCAGACCGAGACCGATCCGATGCTGGAGTACGCCGACTACGGCGCGCAGCCGCGCTGGAAAAACGTCTTTGAAGTGAGTTACAGCCGTGGCGGCTATTCTGTGGGGCTGACGGCGCGCAGTTACGCGTCTTTCAAGAACCTGTACTCCCAGCTGTACCGCAATGCCGGGGACGTGAAGGAGAGGGTGGGATCCTACACCGCGCTGGATCTCAGTGTCGGCCTGAAGCCGAGCAAGGGCTTCAGCGTCAGCGGCGGCATCCGCAATCTGGGCAACCGGATGCCCAGCTACGCCACCGGGGCCGGCTTCAGCGGCGGGGCGGCCGCTTATTCCGGTCCCGCCACCGACTTATGGGGAAGGATGTTGTACCTGTCCGGCCGTTACGCGTTCTAGGAAGGCGGGTAGGCCCAGGCATTGCGAGGCGAGGCCGTCGGAGCGGGATCAGCGCTGGTGTTGAGGCGTAAAGGTGGCGGGGGCGGGGCTGACCGCGTTGCGGCCGGAGCGCTTGGCGATGTAGAGCGCGCTGTCGGCGTCTTCGTAGAAGGTGCGGCCGTTGTCGTCCGTTTCCGGCACCCTGGCGGCGACGCCTATGCTGCAGGTGACTTTGCGCAAGGGGCTCTTCAAATGCGCCAGCTCCAGTTCTTCCAGCCGGGCGCGGAAGCCTTCCGCCGCGGCCACCGCCTGGTCCTGCCCGCATTCTTCCAGCAGCACGCCGAACTCTTCGCCGCCCAGCCGCGCCACGATGTGGCGACGGGGGCTGAAGTAGGCGTTCAGCTCTTGCGCCAGCCTTTGCAGGATCAGATCGCCGGCGTAATGGCCGTAGTGGTCGTTGTAGCCTTTGAAGTTGTCCACGTCCAGGATCAGCAGCGCCAGCGTCTTGCCGGCGGCGCGGTGCTTGTCCAGCGTCGGCGCCAGGATTTCGTCGAAGTGCCGGCGGTTGTAAAGCCCGGTGAGGCCGTCGGTATTGGCCTGCAGCAAAAGCTTGGATTGCCGCGACACGAAGCGGACGCTGCCGGCCAGCCACAGCAGGATGGCGGTGGTGACGCCGCTCCAGAACACCGAGGCCAGCGTCAGCAGCAGGACGCTGAGCACCAGCACGCCACAGGAGGCCAGCAGATAGGCCGGCAGAATGCCCTGGCGGTGCTTGTAGCGGCTGAGCAGCAGGTCCAGCAGCAAGATGGCCAGCGCGTTGATGACGGCTTTCCATCCCAGCGGCAGCGGCACCGGCGTGTTGTCCTGTTGCAGCCCATGAAGCAGGAAGGCGTTGATTTCCACGCCGGGCATGCCGCGGTTGTTGGCCGACAGCGGCGTGGCGTGGATATCGCCCAGGCCGGTGGCGGTGGCGCCCACCAGCACGATCTTGCCGGCGAAGAAGGCGGGAGGCAGTTGATTGAGAGCGTCGATATAGGACACTTGCTGGAACGGCGGCGGGCCGGACAGATAGGGCACCATCACCGGGTCTTCGCGCAGCCAGCTGCCCGGCTTGCCGTGCGGCATCGCCATTTTCTGCTGCTCGGACTGGCGCTGGCCATTGGCCAGATCCAGCACCGCCTGCGCGAAATTGGGGTGGTGGGGCGAGCCCAGGCCCGCTTTCAGATAGACGCGGCGGATCACGCCGTCGCTGTCCAATTCGTAGTCGGTGTGCCCCAGGCCGGCGCTGGCGGCGGCGATGGCGGGCAGGGGCCGGGTCTCGGTCAGGCGGTTGTCCTGCATTTCCGGAAACACCGGGCTAATGACTTTGCCGTTGCGGCGGATGGCGTCCGCCAGCGCCTGATCCGACTCCGGCATATTGTGCGAGGGCTCGGCCAACACGATGTCCAGGCCCACGGCCTTGGCCTGCGCCAGCTTGTCCACCAGCTGGGCGTGGAATTCGCGCGGCCAGGGCCAGCGGCCCAGCTCCGACAGGCTGCGCTCGTCCACCGCGACGACGACGATGTCGCTGGTCTGGTTATGGTTGGACTTGATCCGGATCAGCCCGTCGTACAGCCAGAAGTCCAGCCGCAGCAACAGGCCGGAGAGGGTCAGCAGAGCCGCCAGCAAGGCCAGCAAAAAAGGCAACAAGCGCAGAATCTTGTCGCGATAGTAAGTTAGCATGTTGCCATTCTAGGGAAGTTTTCCGGGAAGAGTGAGCATTTCTTGCTCTTCCGTCGCCAAGTAGCCGTGTTCTCCCTCGATCTTGACGCTTGCCTTGTATTGCCCGGCCGGCAAGGCTTCCAGCGCCTTCAGCTCCCATTGCGGCTTATCGCTGCTCAGCGAGAACGGCTGCGCGTTGGCGGCCTGGGCCGCGGTCAGCGTCAGGGTGTAGCGCGCGCGGGCGACGGGATAGGGGCGGGCCGCCAGCACCGGGGTGGTTTTGTCCAGGCGGCTGAGCCAGCCCTTGGTCTCCACTTTTTGCGCGGCGGAGAAAGGGCCCGGCCGGCCTTGCGCGTCCAGCCGCGCCAGCCTCCAGTACCAGATGCCGGATTCCGGCAACTCGGTTTTGAACTCGGTCTCGGCCACGCTCTGTTCCAGCAGCGGCTGGGCGAAATCCGGCTGGCGCGAAATCTGCAGCCGCAGCGGGCGTTCCGCGCTGGCGTCCACCCGCAAGGTCAGGGATTTGCCGCGCAGCTGGACGCCGTCCGCATGGGTGAACAACAGCGGCGGCAGCGGGTAGGCTTGCAGCTTGAAGCTGCGCGTGCTGTCGTAACCTTCCAGGCCGGAGCGGTTCTTGGCGCGGACGTGCAGCACGTAGTCGCCGTTGCCCGGCAGTCGCGGATAGTAACGCGGCGCCTGCAACTGGCGCTCGGCCAGGCGTTTCTTGCCGCTCAAGGTCACGCGGTAGGAAGCGGCGCGTTCGTCGCGCTGCCACTCCAGCGGCGGCGGGTTGAACTGGCTATTGTCCGCCACGGTGGACAGGTCCGGCGGCGGCGGCAGTTCTTCCGGCTTGCTTGGCCCGCTTTTACGGCTGGACAAGGTGCCGAAACCGGCGGGCACGTCCACCTTGCTGCGACGGCCCTTGACCTCCACGCTGCCTTTGAGCACTTCCGCCAAGGTGTCTTCGCCGCCGGCGGCGTTGACGCGGAACTCCGTGCCGCGCACGGTGGTGACCGCCGACGGGGTGCGGATCTCGTAGCGGCTGGGCATCAGGATGTTGGGAATCACCGAATTGCCGGTGCTGCCGTTGTTCAGCTTGATCTGGGACTGGATCGCCCCGGTGCTGGGGTAATAGACCTGGGTTTGCAGGCTCAGATCGGTATTGGCGTTGATCACCAGCGAGGAGCCGTCGACGAAGCGCAATTTGATCATGGCGTCGTTGCCGGTCGTGAAGCGGGTGCCTTTGGGGTATTTCTTGCCCACCGCCAGATCCAGCGGCTTGCCCTTGGCGTCGGCCGCGGCGGATTCGCCGGCCATGTCCTCCAGAGTGGCGTCGGATTGCGCCTGTCGGATCCAGGGGTAGGGGACCCGCAGGATGCTGCCGGGGATCAGCCGATAGGGGTTGGCGATGCGATTTCTGGCTTGCAGCTTCGGCACATAAGCGGGAGACGACAGATGCTCGGCCGCCAGCGACCACAGATTGTCGCCGTTTTTGACCGTATATTCCCAGATGGCCTTGTCGGCGGGATCGCCCGCCAGGGCCAGTGTGCTGGCGAAGCAGCCAGCCGCCAGGATTAAATTGCGCATAGTTGAATCTCTTTATATGGAATGCAGAAAGTCAACCAAAAGTATCACCGCAGCCCAGACGCATTGCAAGCTGATAAGCAATAGAATGGTAGTTGTTTGTCCTAAGTTGGGCGATATGCGAATGCTTGCTTGAAATATGCGACGCAAAATGCAAAAAAGCAGCCTAAAGGCTGCTTTTTTGCAATGCTTGGCGGAGTGGACGGGACTCGAACCCGCGACCCCCGGCGTGACAGGCCGGTATTCTAACCAACT